>JAEUKJ010000463.1 GCA_016792665.1 Deltaproteobacteria bacterium | reverse complement strand
GAGAGGGCGCGAGAAGCGCGCGAGCCCGTCCTCGATGGTGAGCTCCAGCGGGCGCTCGGCCCCGTCGGGGTCGAGCTCGGTGACCGTCACGAGCGGGGAGGGGAGCGGCGGGCCCGGTAAGCGAACGCGATTCCTGGCAGGTTCGCTGGGACCTCGCCGCCCGAGGGCACCACCCAACCGAAACAGACTGAGCAAGCACGGCTGGCTGGGGCGATGGAGACCAGTGCCAAGGCGGCGACCAGGACGACAAGGTGTGTACGCATGGAGAAGCGTTACACGGCGCGTCATCTCCATTGCAAGGGGCCGGTCCACGCGCCGAGACGCCATGCCAAGTCCATCGATCGTGGTGCCGGGAGACGCGCGGCGGCGCGTTCACGATTCGTTGTCGGCGGATGCATCGAACCGGCCCCAAAGCCCTTTGATTGGCGAGCGGTTGTGGCATGGTGCGCGCGATGGTTTCTGTGGATGATTCATCGGGCCGGACCCTGGCCGAGCTGCCTGCTGGGGTCGATCGTATCGTGGGGCGTGACGACGTCGCGCTCAGCCTCGCGCAGGCCGAGCTCGAGCGGGCGCACGAGACCTTCCGCGGCGTGACCGAGAACCTTCCGATCCCGCTCATCTTCTGGCGGGACCGGCACATCCTGCACGCGAACCGCGCTGCCGCCGAGCTTGTCGGGATCTCGGAGCCGCGGATGCTGATCGGGCGACGCACCGACGCGTTCCTGAGCGCCGAGGAGCAGGCCGAGGCGGATGCGCGCGCCGAGGTCGTCTTGCGCGCGCGCCAGGCGGTTCCGGAGCGCGACTTCCGCATTGTACGCCCGGGCCAGCCGGACGTGATCGTGTCGGCGGTCGGGGTGCCGGTGACCTTCAACGGGGCGCCAGCGGTCGCGACCCTGATGCGCGACGTCACGCGGCTCCGCGAGCTCGAGGCCGAGTCACGGCGGGTCGGCGAGCGCCTCGCCCACGAGCGGCGCGTGCTCGATGCGACGCTGTCGAGTGTCCGCGACGGGGTCGCGCTGGTGTCGGCGCAGCTCACCCTCGTCTATGCGAACCCGGCCTACTTCGCGCTGACCGGGCTCAGGCCGGGCGCGCCGCTCGGGATCTGGGATATCGCGCCCCACCTCGCCGCGCGCAGCGACCACCCGGAAGAGGTCATCGCCTTCTTCGCGAACGCGGCCGAGCGCGACGCGGTCAACGTCCCGCGGGTCTTCGAGCTCGCGCGGCCCGAGCGCGTCGTGCTGGAGCGGCGCGTCACCGCTGCGGCCGAGGTCGGCGAGCTCGTCATCGTGTGGCGCGACATCACGGCGCAGTACGATCTGGAGCGTGAGCGCACCCGCCTCGCCCACACCGATCCGCTGACCCAGCTCTTGAACCGACGCGGCCTGGAGGCCCTCCTCCCGCGCGAGCGCGCCCGCGCCCACCGGACCGGCGCTCGCCTCGCCGTGGTCGTCCTCGACATCGATCGCTTCAAGGAGTTGAACGACACGCGCGGCCACATCGTGGGCGATCGCGTGCTGGTCGCCGTGGCCAAGGCCATCGTCGCGACCTGCCGCGCGACCGATCTGGTGGCGCGCTGGGGCGGCGAGGAGTTCGTCGTGTGGGTGGACGGTGCCGATGGGGCGGCGATCGTCGCCGAGCGCGTCCGCCGCACGATCGCCGAGACCTTCCCCGAGGGCATGGCGGTCACCGTGAGCGCGGGCGTCGCCGCGCTGGCGCACCCGGACGAGCCGCTCGAGGACGCGCTCGAGCGCGCCGACGTGCGCCTCTACGAGGCCAAGCGCCGCGGGCGGGACCGGGTCGTCGGCGACCCCGAGCGCGAAGCGTAGGCAGGGCGTCGCAGCGCCGTGTTCAGGAGGGCGCCGCCCGCGTGGGCGCGTCGAGGCGGCGGGACGTGGCGCCTGTTGGCGCGAGCCCGAGGGCGCGGGGCCAGGTCGTGACGAAGCGCGCGCCTCCCTGCGGGGCCGCTTCGCACCACGCCCGTCCGCCGTGCAGCTCGGCGACCCGCTGCACGATGGCGAGGCCCAACCCGACCCCCGCGCCCTGCCTCGTGCGGCTCGCCTCGACCATCGCGAAGGGGGCGAAGATGCGCTCGCGATCCGCCGCCGGCACGCCGGGGCCGTCGTCGTCGACTGTCACGACGACCCGATCGGCGACGCTCACGGAGATCACGATCCGCTCTCTCGCGTGGCGCTCCGCGTTCATGATGAGGTTGCGCAACGCACGTCGCATCGCGGCCCGCTCGACCTGGACCGGCGCTGCGGTTCCGTCGATCGTCACCGCGTGGCGCGCGCCGACCTCGTCGACGACCTCGCGCACGACCTCCACCGCGTCGACGATGGTTCGGGGCGCGGACCGGGACTCGACCCCGAGGCGCGTGAACGACAGGAGCTCGCTCACCAGCGCGTCGAGCTCGGTCAGGTCGCGATCCAGCGCGTCGGCGCGCAGGGCGCGTTCAGCCCGCGTCTCGACCCCCACCATGAGCTCGACCCCGAAGCGGATTCGCGCGGTCGGGGTCCGGAGCTCGTGGGCCACCGCCTGCAACAGTGCCTCGTGGCTCTTCAGCACGTGGCCCGTGCGCTCGGCCATCGTGTTCAGCGCGAGTGCGAGCATGTGGGTCGGCCCCGAGAGGGGGGCGCGCGCGTCGAGGTCGCCGGCCGAGAGGCGCTTGGCCGTGTCTTCGAGGCGCCGCAGCTTGACGAAGAGGGGGCGCAGGATGACGACGCTCGCGATGGCGCCGATGAGCAGGCTGAGACCGATCCAGAGCGGCACCGTGTCGCGGTTGAAGGGCGACATCCCGCGGAGCTCGCCGATGAGGAGAGGCCCGTGGGCGCGGGTGTGCAAGACGCCCTGGCGGGCGTCGCGGAGGTCGTCGACGTAGAGGTCGAAGCGCTCGGCGCCGAGCGGGATCGAGACGTGCTCCGCGGCGGCCAGCGCGTCGGCGCCCTCGGGGGTGAGCGGCGCGACCGGCACCCCCAGCACCCGCTGGAGCGCGGCAGGGGTGCGATCGGGGACCTCGGCGAGACCCGCCTCGAGCCAGCCGAGCGTGAACTTCAGGCCGGGGGCGAGGAAGCGCGCGGCCCCTGGGCGCTCGGGGAGGACGTGGTCCCAGGTGATCCAGATGTTGAGCGCCAGGGCCAGGACGAAGGCGCAGAGGATCGCGAGCGTGCTCAACACGAGGGCGCGGGTCATGGCTTGTCCGAGAGCAGGTAGCCCGCGCCGCGGACGCTCTTCAGGAGGCGCGGCTGCTTGCCTTCGTCGCCGAGCTTCTTGCGAAGGCGCGCGACGCGCAGGTCGATCGAGCGGTCGAGCCCGTCGTAGGCGATACCGCGAAGGCTCGCGTAGAGATCCTCGCGCGTGACGACCTCGCCGGCTCGGCTCGCGAGGGTCCAGAGGAGATCGAACTCGGCCGTGGTGACCTCGATCTCCACGCCGTCGTGGGTGACTCGGCGCGCGCCGCGATCGATGGCGAGGGGGCCGACCCTCAAGGTCGCCTCGACGTTACGCGCGCGTGAGGCGCGGCCCGCGAGGCGGCGGAGCAGGGCGTCGACGTGGGCCAGGAGGAGGCGCGGCCGCACGGGCTTGGGCAGGTAGTCGTCGGCCCCGACCTCGAGCCCGACGATCTCGTCGACCTCTTCGGCGCGCGCCGTCAGCATCAAGATGGCGCCCGAGAAGCCGTCGCGGACGCGGCGACATACCTCGAGGCCGTCCATGCCGGGCAGCATGAGGTCGAGGACCACGAGGTCGTAGTCGCCGGTGAGGATGCGGGCGGGGGCCGCGTCGCCGCGGGGCTCGATGTCGACGGCGTGCCCGTTCATGACCAGGTAGTCGCGCGTGAGCTCGCCGAGCCTCGCGTCGTCCTCGACCAACAGAATCTTCGCGCGCGCTTCCAGCATGGGTCCCTCGTCGTTCACCATAGCCGACCCCCGGCCGCGCGCACGAGCGGGGTCACGAGCCCCTCGGCAACTTCACGGCGAACCCGACGCGCACGCCCCAGGTGTTCGGGAGGTCCTGGGCGCCGTCCAGGACGGGTTCGCCATCGGCGTTCTTCGACTCGAAGCGACGATAGAGCGTGTGGCCGACGGAGGCGTCGAGCCACAGGGTGCCCCAGACGTTCACCGAGACGTAGGCGGACGCGTCGACCACGGAGTAGGCGAGGTTGTCGAAGCAGGACGATGGGTCGGCCGGCGCGCCATCGTCGGAGCAGGGCCAGCGCTTGGCGATGCGCGGGTCCCTGACGGCGTAGGAGCTGCCCGAGGTGTCGGCGCGGAGGCCGAGCTCCAGGCCGGGTAGGGGGCGGAGCGCGAGTCGAGCGAAGGCGGGAAGCATCATCTCCAAGGCGACCGGCGCGTCGTCGTCCCCCACCGTCAAGGCGACGGCCGGCAGGACCATGAAGCTCCCAAAGCCGTAGGTCGCGACGACGCCTGCGCCGAGCGTGACATCGTCCGAGAAGGCGTGCAGCACCAACGCGGCGCCCGACAAGCGGAGCGCGGCGCTGTCGAAGGCGCGGAAGTCGCTCGCCAGCCCGGGCGCGACCCGCAGGGCGAGGGTCCAGTCGTGCGGCAGGAGCTGCACGAAGAGCAGCGGGAGCTCGACGGCGTGAAAGGCCCGGAGATCCGCGAACCCGTCGGGCGCGTCGAGGTAGCTCACGGCGTCGGCGCGGTACGCGAGCCCGGGCACGAGGAAGGTCTTGGGGGACAGGACGACGGGGACGTTGATGGCGACCTCGTACGAGGCGATCTGGGCGCGCAATCCGGACTGGCCGGGGACCGCGACCGGGACGCCTGGCAGGTACAGCGCGTGGAGCTCGACGAGGTCCGGGAACTGCGCTCGGGCTGGTGCGGCCGCGGCGATGACGAGGCCCAACGCGAGGAGGCGGAGGAGGCGGAGGAGGCTCATGGCCGCAGCCTAAGGCGGTCAGCGCGTATGCCTCCACAGGGCTTCGGTCTCGCCGTGTATCGGTCGGTATCCGAGCGGGGCGTCGCGGCCAGGCTGCCGCCGGAGGGGCGGTCGTGGGCCGGCAGCGCGATACGCGGCGAGACGCGAACGCGACGGAGGCGGCGCGCGAGGTCTGGCTCCATGGGGCGGCGGATCCTTCCGCCCAAGCCTCACAAGAAAAGGAAGATGCGATGTCACGTACCTCCATGATGATCGGGTTGGCCGTCTCGCTCGCTGCGTGCGCCGAGTCCGAGCCCAGCCCAGATACCGCCCCCCTCGACACCCACGACGCCACGACCGACACGACCGGCACGACTGGCGACACGACCGCCACGACCGACACGACCGGCACGACCGGCGACATCGCCCCTGGGCCGACGCCCGCGTGGTGGGAGCTCGGCATGGGCGACCCGTTCCTGGACGAGCTCGTCCTCTACTATCTCGGCAACGCGGCGCACGGCGGCACCGAGGTCGCCGAGGTCCTCGAGACGGCCCGGCGCGTCGACGACGACACGCCCGCCGCCTGGACCCGCGCGTGGCAAGCGACCGCGGCACGGCTCGACGCGGTCGCCCAGGCGAGCGAAGCGGCCGGACACCTCATCTCGGCGGGTCACGCGTACCACCGCTCGTCGACCTACCTCCGGGCTGCGATGCACTACCACCCCGATCCGCGCTCCCCGGACGTCCGCGAGATGGCCCAGGCGGAGGTGGCTCGGTTCTCGAAGTACCTGGCCTACGTCTTCCCCGACACGGCATCGGTCGTCGAGATCCCGTACGAAGGGACGACGCTCACGGGGTATTGGTTTCGCGCCAAGACCTCGGAGCCCGCGCCGACCCTCATCGCGCACTCGGGTCGGGACGCTTGGGCCGAGGACCTCATGTACATCGCGCGGGCGGGCCTCGAGCGCGGCTACCACACGCTGCTCATCGATGGGCCCGGCCAGGGCAAGGTGATGCGCATCCAGGGGCTGCCGTTCCGCCCCGACTGGGAGGTCTTCATCACCGCCGTCGTCGACCAGCTCGTGTCGCGCCCCGAGGTCGACCCCAACCGCCTCGTCTTGCTGGGGGCCAGCATGGGCGGGTATCTCGCCCCACGCGCGGCGACGGCCGAGGGGCGGCTCGCCCTGGTGGTGGCGAACCCCGGGGTCGTGAGCTGGTACGGGTCGATCCTCGCGACCCTCGGCAGCTATCTGCCCGACTTCGAGGCGGTGCTGGCCCAGGGGGACGAGGCCTTCGATCGGTACGTGACGGCGCTCATGCCGTACTCGCCCTTCCTCGCGTGGGGGATCGAGGACATGGCGTGGCATCACGGCGTCACGACGCCCTCGGCCCTGCTGCATGCGTTGTCGGCGTTCACGTTCGAGGGCAAGGCCGATCGGATCAAGGCGAAGGTGTTGGTCATCGATGCCGAAGACGAGGGCCCGCGAGGGCAAGCGCGGCAGCTCTATGAGGCGCTCGATCCCGCGCGCCGGGCGCTGGTCGTCTTCACCCGCGAGGAGGCCGGCCAGTTCCATGTGCAGCCGGGAGCGACCCAGGTGCTCACGCACAAGATGTTCGACTGGCTCGACACGGAGCTCGCGCGCTGAGCGCAGAGTCGTCGATCGAGGGGGTAGGGGCGGACCTCGCGCCCTTGGTTCAGGGTGCGGGCGTCGGCGCGGGCGGCGAGGTCGGTGCGGGCGTCGGGGTCGGCGTCGGCGCGGGCGGCGGGGTCGGTGCGGGCGTCGGGGTCGGCGTCGGTGCGCTCAGCCCGAGCGACAACGCCGCGGCCTGGGCACGCCGCATGTCGTCGATCGCCTCCGCAAGGAGGCGCGCCGCCTCCTGGTCGGCGTGAAAGCCCATCGAGTTCTCGCTCGACACGAAGTCGAGCCGCCAGGCCCCCTTGCGCTGCAGCTCGAGGATCGGCGCGAGCTGCTCCGGCGTGGCGCCCGCAGCCTTCGCGCGCACGATGGCGTCGAGCATGTCGGTGGTCGCGACCCCGGCCCGGTCCAGGAGCCCGCGCGTGCGATCCTGGATCGCCGCGACCCGACCGAGCAGCTCCGCCTCGGGGATGTTGTGGCAGGGCTGGCACGAGCTGTTCACCTGGAGCAGCGGGCTCCGCACCCAGTGGCTCGAGACCTTCATCGCGCCCTCGCGCACGTAGGGCATGTGACAGTCCGAGCAGCTCACGCCGCTGCGCGCGTGGACGCCCTGGCTCCACATCTCGAACTCGGGGTGCTGTGCCTTGTAGACCCGCGCCCCGGTCTCGGCGTGCACGAAGTCGTGGAAGGGTTCGCCGTCGGGGAAGCGATGGCCCTCGTAGACCGACTCGATGTCGTCCGCGCGGAGGCCCGCCGCCCATGGAAAGAACAAGGTCTCGCGCGGCCCGCAGTAGTATTCGACGTGGCACTGACCGCAGACGAAGCTCCGCATCTCCTGCCGGGTCGCGTCCACGTTCGGGTCGAACGGCTTCTTGCGCCCGCCCTCACGCCAACGCTGCACGCTGGGCAGGTGCGGCACCGGGGCATCGCTCGCCGCGAGCGCCGCGATGCCACGCACGAAGCCCGGCCGCGTCACGCGGATCGCCATCGACTGAGGGTCGTGACAGTCGACGCACGCCACCGGGTGCGCCTCGCCCGCGTGGCTGTCGAGCTTCTCGCGCGTCGTGGTCGGCTCGCCGTTGACCGCGGGCTGCGCCTCACCCGAGAGCGCCAGCTTCGCGTCGCCCGGCGTGCCGTCCGGCGTCGCGAGCAAGAGCCCGTGCGCTTCGACGTACGACATCCGGCTCATCGTCTCGAAGCCCTTCATGACCGCGTCCCAGTCGAACTCGCGCCCGTCGTCCTCGCGCACGGGGCGGCCCAGCGCCTCGCGTCCGACCCGCCGCCAGGTCGGGATGATCGACGCGTGACAGTGCAGGCAGGCGCCCGGCTGCGGCTTCTTCGTCACGCGCTCGGTGTGCTCCTGATCGTAGAGCATGTAGGCGTGGCCGCGCCGCTCGCGGTAGTCGATGCTGAAGGCGTAGCCCGCGTACAGGCGCTTCAGCCACGGGTCGCGCTCGAGCTTCTGGTCGGGCATCGCGCTCGACCCGCCAAAGCGCGTGCGCGTCACGTCGACCGTGCGCTGATAGCTGTCGTACTCACGCGGCCAGTTCACGCCCCATGGCGCGGGGTCGCTGGTGGCCTCACTCACCTCGACCAAGCGCACGAACGGCGTGCGCGCCTCCAGGCGGCGCTCGAAGATCGTCATCAAGAGCGCGGTCACGCCGACCGTCGCAAGGACGACCAGCCCGAGCACGAGCAGCAGGCGACGACGACGCTTGCGCTCGTCGGGCGCAGGTGCCACGGGCGAGGCGGGGGGAGCGGGCGCGACGGGCTCGGCGGGGGTCGTCATGGTCGTCCTCGGGTCGTCGGAGTCGTCACGGGTCGCGCTCGAAGTCGGGCGTCACGGTCGTGCGGCGCCGGCCCTGGTGGCCGACGTCGGCGTGGCAGTGCACGCACATGAGCATGCTTCCTCCGTCCACCTCGGGCAGCATCTGGTGGACCACGCTGCCGTGGCAGTCGATGCAGGTGCGCTGCGTGACCTTGCGGTTCCGCGGCTTGATCTGGATCGGCTCGTGGAAGTCGTCGAAGGTGAAGGCGAGCGAATGAAAGAGGCCGTTGTCGGCCTTGGTCAGCCACTTGCCGACAAAGTCGTGGGGCAGGTGACAGTCGTTGCAGACCGCGACGTTGCGGTGGCTGCTCTTCACCCAGGTGTCGTAGGCGTCCTGCATCACGTGACAGTTCGTGCAGGCCTTGGGGTCGCTCGAGAGGTAGCTCAGCCCGCGCCCGTAGGTGAACGTGAACACGCCGACCCCGAGCAGGACGCCGAGCGCGATGGTGATCGTGAGCCCGAGCAGGCCGACGCCGACATAGGCGCGGAGGCCCGGCCAGCGCTTGGCGCGGTCACCGCTTGGGGTGGACGGCAATGACATGAGGCGTTCTTTATAGGCCAGCCCCATCCGCTTCTCAAGGTGTGATCACAACAAAGGGGTGACGGTCATGGCTCGGTGATGGCGGCCGCGAGGGCTTCCACGACGTCGGGCGTGAGGCGGTCCGCGACGAGGCCGAGCGCCGTGCGCGACAAGGCGCGATAGGTCCGGGCGGCGTCGCTCGTCGGTCCGAAGGCGGTGTCGATCGCGGCCACGTGCGAGCGGACGGTCGTCGCATCACCGCGCGCGCTCGGGCCGGTGAGGACGCTCGCAGGGTCGCCCTTGGCGAGGTTCTTGGCCGCGGACAGGAGCAGCGGTGCCAGTGCCGCGCGCGCCACATCGGGGGGCATGCCGAGGGCCTCGAGCATCGCCATCGCTTGTGAAAAGAGGGCCGTCGCGTGCCCGGCCACGCTGACCGCGGCCGCGTGGTACAGCGCCCGCTCGGCCGGGATCGCCTGCGGGACGAGGCCCACCGCGCGGGCCAGCGTCTCGGCTACCGGGACCGCCTCGGGCTCGCCCTCGATGCCGGCCACGGCACCTCGGAGGTCGGCTCCAGCGGCCAGGGCCACGAGCGGATGGAGGCAGCCCACCGCGCGCGGGACCTGCCCCACGCGTAGGACGGCAGCCGGCGTCGCGCCCGAGAGGTGGAGCCAGAGCTCGTCGCGGGCGCAGGTCCGGGTGGCGAGCGTCTCGGCGACCTCGCGGATAGCGCGGTCACTCACCGCCAGGACGATGACCGACCGGTGCGGGGTGTCTCCGAGCGGCCCGTCGTCGCGCGACCACGTCACGACCTCGAACCCCGCGGCCGCCCAGCGCGGCCCGAGCGCCTCTGCCGCGCGCCCACGCCCCACGATAGTCAGACGTCCATCGAAGGAGCTCATGGCGTCCCTGCGCCGGCCCGATAGAGACCATCACGCGCGATGATGGCCGCGACGCCCTCGGGCACCATCCAGTCGTAGGGCTTGCCCGCGCGCACCGCTTCGCGCACGGCCGTCGACGAGAACGGCGGCAGCGCGAAGCCCGCGGCGGGCGCATCACTCGGCAGATCCTCGCCGCGCCCGACGACCAGGACGCGCCCTTCGAGCAGCGCCCAGAGCTCGTCCCAGGCCTTCCACTTCATGCGATCGCGCCACGCATCGGCGCCCATCAACCAGGTCAGCTCCAGCTCGGGCTCGGCCGCGAGCAGCGCGTTGATGGTGTCGATGGTGTAGCTCGGCGCGGGCAGACGCCCCTCGATCGGGTCGACTTTCACGCGCGGGCCCAGGTGCCCGACGGCGGCCTCGACCATCGCCACGCGCGTCGCGAAGGGGGCCAGCTCTTTCGCGAAGGGGTGGCCCAAGGTCGGCACGAGCCGCGTCTGGTCGAAGCGCAATCTGCCGTCGCCTTGGGCCGTCACGGCCCAGGTCGCGATGAGCACGTGCCCCATGTGCGGCGGGTTGAAGCTCCCACCATAGAGGGCGACGCGCTGCCGGGCGGTGCTCACGGCTTCCAGCGCAGCGCCTCGGCCTCGGCCGCCTCGAGCAGGGCCTCCACGTCGCCGCCCTTGTCGAGGGTGTCGCGGAGCGCGGTGCTGCCCCAGAGGAGATCGATGGCCGGGCGGTCGGTGACGAACTCGTAGGCGTCGCTGCGCCAGGTCCAGGCCTGCGGCGCAACCTTCTTGAAGGCCTCCAGCAGGTAGACGCCGAGCTTGATGGCCGAGAGTCCGTTGGGGTCGAAGCCGCGCAGATACACGCCGCCGCAGATCTGCCCTGCGTGCTTGCCGAAGTGGGGGCGGAAGCGGACCGGCACGAAGTCGACGCCGGGGCAGTCCTTGCGGCGCAGGAACGCGACCACCGCCAGCGGGTCGACGCCCGGCGCGCCGACCTGTCGAAACGGCGAGGTCGTGCCGCGCCCCTCGGACAAGGTCGTGCCCTCGACGAGGCAGAGGCCCGGATAGACGAGCGCCGTCTCGTAGGTCGGCATGTTCGGCGACGGCGGCACGAACGGGAGCCGCGTGTCCTTCGTGCACGGCACCACGATGAGCTCGCAGCCCGGCGCGATGCGGTCGCGGTACCAGCGGGCGAGCTGCCCGACGGTGAGGCCATGACGGATCGGCAGGCCGGCCACCAGCCCGCAGAAGCTCTCGAAGCCCTCGCGGAGCAGCGGGCCTTCGCGACGCGGGCCGATCGGGTTCGGACGGTCGAGCACCCACACCGGGATCTGGCGCGGGGCGGCGTGCTTCATCACCAGCGCGAGCGTGGCTGCGAAGGTGTAGTAGCGCGAGCCGATGTCCTGCAGATCGTAGACGATGGCGTCCACACCGTCGAAGACCTCGGGACGCGGCTCGAGGCTGGCCTTGTCCGACCCATAGAGGGACACGACCGGGAGGCCGAAGACCGGGTCCTGGACCGCGCCGTCCACCGGCTCCATGTCCTCGTGCGTGGACCAGATGCCGTGCTCGGCCCCGAGGAGGCGCACGATCTTCACCCCGGCCGCGCCGAGGACCTGCACGGCGTGCTGGCCCCACTGGTCGACGGCGGTGTGGTTGACGAGCAGCGCGACGCGCTTGCCGCGGAGTCCTTGTTCGTAGCCTTGAGCAATCTGGTCGAGCCCGGTCGCCATGTCGTCTCCTCGCGCGGGCAGCTTCGCTTCGACGCGCGCGCCCCTTCGTCTAGCCGCTCTCGGTTCATTCGTGCAAGCGTTGGCGCAACGCCGAGGGCAGGCTACGATGCCGTCCATGTCATTCATCGACAACCTCAAGAGGAAGCTGCGCAAAACGCCGCCAGCCGAGGCCGCGTCCGTGGACACGCCCCAAGGCGAAGCCGCGCCGAAGCCGCCCTTGCCGCCGTGGCGCAAGGCGTTGCGCGCGATCCTGCCGATCTGGGCCGCGCTCATCCTGCTCGGGACCTTCGTCTTCGGGTCGGACTTCGCGGTCGAGGTCGAGCCGGGCGAGGTCGCGGTCATCTACAACATGAGCGGCATCGGCCTCTTCGGCGAGGACGTCGAGGTCACCAAGGAGCAGGGGCTGCAGGTGATCTGGCCCTACTTCCAGCGCATCGAGAAGATCGACATGCGCCCGCGCATCTTCATGATGGAGGGCAACGCCGACGTCTCGGACGAGCACGTCAAGCAGCTCACGGTGCGGGCCAGCGACGGCTCCAACTTCTTCTTCGAGAAGGTGGAGATCCACTACCAGATCCTGCCCGCCTCGGCCGGCGACGTCATCCGCCAGAACGGCCCCGGGGACGGCTACAAGATCCACGCGCTGAAGGTGCACGCGCGCGAGATCATGCGGAACGAGTTCGGCCGCTACTCGTTCCTCGATATCGCCGACCCGCGCACCTACGGCGAGGCGACGGCGCGGGCCAAGCAGGCTCTCAACGAGCGGCTCAATCCCCTCGGCCTCGAGGTGACCAACATCCCGCCGCCCAAGCCGAGCTTCGACCAGCGCGTCGAGCAGGCCATCGAAGAGCGGCAGAACGCCGAGCAGGAGGTCGAGGTCCAGGGCGAGAAGCGGAACAAGCTAGTGCAAGAGCAGGGGCGGCGCATCCAGCAGGTCGTCCAGGCCAAGAACGGCGAGTACCAGGCCCTCATCGCCGAGCTCGAGGCCAAGAAGCAGCAGGCGATGAACCGCCTCATCGCGGTCAAGCGCGAGGCGGACAAGTACTGGATCGAGCGCAAGACCGAGGGCGAGGCCGACCGCGACGAGAAGGTGACGCGCGCCGCCGCCAACGAGATCGCGTCGCAGAAGGCGGCCGAGGGGTTGGCCGCTCAGATCAAGGCCGTGGGCGCCTCGGGGCCGGACGTGCTGAACCGCGAGATCGCCGTCCACGTCTTCCCGCAGCTCGAGAAGATCCGCGCGGTGCCGTACGCGCGCAGCTCGACGCCGGTCGACATCCGCTACCTCCAGGATGGGGAGGGCAAGTGATGCGCGTCCTCAACATCGTCTCGGCCGTCATCGTGTGCTTGTGGCTCATGCCCAAGACCTGCCTCGAGCAGATCGACCCCGACAAGATCGGCGTCCGGAAGAGCATCGAGGGCGGCGTGTCCGAGGGCGACTACCTGCCGGGCTGGCATCTCTCTCTGCCGTTCGTGCACAGCTGGTATCAGCTCGACGCGACGCTGCACTACCTCGACTTCAGCGATGACGCCGGGACCGCGCTGGACGTGCGCACGAAGGAGAACAACATCATCTTCATCGACTGCGTCATCGTCTACCACATCATCCCGGGCGAGGCCTGGATGCTGGTGCGCGAGGGGCTCCACCAGACCTATGACGCCAAGGTGAAGTCGGCCGCGATGGGCATCCTGCGCGAGAAGCTGGCGGACCTCTCGAACATCGATGTGCAGGACGCCGACAAGCGCGAGAAGGCGACCGCCATCGCGCTGCCGGCCGTGAACGAGGCCATTCGCCAGTACCACGTCGCGGCCACGCACGTGACGGTGCGCGGCATCCGCTTCCGGCCGCAGTACGAGGAGAAGCTCCAGAACAAGCAGTTCTTCGTCGTCCAGGGCAAGCTCGACGAGGCCCTGCAGCGGCAGTCCAAGGCGGCCCAGGACACCGAGACCCTGGAGAAGACGATCGACAAGGAGATCGCCCTCAAGACCGAGGAGTGGAACAAGAAGATCGAAGAGCTGAAGTCGAAGTTCGAGCTCGAGATCGCCGCCATCGAGGCCGAGGGCGTGACCTATGACCGGAAGCGTCGCGCCGACGGGGACGCGGCCCATGACGCGGCCATCGCCGAGGGCAACCTGGCCGAGACGCGGGCCCAGGCGCTCGGCGAGAAGCTGCGCAGCGAGGCCCTGGCGAGCCAGGCGGGGCGGACCTACTCGGCGATTGAGGCCGTCAAGGGCTTCAAGCTGGGCGACATCCAGATGAACTCGAGCGACCCGGGCTTCCTGCAGAAGTGCTGCTCGATGGAGGCCTGGCGCAAGTTCTTCCTCGCCGAGACCGGCCCTTGAGGGTCGTCCTGGAGATCGTGTTCGTCGCTTCGGCGCTCGCGTTCGCGGCGGTCTACCTGCCGATCCTTTGGCGCCGGGCGCAGGCCGCCAGCGCGAAGAAGAAGGCCCTGCCGCCGCCCATCCCCGCGGCCCCGCCAGCGGCGCGGGCACTCGTCGCGGTCGATGCGCGGCTGCGTGAGGCGGTCGAGATCCGCGAGCGTATCGCCGAGCTCGCGAGGAAGAAGGAGGTCGGCCTCGATGGCGGCGTCGTCACCGACGTGGACCTCCTGCTGGTCGCGATGGTCGAGCTGCATGCCCTGTCGGCGAGTCTCGGCGCGCACCTCGAGGCGTTCTCGGACACCAACCTGGCGCGTGACTCGGGGCTGGTCGACCCGGCCGCCATCGCGCGGCAGCGGGAGCAGGCGGCGGCGCTCGGGGTGCGCAAGCGCGGCCTCGACGCGGAGATCGCGCAGGCGGTCTCGGGTCTGCGCGAGACGTGGCTGGGGCTCCTCGATGCGCTGGCCCAACCCGGTGGCGGGGCCGACCTGGCGCAGCGCACGCGGGCCCAGGTCGAGACCCTCCGGGTGAGGATCGCAGCGGAGCGCGAGGTGAGGGCGGAGCTACACGAGGTGGAGCCAGCCTGAGCCCGACCGTTTGCCGCAATCTTCCTTGCCAGTCCGCGCGAGCGTGTGCTAGCAGGCCGCCTCAGAACATCTCGCTGGCGGCGAGGAGCTCGTGTCGACCGTGACGCGGGACCCGACGGCCAGCCCCG
>JAEUKJ010000426.1 GCA_016792665.1 Deltaproteobacteria bacterium | reverse complement strand
CGAGGCTGGCGCGGGCCGAGCTCGGCAGCGCGATCGATTCCAACTCGAAGGGAATGACGACCTCGCGCGACCCGAGCGCGGCAGTGGAGTCGACCTTCGCGGGTGGCTCGACCTTCGCGGGTGACTCGACCTTCGCGGGTGCGACTTCGACCTTCGCAGACGGGACCTCGACCTTCGCAGACGGGGCCTCGACCTTCGCGGCCACCTCGACCTTCGCAGACGGGACCTCGACCTTCGCAGACGGGGCCTCGACCTTCACCGCCACCTCGACCTTCGCAGACGGAGCCTCGACCTTCGCGCCGACCTCAGGCGGCCGCGCATCCGACTCCTGCCCGACCGACCCGGCCCGCGCCTCGAGCACGCGCGGCACGAGCACCCCGTCGATGATCGCCACGAGGCCGAGGCCCACCGCGAGGGCGGCGCCTGCGGGGACGGGGCTGCTCACAGGATCCCCTCGACCGCCTGCGCGGCGCGCCCGGCGTCGAGGAAGACCAACCCGAGCTTGGCCTTGGCGTGCAGCAGCGACACCAGGATCGCCTCGCGTCCGGCCGCGTTCAGCATGACGTAGCCCGTGTCGGCCTTCACGAAGAGCTGCCGCATCTCGCTCTTCAGGAGCTCGTGGCTGATGCGCTCGCCGATGCCGAGGATGGCCGCCGCCATCGCCGAGAGCACGTCTTCCTCGCGCTCGCTGGGGAGGACCGACGCCATGACGAAGCCGTCGACGCTGACCACGGCGCACCCGACGATGTCGGGTGACGACGCGCGGAGCTCGTGGAGGATGCTCGTGAGTTTCTCGCTGCGTGAAGCCATGGCTGTCGTCCCGAAAGGCGTGGGTTGGGCCGCGCGAGCGCGGCGTCAGGCGCGAACCCAGGGTTGGATCTCTTCGATGAAGCGCGTCACGCGCGCGTCGCTGGGGCCGGTCTCGCCGGCCGTCACGAGCAGGGTCGGGATCGCGGTCGTGGCCGGGCGCACCTCGATGCGCGCCGCGTCGCCGAGCTGGAGCGTCAGCGCACGCACCGGAGCGACCGCCCCCTCGACCCGCGTCATGAGTCCGTGCGCGGCCGCTGCCAGGGCCGCGAGCAGCTCGGGATCGATCGCCGTCACGGCCCCCTGGCGCCCGCCCTCGGCCACCGCGAGAGGGAGTCCCGAGGCGTCGCTCAAGATGACGAGCTCGAGGATCCGATCGGGATCGAGGCGACGCAGCGCCTGAGCCAGGCGTCCCTCGGTGAACGACGCGTCCACCGTCGGCAACCTCGTGCGACGCGGTCCGCGCGGGTCTTCGGTGAGCGCAGGCACCGCGACGGGCGGCCCACTTGTGGCGGGTGTGGTGGGTGTGGGGGTTGTGGTCGGCAGCGCGACCGGCACGACCGGGCGCACGCGTCGCCCGAAGAGGTAGCCGGCCACGACGAACGCAGTCGCCGCCGCGAGCGACAAGATCCAGATCAGTGTCAGCGTGCTCATGCACTGCCTCGTTTCACGGGCGCCTCGCGCGGGCCGCGTCGGATCCGCCTCAAGGCCTCGCGCTCGCGCGCCGCGACTGCACCCATGAGCTCGCCAAGGAAGGCCAACACCAGGGCCGCATCGTCCGGCTCCGCGTCGCGCGCGAGCACCGCCTCGAAGGCCCCCATCGACGCGAAGCGCTCGGCGGGCGAAGGCGCCAGGGTGCGCTCGATGGCATAGGCCAGGGACGGCGACAGCTCGGGGCGATGGGTGAGGACCGGGGTGTGGACGCCGCGCGTGACCCAGGCCAGCGTCTCCTCGGGGGTCGAGGTCGGCACCAGACGCTGCCCGGTGGCCAGCTCATAGAGGGTCGCGCCGAGCGCATACTGATCGGCGTGCGCGGTGGGCGGCGAGACCAGCGACTCGGGCGACATGTAGCCGAGCCTCCCCGAGCGCGACCCGAGCGGCTCGGGCGTGAGCTCGGGGCACGCGGCCTGGGCGGTCGAGAAGTCGATGAGGCGGGCGCGGCCGTCGAAGCCGACCAGGATATTCGGGGGCGCGACGTCGCGGTGCACGAGCTGCATGGGGCTGCCATCGGGGGCCGGGACCTCGTGCACGTAGGCCAGGGCCGAGGCGATCTCGAGCCCCACGCGACGGACCAGCGCCTCGGGGATCGGCCGCCCCTCGCGCTGCGCCACGGCCATGAGCTCGGCCAGGCTCGCGCCATGGACGAGCTCCATGAGGATGTAGCGCTCGCGCCCGTGGATGTGCTCGCCGTAGCCGCGCGGCAACCCGGGGTGCGGGTGCTGGGCCAGGTGCACCATGAGGCGCGCCTCGGTCGTGAAGCAGCGCAGCATCTTCGGGGTCTCGAGGTGGGCCT
>JAEUKJ010000421.1 GCA_016792665.1 Deltaproteobacteria bacterium | reverse complement strand
GACGCGCGCTTCGGCGTCGGCCTCGAAGGCTCCAAACGCCTCGAAGAGGGCCTCGGCCGTGGCGCGATCGACCGCGTTCCGCCGCTCGGGCCGCGCCAGCCACACCGTCCACACCGCCCCTTCGCGCACGACCTCGACCGTCATGTGTCCTCCTGTTCACGACCCGCCGGTCAACCGCCGACAGGCTCGCCTCGCCAGGTCCTCGCGCGGATCGGAATCCGCCCGCATCGCCCCGCGGGCGATTGCCAAGCGCGGCGGCTCGTAGTCTTCTCCGGCACCATGTTCGAGACACTCGCGAAAGACTACTGGCAGCTCACCATCCCCCTCGTCGCCGCCGTCATCGGCTGGTTCACGAACTGGATGGCCATCAAGATGATGTTCTACCCGATCGAGTTCATCGGGATCCGACCCTTCCTGGGTTGGCAGGGCATCATCCCGGCCAACGCCGTGCGCCTCGCCCGCACCGGGCTCGAGCTCGTGACCTCGACCATCTTGAAGGTGCCGCAGCTCTTCGAAGGCTTCGACGCCAAGGCCCTGGTCGAGAGCGAGGGCGAGAAGCTCCGCGCCCTGGTCCGTAAAGCTTTGGAAGAGAAAGCCAAAGAGCACTTCCCCCAGATGTGGAACGCGCTCTCGCCGAGCGTTCGCGAGCAGGTCTTCAAGATCGCCGAGAACGAGGTCCGCGACATGTCGGTCGAGGTCTTCAACGAGGCTGCCGCTCAGATCGAGACCCTCATCGACGTCCGCCGCATCGTCACCGAGGCGGTCAAGCGCGACAAGCAGCTCATGAACGAGACCTTCCTGCGCGTCGGCAAGAAGGAGTTCAAGTTCATCGAGTACTCGGGCTTCTGGTTCGGCCTGGTCTTCGGCGTGCCTCAGCTCGTGCTCTGGCTGCTCATGCCCCAGGCCTGGACGCTGCCGTTCTTCGGCTTCCTCGTCGGCTACGCGACCAACTGGCTCGCCCTCTACCTCATCTTCGAGCCCAAGAACCCGACGAAGTTCCTCGGCATGACGGTCCAGGGCCTCTTCCACCGCCGCCAGAAGGAGATCGCCAAGGAGTTCGCGGACGTCGTCTCGCAGCGCGTCTTCAACAACGAGAACCTCGTGCGCGAGATCTCCTCGGGCGAGCCGCGCGCCAAGCTCCTGTCCATCGTGGCGGCCAAGGCCGACGTGTTGCTCGCGAAGTACCAGCAGCATCCGATGGCGATGATGGTCGCCAAGCCCGAGCTCATCGCTTCGCTGCGCGCCGACGTCCTGAGAGAGGTCGAAGACGAGATGTTCCGGAAGGGCAGCCTCGTCGAGCAGTTCGTCAACAAGTCCGAAAAGATCCGCGTCATGCTCGCCGAGAAGATGGCGGTCATGGATCCCGAGGGCTACGAGAACGTGCTGCGCCCCGCCTTCAAGCAGGACGAATGGAAGCTCATCGTCGCGGGCGCCGTGCTCGGGGCCGCGGTCGGCCTCTGGCAAGTGACCTGGTACCTCTGAGGGGGCTCGGATGTCTGACGTCGCCGCCAATCCGGACCTCTTGAACGAGATCCGCGCCTTCGTGGACGAGCAGGTCCTTCCGCTCGAGAGCGACTTCCTCCTCCACGGCTTCGCCGCGGTGCGCGAGCGGCTCGAGGACGTCCGCGCCGTGGCACGTCAGCGCGGCTTCTTCGCCCCGCAGCTCCCGCCCTCGCTCGGCGGGCTCGGCCTCGGCCTGGCCGCCGTGGGTGAGGTCTCGCGCGTGCTCGGGCGCACGCCGCTCGGCCACTTCGTGCTGCACATGCAGGCCCCCGATGTCTCCAACATGGAGCTGCCCAAGCGCTGGGGCACGCCGGCCCAACAAGAGCGTTGGCTCCTGCCGCTCACGCGCGGCGAGCTGCGGAGCTGCTTCTCGATGACCGAGCCCGAGCACGCGGGCAGCAACCCCACCGAGCTGTCCACGACCGCGACGCGCGACGGCGACAGCTGGGTCATCCGCGGTCGCAAGTGGTTCACGAGCTCGGCCGACGGCGCGGCCTTCGCCATCGTGATGGCGGTCTCGAACCCCGACGCGGCCCGCCCTCACGAGCGCGCGAGCTTCTTCCTCGTGCCGACCGACACGCCGGGCTTCCGACTCGTCCAGAACCTGCCCGTCATGGGGCACGGCGGCCCGCTGGGCGAGGCCGGCTGGGCCAGCCACGCCGAGGTCCGCTACGACGACGTGCGTGTGCCGCTCGACGCGCTGGTCGGCCAGGAAGGGGCCGGCTTCGCGATGGCCCAGGAGCGCCTCGGCCCGGGTCGCATCCACCACGCGATGCGCTGGATCGGCATCGCCGAGCGCTGCCTCGAGCTCATGGTCGCCCGCGCCGCGACGCGCCGCCTGGGACCGGGCGTGATGCTCGGCCACAAGGACACCGTCCAGGGTTGGATCGGCCGCAGTTGGGCCGAGCTCGAGGCCGCCCGCCTGCTCGTCCGCGACACCGCGCGCGACCTCGAGGTCGCCGGCCAGAAGGGCGCGCGGCTTCGCATCTCGGCTGTGAAGCTGCTGGTCGCCGACGTCCTCGATCGCATCATGGACAAGGCGCTCCAGGTCCACGGGGCGCTCGGCATGACCGACTTCACGCCCATCGCGTTCTGGTACCGCCACGAGCGCGCCGCCCGCATCTACGATGGCCCCGATGAGGTCCACGAGCAGGTCATCGCGCGCGAGCTCCTCGGCGCGGCCGGCATGCCGAAGCCCGCGAAGTCCGGCGCATGAGCGGCGCAACCGGAGACCACGGGGCGGCCATCGACGCGCCGGCAGCGGCAGGCGTCTTCCGTCCTGGCGAGGCCCTCGATGTCGCGGCCCTGGAGGCGTGGTTCGCGGCCCGTCCCGAGGTCCTGGGCCCTGTCGTCCCGGGCAGCGTCGAGGTCCGCCAGTTCCCCTCGGGGCACTCGAACCTCACCTACCTCGTCGCGCTGGCGACCGCCGACGGCCCGCGCGAGGTCGTCCTGCGCCGCCCGCCGCATGGGACCGAGGTCAAGTCGGCCCACGACATGGGGCGCGAGCACGCGCTTCTCACCGCGCTGCAAGGTCGCTACCCGGCGCCTCGCCCCATCGCGCTCGAGGCCGACCCCAGCGTACTCGGCGCCCCTTTCTTCCTCATGGAGCGCGTGCGCGGCGTCATCTGCCGAAAGACGTCTCCCTGGGTCGGGCTCGCCGCCGACGTCCAGTCCGCGCGCTGGCGAGGCCTCTCCGAGGCGCTCGTCGGGGCGCTCACCGATCTCCACACGGTCCCCTGGGCCGAGACGCCGCTGGCCGGACTCTATCGCGGCGAAGGCTACGCCCGACGCCAGGTCGAGGGCTGGTCCAAGCGTTGGGAGGCCGCGCGCACCGGGCCGGTTCCGACGCTCGAGGCCGTCCGCGCCGAGCTCTCGAGCCTGGAGCTCGTCGACCGCGGCGCAGCCGTCATCCACAACGACCTGAAGTACGACAACCTCGTCCTGGCCGAGGACGGCACGCGCGTGGTCGGCGTCCTCGACTGGGAGATGGCGACCGTCGGCTGCCCGCTCATGGATCTCGGGACGTCGCTCGGCTACTGGGTCGAGGCGGCCGATCCCGATCCGATCCGCCGCTTCGCGCTGGGCCCCACCTTCGAGCCGGGCAACTTCGACCGCGACCGCCTCGTCGAGCGCTACGCCGAGACCCGCGGCCTCTTGCTCACCCCGTCGGCGGCCGTGCCGTACTTCGTCTTCGGTCTCTTCAAGCTCGCGGTTGTCGCCCAGCAGATCTTCAAGCGCTTCGTCGAGGGCAAAACCAAGGACCCGCGCTTTGGCGCCTTCGGCTTCGCCGTGGCAGCGCTCGGCGACCTCGGCGCGAGGGCCCTGGACCGTCAGCGCCTGAGCCGCCTGGGCTGATGAATCCGTTGGGCAGCCTGGCTTCGCCAGGCCTTCGGCGTTGATCAAGCCGTTGGGCAGCCTGGCTTCGCCAGGCCTTCAGCGTTGACCAGCAGCAGAACTGGCGCGCGACGAGGGGCACTTCGGTGCCCCGCAGGAGCAAGTGAGCGGCCGACGCCGCAGACGCCCGTCGTAGCCGCGCGTGCCTAGCGGCGAACTGGCAGGGCGGCGCCCCCGCGAACTGGCTGAGGCCGCGACGGGACCGGCTCGGGGATGCCCTTCACCTTGAGATCGTCGCGCCCAAAGTAGTGCATCACCGCGCTGACCACGCGGGCGTCGTCGTTCAAGCCGTCCTCGGTCTCGAGGTCATGGCCGGTGCCGTCGTTCTGGATGACGAAGTAGCGGACCGCCGACTGCAGGATGCGCAGGTTGTCGTTGCCGGTGGTCTCGTTGACGCGCGCCAACATCGTCTGCAGGGCGTGGGCGATCTGGTCGCCAATCTTGAAGTTGGCGCGCCCGTTCTTGCGGTGCGCGTCGTGGATCACCCGGCGATAGGACTCGACGACGGCCTTCAGCGCCCCAAGGGGAAGCAGGTCCTCCTGGAGAAGGCGGAGCAGCATCTGCTTCGACGACTCGGGGACGCCAGGCATCTGGAGGATTTGCGACATGAGTTTCCCGCGTGACGAACCGACCCCTTGACCTCGAACAGAGTACGGAATGACCCGCCCCTCGGCAAGCCAGAAGCACGACCGCCTTGTGACCGAACCGGCGTCAGACGCCGCCGTCGCGAGGCGGGTCGCCGGGCCGGGTGACCGCGCGGGCCCCCGGGGCGAGGTCGATGCGAATCGAGCAGAGCGGGGTCGGCTCCGGGTCCCGGAAGACCCACGCACCGAGCGCGTGGGTGTCGCGCAGCGAACCACCCAGCGGTGCCACGGCGACACGCAGCGTGTCGTCGACGCACGCCTCACGCGCATAGAAGAGGGCCACCCGCGCGACGTGCCCGGCCGCGACCTCGGCGTCGATCGCCAAGGCCCTGGCTGCGAACCACCGCGCGTCGTCGGCGTAGGCGAGGAAGGTGGCCGCGTTGACGTGCGAGAACACGTCGAGGTCGCGCGGTGGCACGATGATGCGGTGCTCGTAGTCCAGGAAGGCCGGAACCGGCGGGGCCTGGACCGCGACGCCGAGTGGCGCGAGCTCGACGAGAGGAGGCTCGGTGAACGAGGTCGCCGAGCCGCCCACGGTGTCGACCACGCGGGCGGGACCTTCGGGCACGTCGGCGGCGAGGACGCTCGACACCGACATGCGCGCGGCCGCGGCGGCGCGAAACGTGTCGGGCAGGCGCGCCATGCGCCGGTTCGGGCCCAGCCAGACCCCGATGACCTGCGCCTCGGCGACGAGCGCGCCGTCCGAGATGCGACGCGCCGTGTGGTGCACGCGCGCGGTCGAGCGACCGACCTCCGAGAAGCGCGTCTCGAGGTGGAGGCCGACGCCCTGGCCGATGCGGCGGCGCAGCGCGATGGTCTGCGAGCGCACGACGAAGAAGTGGCCCTCGTGGATGAGGTCGACCAGGCCGAGCTCGGGCTCCTGCATGACCAGCCAACGCAGGTGCTCGAAGTACCGCACGTAGGCGTTCATCGGGACGGTCGCGGTCGTGTCGATCTCGGTGCCGCGCGTGACGATCTCCGCCGAGAAGGCCGTCGGGTCGAGGTGCAGCGGACCCTCGCTGGTCGCGCCGCTCATCGCGTCGGCTCGCTCCCGCCGCCCTCGTGTGGGGCGATGACCTGCTGCGGGCCGGACTGGTAGCGCGCCTTCCACGCGGGATAGGGCATGCCATAGACCCGCTCGCGCGCGTCCGCATCCGAGACCTCGACCCCGAGCCCGGCCGCCTCTTCGCGGTACCAACGCGAGAGGCAGTTCCGGCAGAAGCCGGCCAGGTTCATGAGGTCGATGTTCTGGACGTCGGTGCGCTCGGCGAGGTGCGCGAGCAGGCGCCGGAACGCCGCCGCCTCGATCTCCGTCTGCGTCGCTCCTTCCGTCTCACGCGCCGCGCTCATCGCGTCGCTCAGAGGTTCGGGAAGGCGTAGATGAAGTCGACGTAGAAGGCCGTCATGGACAGCTTGTAGGCGCCGTCCTTGCTGCAGGGGAGGCAGCCGCTGTCCGCGCCCTCGACCGTGGTCGAGCCGGTGCGGTGCGCGATGGCGAAGTCGAGCTTCCAGTTGTCGGTGCACTTGGCGCCGAAGCCGGCGGTGATGGTCGTCGTGCCGGCCGGCGGCGTGCCAAAGGCGCTCGGGTACTTCTCCTGGCTGACCTGGCCGTCGTAGAGGAAGCCGCCGCGGAACGACCAGCGGTCCTCGACCGTGTACTCGACGCCCGCGCGCAGCGTGATGGCGTCGCGCCACTTCGAGGTGTTGACGACCGGGATGGGCAGGGTCGGATCGGCGAGGAACTCGTTCGACTCGTTCTGGCTGTAGAAGCCGTACTCGACGTCGAGCACGATGGCGATCGGGTTGAAGTTGAGCCGCGTGCCGAAGCCGAGCTTGGCCGGGAGCGTGAACTCGGTCGTGATGTTGGTCTGGTTCGGCGCGAAGATGGTGCCCTTGTCGGCCGTGATCTCGGTGCGCGTCAGGCTGCGGAAGACGACGCCGAACTGGAACTCCTCGACCGGCTGCCACTGGAGGCCGACACGGAAGCCCGTGAAGTTCTTGCCCGACATGTCGACGTCGAAGGTCTTGGGATTCTGGGTCTCGTCCTCGGGGCCGAGGTAGCGGCCGAGCGACACGAACGAGACGCGGTAGCCGGCGCCCAGCGTGACCCCACCGGGAAGCCGGACGGCGACGCCGGGGGTGATCTCGAGGAAGCGGACCGAGGTGAAGTTGCGGGTCGCGACGCCGGCGCCGTCCTTGTAGAGGTACTCGGCCCCCGCGGAGGCGACCGGGTAGAAGGCGAGGCCGAACGCGACCGTGTCGTTCAGGTCGTAGCTCACGCCAACAAGTGGGGCGAGGGCGAGCAGCGGCTCGGATTCTTCGGTGGCGTTGGAGACGGCGGGCGACGAGGAGATGACGCCCGTGACCAGCGTCAGGTTCGCCATCAGGGTCAAGCCCTTGCCGCCCAGGAGGCCGGCCGGGTTGTGGAACATCGCCGACGGGTCGTCGACGTACGCGATGGCCGCGCCGCCCATGCCCATGTGCTGGGCCGAGTAGAGGATCGGGGTGTCGTAGCCGCCCGCGTAGCTCGCGCTCGAGGAGGCGATGGCGAGGCCAGCGAGGCCGAGGAGCGTGCTCGTGCGGACGAAGGACTTCATGTTCCGAATCCCTTTGGGGGCCGACGGAGGCCCGGTGGATGGGGAGTCCGTGCGACGCCCGAGTGAGTCAGGCTGCCGACGGATGCATCGAGGAGGACGCCGCGCTCGCGCGGGGCAGGGAAGGGCGGGAGGCCTCGAGCGGCGAGACCTCCCGCGTCTTCAGGTCGGCTCACGTGGAGCCGAACTCAGTTCGCCGGCGGCGTGAGACCACTGCACGCGAAGAACGAGGTGACGCACCCATTCTCCGAGCGGCAGGTGTTGCAGTCGGCCGAGTCCGAGCCCTTGCCACCGAGGCTGGTCGGGACGCAGCTCTTGTTCGGGTCGTTCAGGCCGCAGAACTCGGCGGTGCAGCGCACCGACTTCGTGTAGCAGCTCGAGCAGTCCGCCGAGAGGGCGAACTCGTAGTTCGGGAACTGGTCGTTGAGCATGCAGGTCTGCACGCAGGTCTCGAACGCGTCGATCGACACGAAGAGCTGGCTGATGCAGGAGCTGCCGCCGCACTCCGAGGCCTTGGCGGACGCGTCCTTGCCAGCCTGGATCTGGGCCAGGTCGCTGGCATTGGTACACTGGTTGGTCGGGCTCGCCGTGTCGTCCGTGTCGGCGACGGCCGTGTCACCCATCGCCGTGTCGGTCGTGTCGGGCGACGTGGTGTCGGTCGTGTCCGGCGTGGAGGTGTCGGTCGTGTCGGCCGTGTCGGCCGTGGTATCGGTCTTCTTGTCGTCGTCGCTGTCGCACGCGGCGAAACCGAGGGTCGTAGCGAAGAGGCCGCAAAGAAGGGCGCGAGCGAAAGTTCTCAAAGTAGTTCTCCTGGATCGAACTCGACCGGAGGCCATCCGCTGGTTCCGGCTGAAGGTGCCCCTGCTCCGATTGGTGCCTGGGGGTGACGCGCGTGGACTATGCGATGGAGTTCGGCAGATTTCAACTTCACCGCCCTCGGCCGGCCGCCCCGTTGATGCGTCAGCGGATCCGCCGCGCCTCGTTCTCGCGCCGCACTTCTTCGCGTTGCCGCTCGAGCTCCGCGTCCAAGGCTTGGGTGACCTCTTCCTCGCGACGCTTGAGATCGAGCCCGATGAAGGCGATGCGCGTGTCGCCCGTGACCGGCGTGTTGTCCCAGTCGAGCTGGCCCGGCAGGCCGTTGATGCAGTGGGCCTTGTCCCAGCAGCGGAGCACGCCCTTGAAGCGCGCGATGCTGCCGCCCGGAAGGTTCAGGAGGATGTGGCCGAACATGACCTGGTCGAAGCAGACGCGCTCGGACCGGTAGACGAAGGCCTCGAAGTCGGGCGGCAGGATCCCCGACCAGTTGGCGCGCATGGCCCGCGGCGTGAAGCCGTCGTAGGGGATCGACAGGGCCAGGGTCCGCTGGATCTGCCCCTGATAGGTGAACTGGACGCGCGCCTCGGGGTTCCTCGCGAGGATGCGCTGCTTGATGAGGTCGAGCCGTTCGCCCGGGACCTTGTCGGTCTTGTTGACGGCGACGATGTCGGCCACGTCGAGCTGGGCCCAGAACTGGCGCGGGAAGAACTGGTCGTGGGCGGCGAAGGCGCCCGCGTCGACCACGACGATGGTCGGGGCGAAGATGGCGTTGCGCTTGATGACCGGGTCCGCCCAGAGTTCTTCGGTGACCTTGGCGATCTCGGTGACGCCCGAGGTCTCGAGGATGACGCGCGTGAAGCGCCCCTCGTCCACGAACGAGCGGGTCGAGGGCAGGTAGCTCTTGGCGCTCTGCCCGACCCCTGAGGCCGAGATCTGGCGGACCGTCGCGCCCGAGGCCTCGATCATGCGACCGTCGAAGCCCTCCTCCGCGAACTCGCCGACGACGACGCCGGTCGACACTTCGCCGGGGCCCTCGATGAGGTGCCTCACGAGGGTGGTCTTGCCGGACCCGAGGAAGCCGGTGACGATCTGGAGCTGAACGACCATGGGTTCCCTTTGCCCCCGAGGGGCGCCCGCGCTGCGTCCCGCCCAACGTCGTGACGGTCCGCGCGAGGCTCACGTGCGAGCGGCACCCTACCACAGTCCGGAGCGCCTGCACCTCCCCGACCGGCCGCGCACGAAAGCCGGACCTTGTCGCCGGAAAGGTGCGAGCGCATGGTGTCGCCCCATGAACGAGACCGCCATCGCTCCCCCGTCCCTCCATCCGCATCGCCAGGTGGAGTTCGATCGTTCGATGCGCCCGAGCGGCATCGCGCTGACCCCGGGCATCGCCATCTGCCAGACCGACCTGCCCATCGACTGGTACCAGGCCGAGCTGAAGCCCTACGCCGAGGAGTACCTGGCGCTGCCGGACCGCACGCCCGAGACGGTCTTGCCGTGGATGGACAGCTACATGGTGCCGGCGCTGCGCGAGCTCGGGGACTCGGTCATGCTGCTCGCCCACTTCTACATGGGCGGCGAGATCGTGAAGCTCGTCGAGCGCTACGGCGGCTTCGTGGCCGACAGCTACGCGCTGGCGCTGCAAGCCGTGCGCAACCCGGGCAAGACCCACTTCGTCGAGTCGGCCGTGCACTTCATGGCCGAGACCATCGCGCTCCTCAAACACGAGCACCAGTCGGTCTGGATCACCAACCCCAAGTCGGGCTGCACGATGGAGGCCCTGGCCAAAGAAGACATGGTCCTGCCGGTCTTCCGTGAGCTGAGGGACCGCTACGGCGATGATCTCCTGGCCATCGTCTACATGAACGCTTCCGGCCGCGTGAAGGCCATGGCCGGCCAGACGGGCGGCGCGGTCTGCACCTCGTCCAACGCCAAGACCATCATGCGCTGGGCCTACGAGCAGTCGCCGCGAAAGAAGATCCTCTTCATCCCCGACCGCCACCTCGGCGAGAACTCGGGCCGCGCCATCGGCATCCCGCCCGACCGGATGGCGCACTGGCCCGGCGGCTGGGACGGCGCCCGGCGACGCATGGCGCATCTCTCGGCCCAGGAGCTCGACGCCCTCGACCGGGCCGAGCTCGTGCTGTGGGGCTCGTTCTGTGGGGTCCACACGATCTTCCGCCCCGAGCACGTCGCGTACTGGCAGACCCGCGGCTACCGCGTCATCGTCCACCCCGAGTCCCCGTGGGAGGTCGTCCAGGCCGCCGACGGCCACGGCTCGACCAACTACCTCTGGAGTGCGGTCATGGACGCGAGCCCGGGCGCGAAGATCGCGGTCGGGACCGAGGGACACTTCGTGCGCAACGCGCGCGAGCAGGCCGCGCAACGCGGGGTCGAGGTGGTCCACCTGGCCGACATCCCCGACCCGTCCTTCGGCGCCGTCGGATGCGGCTGTGCGACCATGTCGCGCAACGACCCGCCGCACCTGGTCGGCCTCCTCGATCTCCTCGCCAAGGGCCGCGCCCCCGAGTTGAACCGCGTGCTGGCCGGCGACTCTGTCGACGAGACGACGGGCTGGCGCGAGCGCCTGGATCCCCGGTCCCAGGCCGAGATCCGGACCGATGCGCGCCGTGCCCTGGAGAAGATGATCGAGCTCACCGAGGGCGCCAAGAGCTAGCGAGCTACAGGCAGTTCTTGTCGCTCGGCGGACACTTCCACCGGATGTGGATGTGGTTCATGTGGCTCGGCTCGTGCCGGATGACGCCGCTCATCGCGCGTGAGCCCTTCGGGTATTGGAAGTACCAGGCGAGCTTGGACTCGGGGATCCCCTTCTCCAGCGCCCACTTGTAGAGCTTCTCCTGCACCGGGTAGCCGATGAACATGTACTCGACGTTGCTCGCGTCCTCGCGGTCGCCGATGAGCGCCGATATGAGGAGCCAGGTCGCCTCGAGGTCGAGGCCGACCACGGTGCCGTCGAGGAAGGCGCGCGGGCCGATCTTCGGCTGGCCGCGGTGATAGAAGCCGATGTCTGCGTCGATGCCGCTCTGGTGGGACTTGTGCGGGGCGAGGAAGCCGCCTTCCTTGCGCGAGATGTCGCCGATGGTGAGGTCGTGGACCTTCGGCATCTTGCGCCGCACCTCGGCGATGGCCCCCTTCAGCGCACGCACCGTCTCATTGGTGCCCCACGCGGTCGTGGGGCTCTTCATCCAGGTCCCCGGGACGTCCTTGAAGAGCTCGCCATCGATCAGGCGCCCGGCTTGCGGTCGACCCACCGACTGGCTCGGGCTCGAGCGGCCCTCTTTGTAGACGACCAGCTTGTCTCCGACCCGGAGGCGATCGGCCTTCTTCTTCGGGTTCATGCGCTGGAGGTCGCGCACGCTGACCCCGAACTTGCGCGCGATCGAGCCGAGCGTGTCGCCGGACTCGATCGTGTAGGCGATCTTGCGCTGGGCGCGCCCGTCATCGGCGGCTTCGACCTTGAGCTTCATCCCGGGCTTGAGCCCGCGCTTGAGCGCCGCGGCGTTCTTCGCCTTGAGCGCGTCGATCTGCATGCCGTAGCGGAGCGCGATCTCTTCCAGGGTCTCGTCGACCAGGACCTCGTGCGTGAGCTTCTTGACCTTGAGCGGCGGGGCGTCGTCGGGCAGCGCGTGCTTGCAGTCCGGGGGGATCTCGAGCTTCTGCCCGGCGCGTAGCGCGTCCTTCTTGAGGCCGTTGGCATCCTTCAATTGCGGCAGCGTGCACCCGTAGCGGCGCGCGATCTTCGTCAAGGTCTCGCCGCGTCGCACGGTCACCGTCTCCGCGCGCGCGAGCGTCCCCCACGAGAGGGACAGGGTCACGGCGAGCAGCGTCAGGCGAGGGGTCGAAGGCATCGGCTTCTGTCGGGGCGAGGAGGACCGAAGAGCGCCCGGAACGGGCCCGGGGTGGCCTCCATTCCCACAATCGGCGCCCTCGAACAAGGTTCATGGCCGTTTCCGGGGCCCGCGCCGCCGTGCGAACTCACCCCTTCGCGTGGCGCGCTCCGCGCCAAAGGCGCTGGGGTCAAAGCCGTCTTTCGCTGCTAAGCTCGCCGCATGTCCTCGTCCGGCCCGGCACTCCCGACTCCCCGCTTCCGCCTCCTGCGGCTGCTCGGGCAGGGTGGGGAAGGGCGCGTCATGGCCGCTTACGACCACGCGCGCCACGCCGTCGTCGCCGTCAAAGAGGCGCCTCAGGGCGCGGCACTCGCGCGCGAGTTCGAGCGCCTCGCCACGCTGCGCCATCCACACCTCACCGAGGTCTACGAGCTCTTCCCGGAGAGCCCCTTCTCGGCCGGGGCAAGCGCCTTCACGCAGACCCTCGTCGCGGGGCAGGACATCTTCGCGACCTTGCGTGAGGGCGCTGGAGTTGCCCACCTGGACGAGCTCCTCGCCGAGCAGCTCCTGTCCGCGCTGGCACTCCTCCATGCCGCCGGCCTGGCCCACCTCGACCTCAAGCCGGACAACATCCTGGTCGAGGCGGGCCCCCCGCCGCGCGCCCGACTCCTCGACTTCGGCATCGCGGCCCGCTTCGGCACGACCACGCAGCGCGGCAGTCGCAGCTATCTTGCCCCCGAGCTCTTGGACGGCGCACCGGTCTCGCCACAGGCCGACCTGTTCGCCCTCGGCGTGACCCTCGCAGAGGCCCGGCTCGGCAGCGCGACCCTGGCACGCGACCTCGGCCGCGACGTCCCCCAACGCCGCGTAGAGCGCCTCCTCGCGGCGGGCATGGGACCCTCGCTGGCCGCGCTGGTCGCGCGCCTCGTCGACCCCGATCCCGCCGAGCGACCTCCCAACGCGCACGCCGCCGCCCGCCTCCTCGGCCGCGCTCGCGGCGCCTCGGTCGATCTCGTGACGAGCGCGGTCGCGGTCGGCCTCGCGCGTTCGGGCGGGCTGGTCGGGCGCGACGCCGAGCGCTCGCGCATCGCCGACCTCGTCGCCGCGCGCCGCCCCGTGCGCGTGGTCGGACCGAGCGGCTCGGGGCGCGGTGCCCTGGTCGAGGCCGCGGTGCGCGATGCCCAGGCCCGTGGTCATCGCGCCGAGGCCTGGCCCCTCGCCTCCGAAGCTGCGGGCGTCGACGGCTTCCTGGCCGCGCTGGGCCGCCTCGTGGCCGGTGCCGAGACGCTCGAGCTCACCCTCGCGCTCGATCAGCCCCCGACCCAGGAGGCCCGATCTTTCGGCGAGCGGGTCGAAGCCCTTGCTGCCGCCGCCGTGGAGCGCCTGCGCGACCTCCCGTGTCCCGACCCCGCGCGCCCGCCGGTCCTCGGCGTGCCCTCGCCGGACGCGGCCCCGTGGCCCGTGCGCGCCTTCCTCACCCGTGCGCTCGACGCGGCGAGCCTGCCGCTGGCGCTCGTCGTGGCTGGCGAGGCGGCCGAAGGTGCCGCGCCCGCGAACGAGGTCCGGGTCGCGCCCGCCGATGCGGCCCTCGTCGCGCGCTTCGTCGCGAGTCGCTTCGGCTCCGAGCTCGCGAGCGCCGAGCTCGTGGCGGCCTTCACCTCCGCCTCGGGCGGACACTTCGCGCACCTCGAGGCGATGGCCGAGCTGCTCGTCGCGAGCCGCGCGCTCGTGCTCGGCGAGGCCGGTTGGACCGCGACCTGCGACCCCCGCACCCTGACCCTGCCCGCCGACCTCGAGCGTGCGCGCGCCCTGCGTATCGGCCTCCTGAGCCCGGACGAGCGGTACCTGCTCGAGGCCGTCGCCGCGCTGACGACCTTCCCCGAGGCGCGCCTCGACGACCCTGGCGCGGGCGTGACTCCCGAACGTCGCCGTGCCGGCCTCACGCCGCGCATCGCCTCGGTCCCGGCCCGTCACCTCGCCACGCTGGTGTCGGCGGAGGCCCGCCTCGCGACTGGAGTCGATGGACTGGACCCGCGACCGCAAGGGGCCTCGATCGACCTCGCCCTCGCGAGCCTGGCCGCGTCAGGGCTCCTCCATCTCGAAGCCGACGGCCGCGTGGCTCTCGGCCACCCCGCACTCGCGCGCGCCCTCCAGACCGACGTCCCGCGCCTCACCGGGCCGAGCTCGGCCGCCCTCGCCGCGCTGGTCGCCGATCCCAGCCTCGGCGGAATCGCGCGCGCACTGGCGCTCAGCGCCGCGGGTCGGGTCGACGACGCGGCCGAGGCGGCGCTGGTCCTGGCACGCGCCTGTCGCGCCGAGCTGCGCCTGGTCGAAGCAGAGCGCTTGTGCCTTTTCGCACTGTCTGCTTTGGATGGCGTGGCACCGGCCGAGACCGACCGTGCTCGCCTCGTCACCGAGGCGCTCTCGCTGCGCGCCGAGCTCGCCGATCGCCTCGGCCCGCGTGAGGTCCAGCGCGCCGCCCTGTCCGCGCTCCTGGGACACCTGGCGAGCGACGACCCGAGCCGTCTCGACGTCGCGGCCCGCCTCTTCTGGACCCTCACGCGCATGGCCGATCCCGCCGTCGAGCCCGAGGGCCTCCGCCTCATCGCCGAGGCGCGCGCTGCGTCCCGCCGCGAGCTGGCCGCCGAGGTCGCGGTCCACCTCGCCATCGTCGCCTCCCAGCGCGGCGACCAGGACCGTGCCGAGCAGCTCTTGATCGAAGCCCGCGCCGACGTCGGCACCTCCCCGCCGCGCGGCCTCCTGGCGCGCATCGCCAACAACCTCGGCAACGTCCACGCCTATCGCGGCGACGCCGTGCGCGCGCTGGCCAGCTACGAGGAAGCCCTGGCGCTGAAGGTCTCGGAAGGCGATCCCGTCGGGCAGCGCATCGCGCTCGGCAACGTCGCGCTCATGCAGCTCGAGCTCGGCCGCCCGCGCGACGCACTCGCGAACCTCGCGCAGAGCCACGCGCTCGCGGTCAGCACCGGCCATCGCCGCGGCGAGGCCTGGACCCTTCTCACCCTCGCCGAGGTCGGCCTCGACGGCGCCGCCTACCCTTATGCCGTGCGCCGCGCCGCGGCCGCTGCCGCGATCGCCGCCGAGCTCGGAGACCGCCTGGTCGAGGGCGACGCGCGCACGACCATGGCCGAGGCCCTCTTGGGGCTCGGCGCGGCGCATCACGACGCGGCTCGCACGGAAGCCCTCCGCGGCCTCGCACTCGCGACCTCGGCCGACAACGCCTGGACCGCCTCGCGCGCCCGACTGCTGGTCCACCTCGCCAGGGAGTCGCTGGCCCCGGGCGACCTCGACGCCTTCGTCGACGATCCAAAGGCCGAGTCCGGCACGCGCCGGCTGGCCGCGCGGCTGGCTGCCGAGGCCGCCCTCGCCGCGGGCGACGCGGACCGCGCCTACGCCCTCGTGGCGGCCCAGGTCCTGCCTTCGACGGCGGGCTGGAAAGGCGGTGTCCGCAGCTTCGCCTTCGAGCGGACCTACCTCCGCGCGGCCGAGCTGCGCGTCCCGCGCGCGGCCCACCAGCAGGCGACCGCCGAGGCCCAGGCCCGGGTCCAGGCCTTCATCGCCGCCTGGCCCGCTGAGCCTCTCCCAGATGGCGTGGACACCGAGGCCGAAACCGAGGGACCCTGTCGCCGGACCGTCCTCGCGGAGGCAGCCGTCGCTGCCCTCGCGGCCGCTTCCGAACCCGCCCTCGCGCTGCCGTTGCCCGCCCCCTCGGAGCCCTCGTTGACCGCTGTCCCCGATCCGTCCCGCGTCCTCGCCACTCAGGGGTTCGACCCGAGCGCGCTCGCCTCGGCAGATCGCGCTTCCCTCGAGCGCACGCTCGCCACCGCGCTGGTCGAGCTCGTGCGCGAGGTCGGCGCCGAGCGGGCCATGTTGCTCGTGGTGCCGCGCGGCGTGGAGCCCTTGGAGGTCCTCGTCGCGCGCGATGCCGACGGCGAACCGGTCACCGATCCCGAGCGTCGTCTGCCCGCGGCCGCCCTCGACGCCGCGAGCCGCACGAGTGCCTGGCGTGCCGCCGAGGGGCGCGGCGCCGTCCTGGTCCTGCCTTGGACGCTGCCTGCGGGCCCAGCCGCGATCCGCGTCGCGCTCGCCCTCCAGAACCGCTTCGTCGCGGATGCCTTCTCCGACCCTGCCGCGATCGACCAGCGCGCGGCCCCCATCCGGCTGGTCCTCCGCCTCCTCGTGCTCGAACGCGAGGTCCTGCGCGAGCGCGACGCGGTGGTCCGCGCCCGCGATGACGCCCGCGCCATCGAGGCCCGCAACACCGAGGAGATCCGCACGCTGCGGCGCGAGCTCGAGACCACGCGTGAGCAGATCGGGCCGGCCCGCGACTACCCCGAGATCATCTTCTCGTCGGGCGCCATGAAGCGCATGCTGAGGCAGGTCGACCGCGTCATCGGCACCGAGCTCCCGGTCCACATCCACGGCGAGAGCGGCACCGGCAAAGAGCTCATCGCGCGCGCCATCCATCACCTCGGCTCGCGCATGAAGGGACCCTTCGTCCCGCAGAACTGCACCGCCATCCCGCCAACCCTCTTCGAGTCGGAGCTCTTCGGCCACGAGCGCGGCGCCTTCACCGGCGCGATGCGCGCCACCGAGGGCCTCTTCCGCCGGGCCCACGGCGGCACCCTCTTCCTCGACGAGATCGGCGACCTCCCCCTCGAGTTGCAGGCAAAGCTCCTGCGCGTCCTCGAGACCGGCGAGGTCCGCCCGGTCGGCGCCACGCGCAACGTCTCGGTCGATGTGCGCATCGTGTCCGCGACCCACCGCGACCTCGCCGATCTCATCCGCCTCGGTCGCTTCCGCGAGGACCTCTACTACCGCCTCAACGTCATCCGCATCGACATCCCACCGCTGCGCGATCGGCCCGAGGACATCCCGGTCCTCGTCGACCACTTCCTCGCGCAGCGCCCGCGCCCCGACGGTCGCCCCCTCTCGATCGACGATCGCGCCATGCGCGCCCTGGTCCGCTTCGACTGGCCGGGCAACGTGCGCCAGCTCGAGAACGAGCTCGCGCGCGCCGGGATCCTCGCCGAGGGCGGCGTCATCGCGCTGAACGACCTCTCGCCCGAGATCGCGCTCGGCCCGCGCCGCACCCCGGCCCCGAACGCTGCTGGCGCCACCCCGAGCGATGTTCGCGCCGCGGTCGATGCCTCACGTCCCGAGCTCGCGTCGCTCACGGCGCTCGGGCTCGACCAGGGCCAGCTGAAGGACCGGGTCGACAAGCTCGAGACGCTGGCCTTGAGGGCGGCCCTGACCGAAGCCCACGGGAACAAGAGCGAGGTCGCGCGCGTCCTCGGTCTCTCGCGCGCGGGCCTGAACCTGAAGCTCAGACGGCTCGGGCTGTGGGACGGCGAGTAAGCCGCCTGGCGGTGCCCAAGAAGGAACGACGCATGCTTGCCTTCGTCTTCGCGCTCTGTGTCGCCCTCGGGGCCCCTCCGTCCCAGGTCGAAGCGCTCGCCCCCAGGAACGCGCCGGCCCTCGTCGCGCCGGTCGTCACCGGGCCCGGCAAGCTCACGACGCGCACCTTCAAGAGCCGCGCCGTCCCCGGCAAGCGTCGCTACCTCGTGTGGCAGCCCCCGCTGGCACAGGACGCGCGCCTGCCCGTGGTCGTGTTCCTCCACGGGCTCGGCGGCGAGGGCAAGGACTGGTTCGATCCCGAGCTCGGCGACCTCGGCCCGCGCCTCGACCGCCTGATGGGCCCCGCGCGCGGCGACGCCCCCGGCATCGCACCTTTCATCGCCATCGCCCCCGACGGCGACAACGGCTACTGGACCGATCACCTGAACCAACCGGCCGAGGGCTATGGCACCCTCGTCGACGAGGTCCTCGCCGACGCCGCGCGCCACCTGCCGATCGACCTCGAGCGCGCCGCGCTGGTCGGTGTGTCGATGGGCGGTCACGGCGCCATGTCGGTCGGTCTGATGCATCCCCAGCGCTATCGCGCCATCGTCTCGATGGCCGGCGCCCTCTTCGCCGAGGCCCCGACCCATCGACCGATCTACAAGCGCGTCTGGGGCTTCCCCGCCGACCCCGCGCACTGGGCGAAGACCTCGCCCATCGCCATCCTCACCCGCGCCGATCCCGCGACGCTGCCGCCGCTCTGGCTCGGCGTCGGTAAGGCCGACCTCGACCGCTTCCTCGACCTCAACGTCGCGGCCGACGCGCTCCTAACGCGCCGCGGCATCCCCCACGAGTTCATGCTGGTCGAGGGCGGTCACACCTGGACGACCTGGGGCAAGATGTTCGAGGCCTGGCTCGGCTGGCTCGACGCCAAGCTGCGCTGATGCGTATCTCGGCGAACGCGTTACGAAGTCGGCCTGGATAGCGGTTCCAACGACCACCTCGTGCTTGTCACGCGTCCGCGCCGGGTCTACGCTCCGACCGCGAATCCCACATTGTTGGCGTTCGCCCCCCCCGCGGTCCGCCTCCCATGCGGCCCCTCTCGCTCTGCGACCGGAGCGCCCACACCCGCACCCCTCCCACGGTGCCGATTCCCTGGAACATCCATGCCCTCACAGGTCGGCGAGCTCGTCCAAGCCCACTGCTCCCAGTGCAAAGAGAACCTCGACGCCGAGATCATCGCCGTCGTCGGGGACGAGATCGTCACGGTCACCTGCAAGACCTGCGGGACCTCGCAACGCTTCCGCCCCCCGGCCCAGGTTCGCCCTGCCGCGCGCCGGGTGGTCGACGTCGGGAGTCAGGAAAGCTCGCCGCGCCCGCGCGCCCGGACCCAGCGCCGCGTGCTGAGCTCGACCGGCCGCGAGATCATCGACGACGGCCCGCGCCCGATGCCGCCCGTCCCGCGCCCGGCACCGGTCCCCGCCCCGCAGGCACCGCCGGTCGCGCGCCCCACGGGCACGGCCGGCCTGAAGAACGACGATCTCGCCAAGCGCTGGGACGCGATGACTGCCGGGGTGCTTTCGCGCCAGGGGCGACCCCACCGCGCGCACGAAATCTATCGTCCCGGCGAGATCGTACTGCACACGGTCCACGGCATGGGCATCGTCGAGCAGGTCGCGCCCGACGGACTCCTCACCGTGCTGTTCAAGCGCGGCTACCAGAACCTGCCCTCGCGTCCGGCCGAGGCCTTGGGCGAACCCAGGGGCTGACCCCGCGAGACCGCTGTCGGACAGCCTCCGGGGTGTCGAAACGCGAGACACGATGGCTCCGAGCGGGGAGGGAGTGGAGCGCGCAGGGTTGGCTCCTCCAGAAGGTTGCGAGGCTGCGGACCCCAAGGTATTAGGCCGCGTCTGCCAGCCCTCGAAGGTGGTCCATGCCGAACTCTCCCCGCGTCCGCGAAATCCTCTCCTGGTACTCGAGCGACAACGTCGGTGTGCGCACCAACATCGCGCGCATCCTGAACCACGGTCGCCTGGCCGGCACGGGCCGCATGGTCATCCTGCCGATCGACCAGGGCTGGGAGCACGGTCCGGCGCGCAGCTTCGCCAAGAACCCGCTCGCCTACGACCCGCACTACCACTTCGAGCTCGCCATCGAGTCCGGGTGCTCGGCCTACGCCGCGCCGCTCGGGGCCCTCGAGGTCGCGGCCGCCGACTTCGCCGGCGAGATCCCGCTCATCCTCAAGGTCAACCACAACAACAGCCTCTTCAACGAGCCCTCCGCCGACCAGGCCGTGACGGCCACCGTCGACGACGCGCTGCGCCTCGGCTGTGCCGCCATCGGCTTCACGATCTACCCGGGCAGCGCCTTTGCCCAGGCCCAGTTCGAGGAGATCCGCGCCATCGCGGCCGAGGCCAAGTCCAAGGGCCTCGTGGTCATCATCTGGTCGTACCCGCGCGGTCCGCAGATCTCGACGGCGGGTGAGACCGGCATCGACGTCGTGTCCTACGCCGCGCACATCGCGGCCCAGCTCGGCGCGCACATGATCAAGGTCAAGCCGCCGACCGCCCACCTCGAGCAGGACGCCGCCAAGAAGGCCTACGACGGCCGCCCGATCGCGACCCTCACCGATCGCATCAAGGACGTGGTCGAGTCGTGCTTCGCGGGCCGCCGCATCGTCATCTTCTCGGGCGGCGCGACCAAGGGCTCGGCCGAGGTCCTCGAAGAGTGCCGCCAGATCGCGGCCGGCGGCGCCTTCGGCTCGATCATGGGGCGCAACGCCTTCCAGCGCTCGCGCGCCGAGGGCGTGAAGCTCCTCCAGGACGTCATGGACATCTACGCCGACGCGGCCCGATGAAGATGAAGACGACGCTGTTCGCGACCCTGGCGCTCCTCCTGTCGGCGGCCCCGACGCACGCGGAAGAGCCCGGCAATTGGCGCTTTTCCGACGACACGAAGCCGGTCAAGGTCATCGTGCTGGGCGGCTCGGTCTCGGCCTATCCGGCGGGTGGCTACGCGCAGTGGCTGCCCAACATCTGCACGAAGATCGAGGTCCAGAACCGCGCCAAGGAGAAGCTCGGTGCGGCCGAGCTGCGCCAGCGCTTCGTCGCGCAGGTGCTGAAGAACCGGCGCCTCGACCTCGAGTCGCAGAGCAATGCCTGGCTCGTCTTCCTGGGCGGCATGAACAGCGTCGGCTCGCCCGAGTCGACCAACGTCGAGGTCGCCAAGACCCTCGAGCTCGCCAAGGGCGCAGGCCTCCACACGATGGCGCTGACGTTGAACCCCTGGGGCGCCGAGGACGACCGCCGCTGGCAGGGGGTCGACGGCCTGGCCTACTTCGAGCACACGCAGAAGACCGTCGACTTCCTGCTCGGGCGCCTCACCCCGACCCAGGCCTTCGGGGCCGCGAACGTGAAGGGCATGGCCGACCCGTCGCGCTTCGCCGCTGGGCAGCTCCCCGATGTCGCGGTGGACGTGTGGTCCAAGCGCCTGCGTCACAGCGACGCCCCGCTGCGCGACACGAAGAAGCTCGAGAAGGCCGCCAAGAGCTCGAAGTTCGTCAAGGCCCGCCTGGCCGGCCTCGCCGACGCCGAGCGCAGCGCCAAGCTCGCCGCGCTCATCCA
>JAEUKJ010000413.1 GCA_016792665.1 Deltaproteobacteria bacterium | reverse complement strand
CTTCACCCAGCGCGTGCCGAAGCTGACGCGCGCCTCGGTCTCGCGCAGCTGGTGCGTGTGGCTGCGCGTGTCGACCGCCTGCCGGAACAGCGCGATGCGCGTCTCGGCCCAGAGGCGGCGCCCGAAGACGATGGGCGAGTTGGCCGCGATCGACATGAGCGGCCCGCACAGCACCTGCGCGAGGTTGTACATGCGCGCGAACTCTTTCGGCTCGACCTGGAGGTGAACCTGGAAGCTCGAGTTGCAGGCCTCCAACATGACCGAGTCGTGCTCGATGATGAGCTCGTCGAGGCCCTTGATGGACAGCTCGAACTTGCCGCCCCGCATGTCGGTCACGACCTTGTTCAAGGCCAGGTACCGCGGACTCGGCACCATCGAGTCCAAGCCGAGGTCGGACTTCCTCAAGGTCGGCAGGATGCCCATGAGCACGGCGTTCATGCCGAGCCCATTGGCCGCGGTGCGCGCCATCTCCATCAGCATGTCGAGCTCGGCGTGCATCGCCGAGAGTCCGTCCCCCGCGAAGACCTGCGGGGCACAGTTGGCCTCCAGCTGGAAGAGGCCGAGCTCGGTCGTGAAGTGCGGGTCCTTCAGCGCCTCCATCATCTTGAGCGCGCCCTTGGCCGGCGCCCAGGTGTTGGCATCGATGAGGAACATCTCCTGCTCGGCGCCGATGCGACGGATGCCGGTCTCGAAGAGACCCTCGGCGAGCATGCGCTCCAACGCTCGGAGATCGTTGAGCAACGCGACCATGAACTCGCGGTGCTTCTTCGCGTCCTGGTCGCCCTCGACCTCTTTGTGCTCACGCGTCGTCTGGGACATGGTTTCTTTGTCGCCCCTCTTCAGTCTTTCGTCCACTCGCCGAGATATTGCGGCGCCATCTTGCGCCAGGTGTCCCAGTCGTGCGGCCACTCGCGGCCCCAGTTGTCGACGCGGTTGGGGACGCCCTTGTCGCCCAGGACCCGCGCCATCGCCCACGACTCGCCGATGGCCTCGGCCCGCCCCTCCCCCGAGGTGAGCAGGACGAAGCGCGTACGCAGCTTGTCCAAGTGCGGCCCGCTGAGGCTCGGCATGAAGTGGAGCGGTGAACTCACCCAGAACTCGTCGCCGAACTCGTGCGGCTGGGCGCCGAAGAAGCGCCTGAGATCGTAGGTGCCGCTCATCGCCAGCGCGCGCCCGAAGACGTCGGGGAAGCGGCACACGGCGGCGACCGCGTGGAAGGCGCCGAACGACGCGCCCGCGGCCCAGATCTCGATGTCGGGGTCCTTGCAGTCGGCGCGGATCGCAGGCACGACCTCGTGCCGCACATAGTAGTGGAACTGGTTCTGGAGCCACATGCGATAGCGCGGGTTGCCCTCGCTCTTGACGAGCGCCATGCCCGCTACGCTGTCGCACGAGTAGAGCTTGATCTTGCCGGCGTCGATGAGCGGCCTCAGCACCGTGACGAGGTGCATGCGCTCGATCTCTTCGGCATCCCCACCCGCGGTCGGAAAGACCAGCAACGGGCGCCCGAACGTGCCCCAACGCGCCAACGAGGCCTCGCGACCGAGCCGCTCCGAACGCCACCGTCCGACCGTCTTGTCTTCCACCATGACCTTTCCTTGACCAGTTCAGCGGCCTGCCAGAGGCACTTTCACCGCGCGGCGCGACCTCTCACGCCGAGAGAATGGACCCGCCGCGCGACTCCTCGAGGCTCCGCCAGTGCTGGATGCGCTTCCAGAAGAGCTCGGTGAACGGCTCGATCTCGTGGTTCGGGAAGAGCGCCGTGACCTTCGCGCGCACCGCGGCCTTGGCCTTCTCGGTGCCGAAGAACTCCCAGGCGACCTCGTCGAGGTGCGAGAGGTGCTTGTGGCAGAACTCCTCGAAGCGGTCGCTCTCGTAGCGCTCGTTGGCGATCTGCGCGTACGCCGTGAGCTTGTCCCGGTAGCTGCGGTCCTTGTCGGCCGCGATGGCGTAGAAGGGCTCCCAGTCGAGGTTCTTCCGGAACTTGCGCTTGGTGACCGCGCAGTAGATCGACCAGCGCAGCTTCGCCTTCACGAGCCACGGGAAGTGCATGTGCAGGCTCGTCACCTGCGAGTCGGGGCACGGGTTGGCAAAGTCGATGGGATACCAGGTCCCCTCGCCGGTCTTGCGCAGGGACTCGCACGAGTTGAAGTCCCACCCGAAGAACGAGTTGATGGTGAGCGTGGTGTCGCGGAGCAGCCGCGACTCGTCGGCCGACACGAAGTCGCGCTCCATCGTGTAGCGGTCGTGGAGCGGCACGTCGGGGTTGTACTTGACGAGGTAGGTCTGCGGCCCGAACGCGATGCAGCGCACGAAGTTGTCGAACGGATGCACGGCCTTCTGCAGGTGCATGACGTTCTTGCCGGACTCCTCGTAGCTCTTCCTGAGGCGCGGCTCGTCGTCGATGCGGCTCACCCCCTTCCAGCCGCCACCGTCGTAGGGCTTCATGAAGATGGGGTAGCCGAGCTTCTTGCCGATGTCGCTCAAGTCGAAGAGCTTGGCGTAGGCCTTCAGGGTCGGCTGGAGATCGGGCAGCGGCTCGTACGACTTCGGCGGCACGAGCCAGGTCTCGGGAATCGGCATGCCCAGCGCAATCATCGCGCAGTAGGTCGTCTGCTTCTCCATCGACTGCACGGCCCACGGGTTGTTGAGCACGTACAGGTCGTCCATCAGGATGGACTTCTTAATCCACTCGCGCGACGTGTGATACCAGTGCGTCAGCCGATCCAGGACCATGTCGTAGCGGCACGGCTGGCGGAGATCGAAGGGCTCGATGGTGACGCGCTCGACGTCGACACCGACCGAGTCGCCGTTCCACGGGATCGCGAGCTCGAGGCGTCGCATGATCCCTTCGTAGCAGAGTGGCCAACAGATATCGGCCCCGAGAGAGAGCCCGATCTTGCGAGTGACGGTCGCCATGAATGCATCCTCGGGCGCTGACTTCCGCGTCCAACCCCTGCGCTATTCGTACACCATGAGCAGCGGTCCCGGGAAGAGCCACGAGAGACCTTCCCGCAAGCGGTCGCGCCAGTTCTCCCAGTTGTGCCCGTCGCGCGACTCGCTGTAGCGGAGGTCCATCCCGGTCGACTGGAGCACCGGCACGAACGACCGGTTCTCGTAGATGAGGGACTCGTACATGCCGCAGCTCAGGAACACGCGCTCGGACATGGCGCGTGGCTCGGCGCGGAGCTGGTTCATGAACTGGACGACCGGGTCGAAGAGCGGCCCGCGGCGATTGCCCTCACCGATGTCGGTGAACGCGAACGACCCCGACTGCAAGAGCAGCTTGCCGTAGAAGCCGGGCCGCCGCCATGCGGTCGACAGCGCCGCGACCGCGCCGAAGCTGGCCCCCATGAGGCAGCGGTGCTGCGGGTCGGCGCGCAGCGGGAAGTGCCGCTCGAGGTGCGGGACGAGCTCGTCGGTGATGTAGCGCGCGTGCCGCTCGTCGTTGGCATATTCGTGGAGACGGTCGGGCGAGCTCGTGAGCGCCACCACCATGTCGGGGATCTCGAGGCGCGCCATGAGGTTGTCGAGCACGTAGCCGAGCGCCGCGTAGCGCATGTAGTCGTGGCCGTCGTGCACGATGAGGAGCGGGTAGCGGCGGGCGCGACGGAAGCGCGCGGGCAGGTAGATGCCGTAGCTCCTGCGCCCAAAGACCTGGCTGTCGAGCCAGACCTCGTCCATGCGGCCAGGCGGCGAGCTGGCGATGGGTCGCGACCAGTCGGGGACCTGATAGCCCTTGCCGTGAGCCACCGAGTTCGAGCCGAAGGGGTCGTGCGCGCGGTTCGGGTTGTGCGGATCGCCGACCCACTCACCATGGCCGTGGCGGATGATCTCGAACTTGTATTCGACCCGCGAGGTGGGCGGCAACTTGAGCGTGAAGTGCCAGACGTCGGTGCCGTCGAGGCGCGTCAGCGGATGCGAGCTCGGCAGACCGAAGACCCAGTGTCGCAGGTTCACGCCCTGCGCATCACCGCGCCAGACGAAGGTGGTATCGACGTCGTCGACCAGCGGGAACTGGTTATTGGCGAAGAAGGCGTCGACCGCTGCCTTCGACTTCGGGCCCGCGGCGAGCTGGGCGATCGAGTGCGCGATGGGGACGACCTTGGTGCGCGCGGCGCTCATGCCGGACCTCCCGCCGAAGGGGTCGCAGGACGCGTGCCGACGAGCTCGCCGCCGCGCCAGTCGCGGTCGACCTCGCCTCGCGTCGAGAGCAGAAAGGCCTGACCGGACACGATGCGGCCCCCCTCGAACGTGACCTCGGCACCGACGTCCATGGCGAGGCAGAGGGCCGGCGCCATGCGCTCGGCGAAGCGACGGATGCCGCGCGCGTCGTCCATGCGGACGCGATGGCTCGGGTCGGGGAGGACGACGACGCCGGGGGCGACGCCGAGGCCGGAGTCGAGCACCTGCGCGATGTCCTTGCCGTAGGGCGGATAGTCGTGGAAGCAGACGATGCGATCGGTCAGCACCATGGCGCCGGCCGACCACGCGATGATCGGCAGGTGGCGCGCGAGGTCCAGGACCCCGAAGAGGCGCATCCGGTTGAGCAACGAGGCGACGTGTCCGCCCGCGATGACGAGCGCGCCGGCCGGCTCGAGGATGGCCGCGAGCTCCTTGCGGTGGAGCGCGATGGACGGTCGCTGCTCGGGCGTGCAGCGCGCGTCGAACTCGTCCTGGAGGCGCTGGCAGCGCGCGAGGTGGTCACCGTCGAGGCGCTTCAGGATGTCGATGGACACGCGCTGCTCCTCTTCGAGGAGGGCGTCGTCGACGTGCCTCACGGCGATGGCCTGGGCCACGTCGTCGGCCGACTCCAAGCGCATGCGATAGAAGACCTGCATGTGGCGGAGCCGCTCCTGCCGCGCCTTGTAGGCGGTCGACAGCTCTGGGTCGCGGGCCAGCTTCGAGGCGTGATTGGTGCCCTCGGGCGGGGCGTAGCGCAGCGAGTCCGCGAAGAGCTCCTCGCTGCGGGCATGCAGCCGCAGGTTCACGGCCGGGACGCCGAAGCTCGCGATGAGCGCCTCGTCCTCGCTCTCGCGCTCCTGCCATCCCGCGGTGACCAGCGCCACGGGGCGCTTGATGCCGCGCTGAGCCAGGATTCGCGCGACCTGTTCGCTGCCGGCCGGTTGGGGGCCGACGAGTGTGACCGACTTCACCGTGCGCGCACCTTGATGGTCTGACCGACGAGGTCGAGCATGCGCCGGAGCTCGTCGTAGTTCTCGTGCTTCATCCGCACCCAGGCATTCGCCATGAAGCCGGCCTCGACCGGTTGGGTCGGGTGACCCTCGGGAGGGAGATACCAGTCGAAGAGGTGCGGGCCAAACGCGTTGGCGATGGCGTCGACCCCCTCGTAACCCGCGATGTGTCCGTCACGGTCGGGGCGCAGCGCGACCATGCCGGCGGCGTAGCGGCGGGTGGGGCGCTGGGCTGGCGGGAGGCCGCAGATGGCGCGCGCCCACTCGCGGTAGAGGTCCATGTCGTTGCCGACATTGTAGAGGTCCCAGGCCTTCACGCCGGGAGGGCGGCAGCCGATCTCCGAGAACTTGAGTCCCTTGGGACCATAGAACCACTCCATGTGGGTGGCCGAGCTCTCGATGCCGAGGACCTCGATGACGCGCCGGCCGAGCGCCTTCACGGCGTCGTAGCTCGCGCCCATGTCGACGCGGTTGGTGGCGACGATCTGCGGCGAGATCCAGCGCGTGCGCATCGCCTCGAGGACGTTCGGGTAGTAGTGCGAGACGAACTCGTGGACGACCTCGCCCCGCTGCGTGAGGGTGTCGTAGAAGCCCTCGTGCCCTTCGAGGAACTCCTCGACCGCGACCGAGCGGCCCTTGTCCACGTTGAGGTTTCGCGCGGCGATCTCGATGTCGCGGACCGAGTCGACGCGCGCCGCGCCCGAGGCGCCAGCGCCGTCGCGCGGCTTGACGATGAGGGGGAAGCCGACCTCTTCGGCGAACGCGATGATCTCGGCGATGGACGACGCCGCGGTCGAGCGCGCGCACGGCACGCCGCCCTGGCGCAGGGCCTCTTTCATGGCGGGCTTGTCGCGGCAGAGCCAGGCCGTCCGCACCGAGGTGCCCGGGACGCCGAAGGCCTCGCGCACTTTGGCCACGGCCATGATGTGCGCCTCGACCGTGGCCTCGATGCGGTCGACGTGCGCGTGCGAGGTGATGAAGCGCATGGCGCGCGTGAGCTCGGCCTCGGAGGTGACGTTGCTCACCTCTTCGTAGTGGCGGAGCCAGTGGCGCAGCTCATGGTCGAGCGAGGCCTTGCTGCCCTCGCCGATGGCCGTGACGGTGACGCCGAGCTCGGCCAGGGCGCGCACGAAGAGCTTCTGGTTGGTCGGAAAGCGGGGCTCGACGAGGACGACGTGCATGGTTCTCTCTGGGGTCGCGTGGGACGGACGGGCCCGCCGGACTCAGCCGGGGATGCGCTGGTAGAGGTCGACGTAGAGGGCGGCCTGGCGCTCCCACGAGAAGTCCTCGGCCATGCCGTTCTGGACGAGTCGGTCCCACGAAGGTCGATGCTTGAAGGTGCCGAGCGCCATCTCGATGGCCCACTCGAGGCCGCGCGAGTCATGGTGGTCGAAGACGAAGCCATTCCCGGCGCGGCGCGGATCCATCGCGTCATTCGCGGCGTAGGGGTTCCACGGACGGACCGTGTCGGCCAGGCCGCCGGTCCGATGCACGATGGGCACCGTGCCGTAGCGCAGGCTGTACATCTGGTTGAGACCGCAGGGCTCGTAGCGCGACGGCATGAGGAAGATGTCGCTGCCGGCCTCGATGAGGTGGGCGAGCGGGTTCGAGAAGCCGCGATAGAAGCCGACCTGCTTGGGGAAGCGGCGGCGGAAGCCCTCGAACATCTGCTCGAGGCGCGACTCGCCCGAGCCGAGGACGGCGAGCTGGAAGCCCCACTTGACGAGGAGGTTGCCGAGGATGGGGCCCAGCAGGTCGAAGCCCTTCTGGCTCGCCATGCGCGACACGATGCCGAGGACCGGGACGCCAGGCACGTAGGGCAGGCCGAGCGCGGTCACGAGGGCTTCCTTGTCCAGCGCTTTGCCGGACAGGTCGGCGGCCGAGTAGCGATGCGGGATGAGGGTGTCTTTCTCGGGCGACCACTCATCGTAGTCGACGCCGTTCAAGATGCCGACGACGGTCGAGCGGCGCGCGCGCAAGAAGGGGTCGAGGCCGGCGCCGTGTTCTTCGGATTGGATCTCGCGCGCGTAGGTCGGCGACACGGTCGAGACGATGCCCGCATAGAGGAGGCCGTGCAGCATGTAGTTGATGCGGCCGCCGTGCGGGTGGTGGAGCTGGTCCTGGTGGAAGAGGTGCGCGGAGGACGCGAGGTTGGTGTCGCCGATCGTCGAGGCCGGAAAGACGCCCTGGTAGTTCAGGTTGTGGATCGACAAGAGCGTCTTCGTGTTCGCGAAGAGGCGGTCCCAGCCGAAGGCGACCTTCAGGGTGAGCGGCAGGAGGCCGCACTGCCAGTCGTTGCAGTGCAGCACGTCGGGCGCGAAGCGCATGTGCTGCGCGGCGATGAGCGCGGCCCAGCCGAGGACGAGGAAGCGGCGGTGCTCGTCGAGGTCGTTCGTGTAGAGGCTGCCGCGAGCGTAGAGCTCGGGACAGTGGACGAAGAAGGTGCCCGGGTGCGTGTCGACCGTGACGATGCGGACCACGTAGCGATGCGGTCCGAGCACGATCGGGAACGGGTCGCCGACCGGCGAGAAGGTGCCCTTCTTCGTGTCGATCGACGAATAGAAGGGCAGGAAGACGCGAACGTCATGGCCCAGCTTGCGGAGGTATCGTGGCAATGCGCCGAGCACATCGCCGAGCCCGCCGGTCTTCGCAAAGGGTGCCGCTTCCGAGGTGACGACGAGTACGTTCACTCCATCCTTATCGCATAGGCTCAGGCGGTGCGCCACCGCTCGACCACGGCTTGGTGCCGCGACCGGAGTGCATCGTTCTACTCGCTACTCGCTACCCGCAGCACTCGTGCTGCCCGCTCAGGCGCGGGGGAAGAATGCCTCGACCGCCAGGGCGACCGGGTCGGCGAGGGACGCGACGCGCTCGGGCAGGATGCGGGCCTCGGCGAAAGGCTGGAAGTGCCGCACGAAGAGGTCGCGGCGCACCTCGAGGCAGACGCAGCGATCGGGCAGCGCCATGACGTGCTCCCAGCCCATCGTGCTCGGGTGGAGGGGATAGGTGTGGCTGCGGCCGAGGTCGAGGTCGAGTGGGGCGAGGGCCGCGGTCAGGGCGGCCACGAACGCGGGCGGGGCGTGGTCGACCCCGTCGCTGTCGCGCGAGATGATGTCCATGGCGTGGCGCACCGGCCACTGCGTCTCGACCTCGGGGGCGTAGGCGTGGTGGAGGCTCTTGACGATCTCGAGGTCGACCTCGACCCCGACCGTGCGCGGCGCGTAGGTGTGGAGGAGCAGCATGGCGCCGTCGGGCGCGAGGCGGTCGCGGGCCGCGCGCACGGTGTCGGTGTAGGTGTCGTAGAGCGAGCGGCAGAGGGCCAGGTCGGAGGGATCGGTGACCCACGGCATGAGGCCCGGCGCGACCCCGCCCGCCTTGTATTCGGCGGCCGAGGCGTCGAGGCGGCGGTTCACGTCGACGAAGGTGCGCGGGATGCGACAGCGCATGACGACCGCGCTCTTGCCGGGGTGCGCGCGGACGAAGCGGGCCGCGAGCTCGATGGCGAGCTCGGGGGCGCCGGTGTCGGTGTTGACGTGGAAGAAGTCGACGAGCCCTTCGGGCAGCGGGCTCACGAGGCGGGCCGCGAGGGCGTCGAAGTCCCGCGTCTCGGTGGCG
>JAEUKJ010000412.1 GCA_016792665.1 Deltaproteobacteria bacterium | reverse complement strand
CCACGCGCGTGTCGTCCGCGGTCGCGCGCAGGCCGCGCTCGGGGTGGGCCGTGTCGTCGATGCGCGCCATGCCCGCGCCGGTCGAGATCCGATCGGCGTCGATATGCCGACGCGACGCTCCACTGCGCCCGGTCTCATCGTAACGCGCACCCTCGACGCGCGCGCCGCCCCACGTGCCCGCGGCCTCGCGGGTGGTCGCGTTGTAGCCGCCGGCCACATCGGTCACCTCGGCCAGGTCGACGCGCCCATCGCGGCGCCCCGTGATCTGACGCATCGCGCCGCCCGAGGAGGAGGTGCCGACCTCTTCGGAGAGATCGCCCGAGACGGTCGCGCCCTCGACCCGTGCGCGTCCCAGCGAGCCACGGGTGATGCCGCCGGTCTCGACGCTGCCGACGGCCCGCTCGACGCGCGCGTGTTCCACACCGACCCGCGTCTCGCCGCCGGTCGCAGGGTCGCGCAGGGTCGCGCGGGCACCGCGGACATCGGCCGTCCCGACGCTCGCGCGCTCGACCGTGCCCGCGGCGAAGTTCACGCCCTCGGCGTTGAGATCGGTCGCCGTCGCGAGGTGCAGGGTCGCCGACAGGTCCGCCCGATCGACCTGGACCTCGCGCACCTCGAGCTCGCCCACATGGCCGTGCGACAGGCCGCTGCGGTCGCCCCGGGCCGACACGTCGCGCACGTGCGCGTGCTCGACCGTCGTGGCATGCCTGCCGTCGGCCTCGGTGAGGCGCACCCCGTCGACTCCGGCCTGCGCGACACCGACGCGGAAGGTGCCGCGTTCGCCCATCGTCGCGTTCACGCCGTCGACCGTCACGCGCCGCACATCGAGGGTGCGCCCGGCCAGTGCGTCTCCCTCGGCATGCACCCCCGAGGCCTCGGCGTGCGCGAGCCCGACCCGCGTCGTGCCGCCGCCCGTCGACAACGACGCCCCGCGACCGGCGACGCGGTCGACGCGATAACGGTCCTCGCTCGGCACGGACATGCGCGCGGCCGCGTCCTCGCGCACCCCGCGCGTCGTGACCGCGACGCCCTCGCCCGAGAAGCTGGCGACGCTCGCCGTCATGCCACCGCGGCCCATCGAGAACGAGGCACGCCGACCGCGCAGGCTGCGCACGCTCGCGTCCATCGCCGCCGTCCGCGCACGACCGTTCGAGAGAGACACGCCGCCGGCCGAGCCCGCCACGCGTTGGTCGCGCGTGCCGATCCCCGTGACGCCAGCGCGCACGTGCGAGAGTCCGATGTGGCCCGCGGAGTTGTTGCCCGAGTGGGCGCCGCTCAGGTCGAGACGCTCGGCCGAGACGCTGGCGTCCTGGCCGGTCATGCCGACGGCGATCCCGCGCCCGGTGACCCGGCTCGCGCCAGCACTGCCCGCGCGCACCCCGCGCGCGTCGAGCTCGCCCACCGTCGCGCGCAGGCTCGAGGCCTGCCCGTTCGCGCCGAGGACGTTGTCGCCCGTCACGTCGACGTTCGATACGCGCGCGCTCGCGACCTGCTGGCGCATGCGCCCGCGCTCGTCCGATTGCTCGACGCGCCCGACGTCGAGCCGTCCCACGTGGGCTCGGACCCCCATGTTCTGGTCGGCCGCACTCCAGCGGTCGTCCATCACGTTGCCGACGTTGGTCACGGTCGCGTTCACGCCGGTCGCGCTGACCGTGGCGATACGCTGCTCACCGATGCGCTCCCAGTCGGCGATCTGGCGCTGGATTTGCCGCCGCCGCGCCTGCGAGCGAGCGCGTCCGAGGTCGGCCTGGAGCTGCTCGTAGCCGCGCCGTTGGGCGCGCAGCTCGGCGACGTGCGCCTGCTGCCCCGCGGTCAGCGGGCGCCCCGAGTGCTCCTGCGCCGTGTACTGGGCGATCGCCTGATCGAGGCTGTCCAGGCGACCGGACTGACGCGTGACGCCCTCGGCCGAGGCGCCCTCGAGGTTGACCGTCGCGGTCCCGCCCGCTTCGGCCTGGTTGTATCCGACCCCGAAGCCCCGCGCGCGGATCGTGTTCGCGTGCTGGTAGCCGCTCTGTCCCGCCTGGCCCTGCGTGAAGCCCTGCATCTCGAGCCCGGTGCCGCTCACGCCCGCGTTCAGCCCCGATCGGTTGGAGCCGAGGTTCGCGCTGTCGGCGAGGCCCGCGAGCCCCCCGTTGGCGTTCGCGGTGACATGCATCGACTCGGCCTGCATCCGGTCGATCGATCGCGTCGTCGTCTCCTGCCCGTTCGGCCCCACCGTCCCCTGCCGGAAGCCGGTCATGGTCAGGCCGGCCTCCCCGCTGCCCGCCCGCCCGACCTGGAGATCGAGGCCTCCCTGCTGGCTCATCCGCGCGTGCACCGCGGTCGCCCGCACCGTCTCGACGTGCATCGTGTGCGGATCGCAGCGCGACGCGAGCGCCTGGAGCTCCGCGCTCTCCTCGCGCGAGAGGCCCGGCGACGCCTGCCTCGACCTCAGCTCCCCGAGCCGCGCCTCTGCGCGCCGAGCCTCCTCGATGAGACCTGGCAGAGCGTCCAAGCGGGCCCGCTGCGCGGAGGTCGCCTGCCCGAGATCGGAAGCGCGCTGGAGCTGGCGCTGCTCGGTGCTCAGCGTCGCCGACAGCGACTGCCCCTGAGCGTGGTATCCGGCCATCTCGAGCCGCTCGGCGTCGAAGTTCGCGTTGGTGAGCCGCGACATGAGCGACGGCTCGGCGCCCGCAGGCTGCGCGCCGCCGCGCAGGTCACCGCTGACCTGGGCCCCGACCTCGACCCCATGAGCGTCGATCGATCGGACCTCGCGCCCGGCCTGGTGCACGCCCTCCATGTGCGCGTTTGCGACGCGCGTCGACACCTGCCCACCCGAGAGATCTGCGCGCCCCGTGATCGCCGCGCCGCCGTTGTCGCCGGTCAGCGACAGCGCGCGGACGCTCGAGCCCTCGTCGCGCGTGAGCCAGCCCGGGAGCTCCGCCTCGGCGCGCTGGTGCAGCGCCAGGTCAGCCCCGCGCAACGAGGACGCGCCCGCCGGATCGAGTCGCGCGCGGTCGCGCACAGCCATCATGCGGTGCACGTCGGTGACCTGCGCCGACAAGGTCGCGTAGAGTCGTCGCTCGTCCTCGGTCGCCTGCCGCGCCGCCACGCGGGCCTCGAGCTGAGCCACGCGGGCCTCGGTCGCCTCGAGGCGGTTGCCGCCCTGAACCTGCACGTCCCGCGCCGTGACGCTGCCGACCTGGAAGGTCGCCACCGCGTCCGAGCCGCCCGTGGCCGTCCCGTTCCCGGTTCGCGGGGCCGCGCTCACCTCGGCCCGCAGCGCAGTCACGTGCACGTCGGACGCGGTCGTGCCGCCCATCGACACGTTGGTGACGTGGATGTCGTCGACCCCGACCCCCGCCGACGACATCGTCAGCTCGTTGCGCAGCCGCGCGAGCTCGTCACGCTCGCCCGCGTTCAGGCCCTCGGACTCGGGCGCGCCGGTCCCGAGGATCGGCAGGTGACTCGGGCGGCCGCTGTGATCCGCTTCGCGCCGGGACAGCTCGCGCTCTCGCGCCTCCAGCGGTGCGAGCTCTTGCAGGCGCCGCTCGACCGCGGCCCGCTCGGTCTGCTCCTCGGCCGTCAGCGACCGCCCTCGCCCCAACCGCTCGAGCTCCGCCAGCCGCTCGCGCGCCACGTCCCCCTTGCGCCGGTTCTGGACCGACACGCGCACGCCGCGCACCTGCGCGCCGCCCACGAAGCCGCCCTGAGAGTTCGAGACGTTCTCGACCTCGATCGACCCGATCGTCACGCGTGCCTGCAGGTGCCCGAGCGACTGCCCGAGCTGCGCCGAGAGCTGGCCCGCGTCCGGGCTCGCACCCTGGAGGAGCCCCATGAGCCGCGTGGCCGTCTCCTGCAGCTCCTGGAAGAGCATGCCGATGCCCTGCTGGCGGTCACCGGGGCTCGTGCCGGGCGGTCTCAGGGCCTCGATGATGAGCTGCTGGATCACCAGGAGTCCGACATTGAGCATCGCCTGCGGCGTGCTCTGCCAGATGTCGCGCGCGCGGATCGTGCTGATCGCGACGCGCATGCGCGAGCCCGGGTCGCGCTCGGTCGGCCACTTCAGCTCGACGTCGATGCCGGCGATGGTGACCGGCCCGGTCTGGATCGAGACCCCGTCGGCCATGCGCGCGATGCTGGCGATGTCGAGGTGCTCGCCTCTCAGCGCGAGACGGCCCGCGTTCAGATCGACGTTCGCCAGGACACGGTTGTCCTCGTCGTGCTGCCGCTCGGCGAGCACCATGCCGCCGAGGGTCCCGCCAGCCGCCGTCTGCGCGCGGTTGAGGTCGACGGCGAGGTCGGTGGATCCAGTCGCGCCCACGTCGATCGCCGCGCCGACGAGCTGCCCCCCGAGGATGAGACCCGCGCCCGCGCGTTGGAAGAAGTTCGGATCGGCCCGATCGCCCGCGCTGTTGTCGCGCCACGCGGCGAACACGCGCTCGTCTCGCGGCCGGCCGTCGTGCGCGAAGCCGAAGCGTGCATAGAGCCCGCGGTATCGTGGCGCCGCGGCGTCGGCCCCCGCCTCGCGGAGCGAACGCTCGACGAACGCGTCCTGCCCCATCCTGCAGAGCATCTCGGTCTGCGCCATGAGCTGCGGCACCGGCCAGGTCGTGATGCCCTCGCGGTACGCGAGCATGAGGCGCTGGCGCTCCTCGGTGTTGCCGTAGAGGTTGGCGTCGCGGTCGTTCGCCTGACGCTGATCGAGGCTGCCTTCGAGGCGCGCCCAGACCTGTCCGCCTTCCAGGCCGCGGATCTGGTCCTGCAGATCCCGCGGCATGGTGCGGATGATCTGGAACGCGAGCGAGGCCTCTTCGCCGCTCACCGAGTTCAGGAACCCGACCGAGAGCATCTCGCGCACGAAGGGCAGGTTGTTCTCGGGGCGGCGCCCGGACAGCACGCGGATGAAGGCCCGCTGATGCACGCCGTAGCGGTCGGCGGTCGGCAGGTTCTCGAGCAGCCGGTTCATGAACGTCTGGTCGCGCGCATCGAGGGCGTGCACCATCGCCGGGATGTCCGCCTCGGACTCGCCGAACACCTGCATCACGTGGCGCGCGTCGCCATCGGTGATCGCCCAGTCGAAGACCCCGTACGAGAGCAGGTCCTGGATGCGGTGGATGCGGTCCTGGAAGCTGCGGTCGGCCGCCCCCGTGCCGCGCATGCGGGCCGCGGCGTCCTGGTCGAGGGTCCGCTCACGCGCCTGCCGGTCGGTCTGCGCCTGCACATCCGCCTGGGCCTGCCGGCGCGCGTTCTCGTAGCGCGTCGAGACCAGGGTCCTGGTGGGCTCGGGCGCGATCGCGATCCACGCGTGGAGCTGCGCGTTGACCTGGTTCCGCACCCGACCCAGCGCCTGCTCGCGGACGATGTCGTCGGGAAGCTGACTCAGGATGGCACCGATGGCGGGCGCGTCCTGCACCGGATCGACGCGCGGCGCGGCGTCGAAGAACGGCCGGATGCGCCGCGGATCCCGCGCGATAGCGCAGATCGTCAGATAGGCGTTCGGGCACTGGGCCGAGGCACCAGCCGGCAGGTTCTCGATGAGCCGCGAGAGCGCCGACCCGCGCGCGAGCTCCTGGCACACGACGAAGCGCTGGGTGCCCGGCAACGCCTGGAGGGCGCGGATCGCCTGGAGGGCCTCGGCGTCCGTGATCGCCCAATCGAAGGCCCCATAGGACATGAGGTCGTTGATGCGGTCGATGGTCCCGGATGCCCCGGCGAGCGCGCGCCTCCGGAACTCCGGGTTCTCGACCTGGGCCGACGACGTCGCCTGCCCGGGCTGCGGCCCCGTCGTCCGATCGGAAGTCTCGGCCGTGCTCTGGCTCTCCGCGGCGCCTGCGGTCGCGACGACCACCTCACCGCCCTGACTCGCCGGACCGCTCGGTCCGCGCCCGAGGTCCGCAACGACCTCTCGCCACCTGGCCGGTGTGACCTCGATCCAGGCCGCCCAGCGATCGGCCTGGTCGGCCAGCGCGGTGCGCGCCGCCACACGGATCCCGGCCCCCTCGGGACTCGCCCCTCGCACGCGAAAGGCCGCGCGCGCCCGCTCCTGGCCATCGTAGAAGACGGCCCGCTCCGCGACCACGAGGCGCGGCACCGCCACGAGCCCCTGGTCGCGCGCGTACGCCGCGGCCTCGGCCACCCGCCCATCGACCGTCCGCGCCCGCGGCACCCGCGGCCCCTCGCTCGCGCCTCCACGCGCGCTCGTGGCTCCGCTCGCGCCTTCACGCGTGCCCTCGCTCGCGCCACGCGTACCCTCGCTCGCGCCACTGGTCCCCTCACTGCGCGCCAGCGCGACCGCCTCGCCCTCCCCGGCTGCGGGCTCGCGCCCCGCCTCCGCCGACCTCTCCCCCGCCGTGCGCTCGTCCCCCACCGCGGTCGCCGACCTCATCCCCGCCTCGAAGCGCGACGCCGTGGTCCACGCTTCGGCCTCCAGCCCAGGCTCCGCGACCAGCCCGCGCCGCCCGGCCATCTGCCCGCGTCGCGCCTGGTCC
>JAEUKJ010000670.1 GCA_016792665.1 Deltaproteobacteria bacterium | reverse complement strand
GCCTCGTCTCGCTCGAGATCGGTCTCAGACTCGGGGCATGGCTCGCAGCACGCGACCTGCTCGGCGAGACGTCTCCCCGTCTCGAAATGTGGCTCGACACAAGGCCTGGCGACTGGATCGCCCAACGCATGAAGGCGATGGAGTTGACCAACGAGACCCTGGCCGACCGCTGCGATGTGACCCCCAAGACCGTCGACGACTGGCGCCACGGCAGGCACCTCCCGAAAAAGCACGGGGCACTCCTGCGACTTGCCGAGGCCCTCGCGACGCCAACGGAGGTCGAGGCCATGACCTGGGAGCTGCGCCTCCGTATCGGGATCAGCGCGTTGAAGGTGCGGCTGGTGAAGCTGCTCGAGCCAGGTCGCCACAGGCGCATGACGGGAGAGACTCGCCTCGCGGACCTGATGGCCGGCATCGCGTGCACGGCAAAAGGAACCAGAGACCTCTTGGCGCGCGACCACGAAGCCCTGCGGACCGCTCAACCTCCGAACGGCATGCTCGCGATCGAGGACTTGATCCTCTGGCGGCACGACGTCGAGGAGTCGCTCGCGCGGCTCGCAGCCGCGATTCCGAGGATCCTCCGATGGGGGTCGTTCGATGACCCAGGGCGCTCCATGTGCCAGCGACTCGCACAGTCAGCACCGCTTCGACCCGAGGTCGGGTTCGACTTCCTTGCCTTGGCCACTGGAGCCTGGGTCCCCCGTATCCAACGCGGCTACGAGCTGCTCGGACGCCCTGCCCTGGCGGAGCGAGAGGGCATCGACCTCTTCCCGACCGAGGAGGGGCTGACCGGCAGGACCCTCGAGACGTACCGCGTGATCGCACAGGTCTTCAAAGACAATCCCTTCATCAAAGTCGATGCCGACTTGCGCTTGGCCGACTTCGACGAACAGCCCCCGGAAGGTGCCGTCTTCGCGACCGTTCCGCTGCCGTCGGCCGCGCGCGCCGAGCTCGCGATCGAGAGCGCGCGCAGCCGCGAGGCCGCGGGGGACCTGCTCGGGGCGATTCATTGGGCGACTCGCTCCTTGGAGCACGACCCAACCTCCGCCTACGCTCACTTCCTGCTCGGGGCTCTCGTGGGACAGCTCGCGACCCTCGGGGCGCGGGCTCGGATCGGAGATCCCCTCGATCCCCGTGAGTCGTCGCTCGCTCTCCCTGCGGCGCCCGACTTGGGCGGCCTCCTGAACGCCTCCATCCTCGCGCTCCGGCAGGCGGTCCGCCTGGACCCCGACTTCGGCAACGCCCGCAACGAGATCGGCGTCGTTCTCTCGAACGTCGGACTCCACGACGCGGCCGAGGTCGCTTTCCAGGAGGCCGAACCACACGACGGCACGCAGGCTCATCACTGGCTCTGTCGAGGGTGCAACTACATCGCCCTCGAACGGTATGAGGACGCAGCACGCGCCCTGGAACGCGCCATCGCGTCGAATCGCCAGGAGGAGCACGACCGCGCCCGCGTCGCGCTGGCAGCTGTGCTGGTGAGGCTCGGTCGACGCGATCGCGCCCGCAATATCGGCAAGCCCATAGAAGGGCGCACTGGCTCGAACCCGGCCGACTCGGCTGACGCCATCATCTCCGCTTGGCAGCGGTTCCGGCGAGCTGGCGTCGTCGGCTGAGCGCGTCCGCTGGCGTTACCCGCGGCGCAAGCGATTCTCACGCGCGTCGCCCCGCCACTCGCTGTCCGACTTCTGCGAGAAGCCGGGGGCTATCCACTTGACCCGATCGACCAGCCGCCCCCCGACCTCGCGCCGCAGCACGAGCCCCTCGGCCGCGCCGCTGCCAAAGCGCGAGACCCCATGCAACCCCTCGAGCGCAGCGAGGCTCCCGAGTCGGCCCTCGAACACGATGGGCGGCGTCGCCAGCCCCGCCTCGCGACATCGGCGGTCTCGCTCGCTCACGACCGCGAACCCGCCCGAGGTCGTCCACAGGTCGAGCACCACGAGCCAGTCCGGCAGCGCGTCGTACACCACCGAATGCACCCGCCCGAGCCACTCGCCATAGAGCGCGCCTCCCGGCTCGATCACCGCCTTGACCGCCTCAGCGTGCTCGCCCAACCAGGTCTTCACGCGCCCGAGCTGACCGCCGCGGTCCCCCTGGGTCTTGCCAGAACGACCCGCCACCACGGGCCAGCCCGCGCCGTCCAACCACACGGCGACGTTCATCCCGTCGAGCTTCTCTTCGACCACGACCGGCTCGCGCAAGAGTTCGCGCACCACCCCCGGCTCCGCCACCCGGTCGTCGCCGATCTCCGCGCCGTCCAATAGACGAGGGATCCGCGGAAACGACGGCGGCTGCTCAGGGCTCATGGCGAAAGCTCTGAAGATGTTTGTCCAATGACCAGATGTACACAGGCCGATTCGGCGCCACCGCACATTGTTGGTCGAAGACATCGCGAATCGTCAGGTCGCCGAGCCCGCTCCCCTGCAGGGCCCAATCCGGAAAACCCTCGAGGAGCGTGAGCAGCCGCGCGCGGTCCAACATCGGCGTCACGGTGAACGGCGCTTCTCCGGTCAGCGCCTTCTTCACCTGCGCGACAAAGCGTTGGGCCGTCTTCCGGCGCAGGGTCCCATCACCGCTCTGACCGATGTGGTTGCCTGTCTCGAGGACCGTCGTCATCGGCAGCAACAAGGACTCATTCTCCGACTTCGCGATCAACTCTTCTTGGATCTGAGTCCCTCTCGCCTTTTCGCTCTTGGTCGGGACCTGCAGGATTTCGCAGAAGATCGAGGTGTCGATGATGCAAACCGGCCTCACGGCTCCTCCTCCGAAGCACGCAGCGCATCGAGCCAGGCCAACGCCTTTCGGCTCCGCTCATCGGCCGTCTCCCGCGCCTTCAGCAGCCTATCGAGCACGCCCTGCGTCATCGTCTGCCCGAGCGGCCCCTGCGCCATGATGACCGGGTAGGCGTCCAGGTCCGACAGCCGCGTGAGCCGTGAGTCCCCGCGCTCCGGGTCCCGATGACACGCCACGACGTCCGCCAGCGTCGCCGGCGGCAACGCGTCCAGCATCGCTGGGTTGTGGGTCGTGAGCAGCACGCGGGTCCCGCGTTCCTTCGCGGCCTCCTCGATGCGCCGCACGAGACGCCCCGCCTGGCTCGGGTGGATGCCGTTGTCGAACTCCTCGATCGCCAGGAGCGATCCGCGCGGCGCCGACAAGAGGGCCGCCGCGATGGCCAGGACCCTCAGCGTGCCATCGCTCAAGAGCGGCGCATCGACCAGGCGCTTCACCCCACCGAACGTCTCGCGCAGCTGCACCATCACGTCGCCGCGCGGCACCCGGATGAACTCGATCCCGTCCACCGGCTTCTCGGGCAGCTCGCCGACGAAGCCCAGGACCCGCGCTCTCATCCCCTCGTCCTGGCACAACGCGAAGAGCGCTGCCGATAGGTTCCCCCCGTCGTGGTGCAGCTCTTTGTCACTCTCGTGCCAGTAGCCACGCATCTTGCTCGGGTTCGGGTCGAGCACCTGGATTCGGCACAGCGCCTCGCCAACCGCGATGGCCGCCCTCGGCACGACCTCTTGCGCGCGCTTGTGCTCGCGCCCAAACCGCGCCGGGCTCGTGACCTGCGCGAACACGGCCTGCTGGTCCACCGCGTTCAAGACCGCGCTCCCCGCGGCGCCGAACGACTGATAGCGCACCTCGAGCACGTTGCCGACGGCCTCTGCCGGGCGCGTCGCACGATAGAGCTCGATCTCTTCGCCGTTCACGGTCGCCAGGGCTTCCTGTTTCACGCGTAGCTCACCGTCGCTCGCCTCCAGCGTCAGCGAGAGTCTCAGTGCCGCAAGTTCGCCATCCGGCCCTTCGAGCTCGCACCCGAGTCGCAGCGCGCGCTCCGGCGCGTCGCGCCGGACCAGATCCGCCAGGGTCCCGCGCAGCCCGAGCTCGCCCTCCCGCGTGGCCAACACGTAGTTCGAGAAGCGGGCGCCGCTCCCGATCCAGCGCATCAGCTTCAGCGCCTCGATCACGTTGCTCTTGCCCGACGCATTGGCGCCGATGAGCACTGTCAGCTCCGCCAGCGGCAGCGTCGCCCGCTCGAAGCTCTTCCACTGCGACAGCTCGATCGAACGCAACGTCGCTTGGGGGTTCGTGGTCACGGCCTCGACTCCTTCTTGCGCATCCTCGACCCCGAGGAGTCGCTTCATGACGACCTCGAGGTAACGCCCTTCGTTGTCCTGATACACGATGTGGTGGTCCAAAAAGGGCCGTAGCGACGGCGCGACCTCGTGCTCGGGCGTGACCGACAAGACCCACGCGTCGAGGTGCACACCCAGGTCCGGGTGGCGTCCCTCGATGTCCCGCAGTGTCTTCCAGAGGTGCAGCTTCGGCTCGCTCGCCGGATCGGTCACCATCCGGATCCCGTGCGGGTCGATGAACGAGAACCACTGCTCGTCCCCGCGCACGAGCCACAGGATGAAGTCCGGGAACGCACCGCGGATATCCCTGAACCCGAGCCCATTACGCGGCGGGTTCCGTAAGAGCCAGACCTCGACCCCGTCGAGGTAGCTCGCGCGCCCGACCAGCGCCTTCAGGTGGGTCACGAGCAGCCACTCGCCCTCGTTCAGGGCGACCGGCTTCGACGTGAGCGACATCGACTGCTTGCCCGACCGGGGGATATAGATGAGCGGCTGATACAGGTGCCGCCCCCAGCCCAGCGCCTCGATGAGGTTGGGCACCGGCCGATGGAAGTCC
>JAEUKJ010000291.1 GCA_016792665.1 Deltaproteobacteria bacterium | reverse complement strand
AGGGGGCCGGCCTTCGGCCTTTGTACCGCAGACGCGTCACCCGGGGCAGGCTGACGAAGGCTCGGCTCCGCCCGAGGTCGCGCGCCCGGTCAGAGGTCCCGGTAGTGCTCGATCTCCCAGGCCGTGACCTGCTTGCGCCAGGCCGCGCTGTCGCCGAGTGCACGCGCCGCCAGGACCTCCAGCATCGGCGCTCCGAGGACCTCTCGGATCCGCGGCGACAGGACGGCCCGGCGCGCGGCCTCGACCAACGTGTCGCTGGGTCGCGACTCGAGCCGCCGCGGCGCATCGCGGTCGAGGCCGAAGGCCACGACGAGGGCCAGGACCAGGTAGGGATTCGAGCACGCGTCGAGGCCACCGAAATGGACCGTCGGCCCGCCTTCGCCGCGGGCCGCGGGACCGACCCCCAGCCAGGGCGCGTCGGCCGCCGAGAAGCTGTTGACGGTGCCCCGAACGATCAGGGCGAGGCCGCCGAGCTCGGCTTCCAGAGCGGTCACGAAGGCCCTCGCTCCGGGTGAGAGGCCGTCGGGTCCCAGCGGGTCGAGGAAGGCCGAGGCGTGGTCTTCGACCAGCGACACGTAGAGGTCGAGGCGGCTGCGGGTCGCGTCGGTCCACGGGACCGGCATCAGGGTCGCATCGAGCCCGGCGGCACGCGCGACCTCGCGGATGAGCCAGCGATGGGTCACCAGCGCGTCGGCGAGCATGAGCGGGTCCATCCACTCGAGCTCGAACGCCTGGTGGGAGGCGCTCCGCGCGGAGTGGCTGCGCCAGGCGATGCCGAGCGCGTCGAGCCCGCGCGCGGTCGCGTCCGCCAGAGCGCGGGCCTTCTTCGCGTCGCGGAGTGGACGCGGCGGGCCGTCGTGCGAGGCCTCGAGCCAGCGATGTTCGAGGGTCGCCCCCACGTAGAAGTTCGAGCCGCGTTGGGCCGCGCGGCCCAGCGCCGACTTCAACACCGACCGCGAACAGAGCGGTGAAGGGCTGCCATCGGGCGCTCGGAAGTCGCAGATGAGGCGGCCGGTCGCCTCGGCCTCGCCGCCGCGCGGCAGGAGCTGGAAGCTCGCTGGGTCAGGGGCGAGGATCAGCTCGCGCCCGAGCCCTCCCGCCTCGAACGACTCGGCCGAGGTCGAGTACCCTTCCTCCAGGACGACCTCGAGCGCATCGCGGGGAAGTGTAACGGTGTGCAAACGACCCGACGGCGCCGTCCCCCAGAGCTCGACCGAGGCCACGCCCCGCTCGTGGGCCTTCTGTACGATGAAGCGGTCGGTGGTCTGCCCGGGCGTCCGCGGGCTCCCGGCAGAACTCGGACTATGGGCTTGCATCGGGGTCTCCGGTCGATGGGTCCAGGCCGTCGCCCGTCGCCATCCGCTCGAGGTCTGAGGCCGAGTCGCCGGCGGACGCGTAGGGGGTCCAGCGGTAGCCGACGTGGCGGATGGTCGTGAGCCACGTGGCGAGCGGGTGGCCGAGCTTCGCGCGGATGCGGCGGACGTGGATGTCGACGGTGCGCGAACCGCCGTAGTAGTCCCACCCCCAGACGCGCGCGAGGAGCTGCTCGCGGGAGAAGGCCTGGTTGGGGTGCGAGACCAGGAAGCGCAGGAGCTGGAACTCCTGATAGGCGAGGTCGAGCGGCGCCCCGTCGAGCGAGGCCTGGAACCCGCGCGCATCGATGACGAGCCCGCCCGCCTCGAGGTGCCCGGCCGAGGTCGCGCCAGCCGGCTTCGTGACCATGCGCCGGAGGCGCGCGGCGAGCTCTTCCTTCGAGGTGGGGCGCACGCAGAAGTCGGTGAGCCGCTTCAAGAGCGCCGCCTCGCGCAGGAGCTCGGGGTCGATGGTCGCCATGAGCGGCGTGGCCTCGGTCCCCGGGCCGCCGCGGATCGCCTCGACGACGGACGCGAGCTGCCCGCGCGGGACGTCGACGACGATGGCGTCGGGCGAGTGGACGGCGAGCTCGTCGAGCGGCTCCTCGACCGCCCGCAGCCGCACGCGGAACCCGGCCAGCCGCAGTGCCTGCACCACCGGGCTCGCCTCGCTCGCGACGGCGACGACCGTCTCCATCGCTCAGGGCCTCGTCACGGCTTGTTCCGCCCGAGCTTCTGGAGGTTGGCCTTGACCCGCTCGAGGTTGCGCTCGGCGTTGGCGCGGGCGGTCTTCAGGCGGACGAGCTCGTCGGGCGCGAGCGTCGCGTACCACTGCCCATCTCCGCCCTTCTGGAACACGACCTCGTCGCCGCCGTAGGTCCGGATGGTCGCCGTGGCGCCGTCGGCCGAAAGGTCCTCGGACTTCACGTGGGCCGCGACCTCGCCGAGGGACCCGGGCGCGTCGGGCGTGGGGCGCACGAACAGCTTGAAGAGCGACTTCGGGGCGTCGAGCTCGCCGCGCTTGGAGCCGCCGATGACCTCAAGGGCCTTGACCGCGTCCTCCTTGGGATAGGCGGTCTTGATCTCGTTGACGGTGCGCTTCTCGGCCGTGAGCCAGCGCTCGAACTCGGCGCGCACGTCGGGGTGCAGGAGCTCCCACATGCGGTCCGCGTCGCCAGCGGCCCGGACCTTGACCCACAGGTAGTGGAGCTGGGTCGGGCTCGACTGGTCGCCCTCGGGCAACGAGCACCCGCCCGACATCGGGACGAGGGCGACGATTGAGATGACGAGCGCGAGACGCCATGACGACATGCGCGGGACCCTACCCCGCCTCCGCAGCTTCGACAAGCGCCCCGGAGTCGCCCCGAACCCTGCGCGAGCCGCTCTCCAGGCGCACCCGAGCTGTCTCGCTGAAAATCATTGGATCCCCTGGGGCCCCTCCCTATAATCCCGCGTTCGCGCCGCCCGGGCCCCCACGTTCGTGGCTCGCCAGAGGGCAGACCCCAGGGCAACCCCCGGGCATCCGGGACGGCGCACGAAGACGGCTTCAATCACTCGAGGCGGACATGGGTATCGGTGCTGTGAGATGGGCGGTGGTGCTCCTGGGCTTTGGCCCGATGGTCCTGGCCGCGTGCGGTGAAGAGTCCTCGTCGGGGCGTCCGTGCACGACGGATGCGCAGTGTGCCTTCGGCACGGTTTGCCAGGACAAGCTCTGTGGCGTGCTCGAGTGCGAGCGCAACGCCGACTGCCTGAACGGCGACCAGGCCTGCATCACGACCGAGGCGGGCAAGGTCTGCTCGGCGGTCGAGTGCGGCTGCGCCAACTGTCAGGCGTGCGGTCTCGGTGAGACCTGCAACAACGGCGTGTGCGCGACCGCCACGGCCTGCAGCAACCTGAACCCCTGCAGCGGCACCGACATCTGCGACAACGGCACCTGCCGCGCCTGCACCGGGACCGAGTGCCAGTCGACCGACTGCACCACGACCGGCTGCGGCAACGGCCAGGAGTGCAACACCACCACCAAGCTGTGCCAGCCGGTGGCGGTCACCAAGAGCGGCTGCGACACCTGCACCAGCGCGACCGACTGCGGCCCGACCGGCTGGAAGTGCGCGCCGCTCCCGACCGGGCAGGCCTGCCTCCCGCCGTGCGGCTCGAACAACGACTGCGACACCGGCTGGATCTGCCAGACCGGCAACTGCACGCCGGTCTCGTTCCGCTGCGAGGGCTGCGTCACCGCGGGCTGCGGCGACGACCAGGCCTGCAACCCGAACAACAGCCAGTGCATCGCCGCCTCGCCGCTGTGCGGGGAATGCGGCAACGACTGGGAGTGCGGCGAGGGCAACGCGTGCAAGAGTGGCGCATGCGTTCAGCGCTGCACCGCCAGCGGCTGCCCCACGGGCGGGTCCTGCGTGGCGACGCCGTCCGGCATCCAGGTGTGCGACACGAGCTGCGAGGAGACCTGCAACCCGGTCTGCGGCGGCTCGACCCCCATCTGCAGCGGCGGCAAGTGCGTCCAGTGCCGCAACAACAACGACTGCCAGAACGGCCAGCAGTGCGACAACTCGACCGGCCTCTGCAGCGGCACGACCACCTGCCCGGCCGAGAAGCCGGTCCTCTGGCAGGGCCAGTGCGTCGAGTGCGTGACCAACGCCGAGTGCACGGGCGGCAAGACCTGCAACACCACGACTCACGCCTGCGTCGCCTCCGGGGTCTGCGGCACCTGCGCGGCGCCGTACCCGGCGTGCGTCCAGATCGGCTCGGACAGCTACTGCGTGCAGTGCGCGGTCGATGCGGACTGCGGCCTCGGCGGCACCTGCAACACCCAGACGTACGCCTGCCAGGGCGGTACCGTGACCCCCACCGAGAAGTGCACGAAGGACGCGGACTGCAACGCCGGCGCGTCGGGCTTCACGCTGAAGTGCGATGTGCCGAGCGGGTTCTGCTACGACACCGCCGGCCAGTGCGACAACGTCACGGCCTTCTGCGTCGGCACCAACGGCAACGTCGAGAAGTGCGTGAGCCTGCTCGAAATCTTCGGCGGTGGCGGCGGCGGCCTCCCGCAGCTCCCGGGCGGCAGCGGCGGTGACACCATCCCCGGCGTTTGCGGGTGCAGCTACAACGACCCGAACAACCCGTTCTCGGGCGCGAATTGCCGCACCGGTCAGTGCATCGACTTCCAGGCGCTGCTCGCGGCCCTGGGCGGCGGCGGCACGACCCCGGGCGGCGCGCCGAGCGCGGTCTGCTTCGACTTTGGATTCTGATCCACCTCCGGAGTCGCTGCCTCGAGGCATGACTCCGGGGTGACTCGAGCACACGAGGGCGGTCGCGAGGCCGCCCTTTTTTGTGCCCAAAGCACTGTACATCTGTCACGCATGCATGTTTGCGCAGCCCGTCGCATGGGTCCGCGATCCAAAATGCTGGGAATTCGATCCACCACCTGACCACAAGATATTGTGCCACCGATTCCGACCGAGACTACAGGCAGTAGCGTCTCTCTTCCGCGTGAAACAAGGGTTGCGCCGCAAAGTTCAGATCCCGCTTTATTTGACAAGCACCCTTGACGGTCTCAAACGGGGCCGTTTACTGTCCGCCCAGTGGTACAAAATGGATCGCCCGACCAGAGCATCGGGCGGCCCGCGACCACGGCCCCACCCCACCACGAGCTCGGTCGAGCTCCGCGTGACGCGGTTGTGGGTCGCCTCCGAGACCGCGCGCTTCCCCGATCGCGCGTGCTCGACTGCTGAGGAGACACGACGCGGTGTTTGCTGGACGTTTCGATCACGCCCTCGACGAGAAGGGCCGGACGATGATGCCGAAGCGGTTTCGCGACCGCCTCGCCATCTCCGAGGATCGGACTGTCTGGATGACGATGGCGCTCGACGGCACCAAGCACCTCGAGGTCCGCCCCAACTCCAGCTTCAAGGCCTACTTCGAGAAGATCTCGAAGCTGCGCCCCACCCCGCAGGTCATCGAGTTCAAGCGCTTCTACTTCGGCTCGGCCCTCGAGGTCGACGTCGACGCCGCCGGCCGCCTGCTCATCCCGCAGGCCCTGCGCGCGCGCCTCGGACTCTCCGACAAGATCACCTTCGTCGGCGCCGATGAGGGCTACTTCGAGGTCTGGCACCCCGACGCCTTCGACGCGCGCTTCGCCGCGATGTCCAACCAGAGCGGCGAGCTCCTCCTCCACCTCGCGGAGCTCGGAGCATGACGGCCTACCACCTCCCAGTCATGGTCGACGCCTTCTTGCGCTTCGCCCTCGAGGCGCCGGCCGGCGCGGTCGTCGACGCCACCCTCGGCGGCGGCGGGCACGTCGCGGCTCTGCTCGCGGCGATGGACGCGGCCGGGGTCTCGCGCCCGGTCATCGGCGTCGACCAGGACCCCGAGGCCCTCGCCGCGGCGCGCCTCCGCGTCGGCCACGACCCGCGCTTCACGGCGCTGCACGGCAACTTCCGCGACCTCGACCAGCTCCTCGCGGGCGCCGCGCCTCCGGCCGCCATCCTCCTCGACCTGGGCGTGTCGAGCCGGCAGCTCGACGCCGAGCACCGTGGCTTCGCCATCAAGCACCCGCAGGCCGCGCTCGACATGCGCATGGACCCGACCCGCGGCGTCCCGGCCCGAGACCTCATCAAGTCCCTCGAGCTCGCCGAGCTCGCTCGCGTGCTGCGCGACTTCGGCGAGGTGCGCGACGCCTTCCGCATCGCCGACCGCATCAAGGAGGCCGCCGAGGCCGGGCGCATGGAGACGACCGGCGACCTCGCGCGCCTGGTCGATCGCGACGCCCCGCGCAAGCTCAACGTGCACCCCGCGACCCTGGTCTTCCAGGCGCTGCGCATCGCCGTCAACGACGAGCTCGGGGCGCTCACCGACATCCTCGCCAAGGCTCCGAAGCTGCTCGCGCCCAAGGGGCGACTCCTCGTGATGAGCTACCACTCGCTCGAGGACCGCATGGTCAAGCACACCTTCGCCGAAGGTGAGCAGGGTCCGCCGCGTCCCCCACGCCTGCCGCCGCCGTCCGACTGGCGCCCGACCTGGAAGGTCCTGACGCGCCAGGCCGTGGTCGCCGACGACGCCGAGATCGCCCAGAACCCGCGCGCCCGCAGCGCCCGCCTGCGCGTCGCCGAACGCCCCATCGACGGAGGTGCCCGATGAGCGCGCCCCGCCGCCGCAAGATCGGGCAGAGCTGGGGCCTCGGTCCCTTCCTCTTCCTGGTCCTCTTCACGTTCGGTCTGGCGAGCCTCGGCATCTGGCAGGTGCGGCGCCAGTACCAGGTCGTCGCCATGGGCTACGAGATCGACCGCGACCTCTTCGAGTACCGCCGTCTGCTCGAGCGCCAGAAGCGCCTGACCCTGCTCTTGTCGGCCTACAAGGACCCGACCGCGCTCCAGACCTTCGCCGAGGAAGACCTCGGCATGCGCACGCCGGCGCGCGACGACGAGCTCCACATCCCCGACGGCCCCGACCCGAAGGACGCCCTCCGTCCTGGCAACGGCCTCCTGCCGACCTCGACCCTGGTGCCGCTCGTGCCGCCGGCCGCGCCTTCTGACGGAGGCTCGCATGAGTGAGCTCATCAAGAAGCTCGCGCGCGCCCTCGCCCCGGCGGACAGCGACAACGGCAACCGCCCGGCCATCGACCGGATGCGCCGCATCATCCCGCCCGTACCCGGCAAGACCGTGCGCATCCGCATGGTGCTGGTCGCCATCGGGCTCGGCATCGGCCTCCTCGTCGCGACCGGCCGCGCCGTCGTGCTGCAGACCGTCGAGTCGCCGGTCCTCAAGCAGGAAGCCGCGCGCAACTACCTCCGCACCGAGACCCTCGACGACTGGCGCGGCGACATCGTCGACCGCAGCGGCAAGCTGCTTGCGGTCAGCGTGCATCGCTGGGCGATCACCGTCGACCCCAAGCGCGTCCTCGAGCCGCTGCGCACGGCCAAGCTGCTGTCGCCGATCGTCGGCATGAGCGAGTCCGAGGTGCTGCGCAAGATCGACCCGATGGCCGCGGTCGAAGAGGACGCCTCGAACAACCCCGCGACCTCGATGGCGCGTGAGCTCACGGCCCCGATGGTGCGCGCCATGGCCACGATGTGGGAGCTCCCGCGCAGCCACTTCGACCGCCGCCTGGACATCCTCGAGCGCTTCTTCCAGCTCGACCAGCTCCGCTCGCCCGCCATCTTCGGCACCGTCGACCGCCTGGCCGACGCGCAGGAGATGACCGCGACCGCGCTCTTCACCGACGTCGACAAGCTGCGCTTCTTCCCGACCCGCGGCCGCCGCTTCGCGTACGTCGCCCACGACCTCGACGACGACATCGTCAAGCGCCTGGCCGAGGCGCGCGACCAGGAAGTGCGCCGCTGCCGCGAAGCGCGCGAGGTCGGCGAGCCTTGCAAGAACGCGCTGGCCGCCGTGCTCGCCAAGCCCGAGTCGCGCCGCGACTACCCCACGCGCGAGCTCGCCTCGCAGGTCGTGGGCCTCGTCGGCCGCGACGACTCCGGCCTCTCCGGCGTCGAGAGCGCGATGGACGCGTTCCTCTCGGGCGGCATGGAGAAGGTCACCGCGGTGAAGGACACGCGCGGCCACCGCATCTTCATGGACGGCCTGCCGCCCGACGCGTCGCTCGTCGGCAACTCGGTCGAGCTCACCATCGACCAGCAGATCCAGGCCTGGGCCGAACAAGAGCTCGGCCGTGCCTGCCTCGCTGCCGGCGCACGCGCGGGCTACGTCGTCGCCATCCGCCCGAAGACGGGCGAGGTGCTCGCGGCCGCGAACTTCCCCAACTACAACCCGAACACGTTCCAGGACTGGTTCCGCGAGCAGCAGCCCATCAAGGAAGAGCGCGCGGCGCTGGCCGAGCGACGGAAGAACCTCGAGTGGTCGGCCAGCCTCGGCATGGACGACAAGGCCTTCGGCACGCTCGCGAAGCCGACCCGTGTCGAGCTCGGCCAGGGCCTCGAGCGCGAGATCGACGCCTTCGTCGAGTACCAGCACGCCTACCCGAACGCGTCGCGCAACATGGCGTTCCTCGACGTCTACGAGCCCGGCTCGATCATGAAGGTGTTCACCGCCGCGGCCGCCCTCGAGGAGAAGGCCATCGAGCTCGACACCGAGTTCGACCTCGAAGGCGGCGACTGGGCGCTCGACGACGCCGAGGGCAACGTCATCCACGACATCTCGAAGCTCGTCTCGGGCAACGTCGGCACCATCCTCAAGAAGTCGTCGAACATCGGCGCCACCAAGATCGCCTTCCGCCTCGGCGCCCAGAAGCTCGAACAGTACCTGCGCAACTTCGGCTTCGGCGCCACCACCAAGAGCGGCGTCCCCGGCGAGGCCAAGGGCATCCTCCGCCCCTCGGACCAGTGGGTCCCGGTCGAGCTCGCCAACGTGTCCTTCGGGCAAGGCATGGCCGCCACCGGCATCCAGCTCGCGATGGCTCTGGGCGCGGTCGCCAACGGCGGCAAGCTGATGCAGCCGATGGTCGTCAAGCGCGTCCTGGACGGCGAGGGTCACACCATCAAAGAGTGGACTCCGACCGAGGTCCGCCAGGTCATCTCCCCCGAGACCGCGCGCACCGTCATCGACCTCATGGTCGGCGTCGTCGAGCCCGATGGCACCGGCCGCCGCGCCTACATCCCCGAGTGGCCCGTCGCCGGCAAGACCGGCACCGGCCAGAAGCCCCACCTGCGAAAGCGCGGCTATTCCGCGGACATGTGGGTCAACACCTTCTTCGGCCTCGCCCCCGCCAACGACCCCGAGGTCGCCATCGTCATCCTCATCGACGAGCCCAAGGGCAAGAAGCATGGTGGCGGTCTCATCGCCGCCCCGGCCTTCAAGCGCATCATGGAGAAGACCCTCGCCTACCTCGGCGTGCCCTCTCCGTTCATCACCGGCAAGCGCATCGCCTGGCTCGACCCGGAGACCCTCGGCGACCGCCGCGCCAAGGAGAACCTGCCCTCGGACGAGGAGGACATCGATCCCATCGAATCCCTCGCCCCGCCGGTCACCGCGTCCTCGGGTCAGATCCCCGTGCCCGACTTCCGCGGCCTGACCATGTCCGAGGCCCGCCGCCTCGCCGCAAGGATGGGCATCGTCGTCCGCTTCGACGGCACCGGCGTCGTCACCTCGCAGTCGGCCCTGCCCGACCAGCCCATCGACCCGACCGTCGGCGTCGACCTCACCTTCACCTCGGCCATCCCGGGCGCCCGCACCAAGAGCGGCGACGAGCACCCCATCCTGCCGGGCGGCCCGACCATCGACGGCGTCACCGGGCCCTTCGCCCCGCGCGACGCCTCGGTCCCCTACCTCGACCCGGCCATCGAGAACGCGCCGCTCGCCCCGGGCCAGGGAGGTGCGCCATGACGCCCTCGACCCACCTTCGTCGCGCGGACGCACCGCACGCCATCGCCGACCTCGTCACGGCGCTCGGCGACCTCGTCGTCCACGTCGCCGGCCCCACCCACGGGATCGTCACCCACCTCGCGCACGACTCGCGGCTGGTCGGCGGCCAGGGCCTCTTCGTCGCGACTCGCGTCCCCTCTGCGGCCGGCGGCGACGGCCACGTCTTCATCGATCGCGCCATCGCCCAGGGCGCCAACGTCATCGTGGCCGAGACCGCCGCACCCAATACGGTCCTCGCCGCCCACGCACCGCTCACCTGGATCCAGGTCAGCCACGGCCTGCGCGCCCTGGCCCGCCTGGCTGCCGCCTGGTACGACCACCCGGCCAACGACGTCCAGGTGCTCGCCACCACCGGCACCAACGGCAAGACCACGACCACCTTCCTCCTCGACGCCATCCTCACGGCGTGGGGCAAGAAGGTCGGGCTCGTGTCCACCGTCGAGGTCCGCATCGGCGAGCGCCGCCTCCCGACGATCTTCACGACCCCGCCGGCCCCCGAGCTCCAGGCGTTGCTCGCCGATATGCGCGACGACGGCGCCACCCACGCCGTCATCGAGGCCTCGAGCCACGGCCTCGACCAGTACCGCATCGCCTTCCCGGTCGCGGTCGGCGGCTTCACCAACCTCACCCGCGACCACCTCGACTACCACGAGACGATGGACGCCTATGAGTCGGCCAAGCGGCAACTTTTCGCCACCTGGTCCGCACGCGCCGCCATCGTGATCGACGAGGCTGCAGGCCGCCGCATGGCCGCCGCCTTCCGCGTCAGCCCCGCGAGCGCGACCGAAGATGGCAAGAATTCGCCATCGCCTCCGGCGTTGATCACCATCAGCACGCGCGGCGAGTCGGCCGATCTCTCGGCCAGCGGCATCCGCTCCGACCTCGATGGCCTCGCCGCGGTCATCAGCGTCTCGCCCGCCGCGCGACCGCTCTTTGGCACCTCCGCCGGCAACCTGGCTACGCCAGGCCTTGTGCGCGAGGGCTCCACCGGCAGCCTGGCTGCGCCAGGCCTTGTGCGCGAGGGCTCCACCGGCAGCCTGGCTACGCCAGGCCTTGTGCGCGAGGGCTGCGAGCGCTTCGTGCTCGCGACGCCGCTCATCGGCCGCCACAACCTCGAGAACGCGCTGGTTGCTCTCGGCATGGCAGCGCTGGCCGGCGTCCCCCTCGACGTCAGCCTCGACGCGCTGCGCACCGCCCACGGCGCTCCCGGCCGCCTCCAGCCGGTCACGCTCGAGGGCGGCATCGCCCTCCCGCGCGTCTTCGTCGACTACGCCCACACCCCCGACGCGCTGGACAATGTGCTCTCCGCGCTGGCGCCGCTGGTCCGCGCCCGCGGCGGCCGCCTGTCGGTCGTCTTCGGAGCCGGCGGCGACCGCGACAAGGGCAAGCGACCCGAGATGGCGAAAACTTGCCAGGGCCTCGCGGACCGCGTCATCGCCACCAGCGACAACCCGCGCACCGAAGATCCCGAGGCCATCCTCGACGACATCGTCGCCGGCTTCTCGCCGACCTTCTCGTTCACGCGCGAGGTCGATCGCGCGCGCGCCATCGCGCTCGCCATCCACGAGGCCGGGCCCGACGACGCGGTCCTCATCGCCGGCAAGGGGCACGAGGACTACCAGGTCATCGGCACGACCAAGCACCCCTTCGACGACGTCGCCGTCGCGCGTCAGGCGCTCCTCGCCCGGGCCAACTCGACCGCGGAGGCTGCCCGATGAGAGCGCTCACCGCCCGCCAGATCGCGCACATCATGGATGCGCGCCTCACCACCGCCGACCCCGGCCAGGCCTTCCGCGCGGTCACGACCGACTCGCGCAACATCGCCCCCGGCGCCCTCTTCGTGGCGCTCAAGGGCGACCGCTTCGACGGCCACGACTTCGCGAAGGCAGCGCTCGTCGCCGGTGCTGGCGGCGTGGTCGTGTCGCGCCCGGTCGATGCTCCCGCCGGGGCCACCGTCTTCCAGGTCGCCGACACGCAGCAGGCCCTCGAGCGCCTCGCCGTCGCGCTCCGCACCCTCCACCCCGGTCGCTTCATCGCCGTCACCGGCTCGGTCGGCAAGACCTCCACCAAGGAGCTCCTCGCCGCGGCCCTGTCGCCGTTCGGCAAGGTCGGCAAGACCCCGGGCAACTACAACAACCACATCGGCGTCCCGCTGACGCTGGCCGCGCTCGACGGCGACGAGGACTTCGTCGTCATGGAGCTCGGCATGTCGGCGCCCGGCGAGATCGCGCGCCTCACCCACCTCGCCCGCCCCGACCTCGGCCTGGTCACGCGCGCCGAGGCCGTCCACCTCGAGTTCTTCGACAGCGTGGACCAGATCGCCGACGCCAAGGCCGAGCTCTACGAGCACCTCGGCCCTCACGCCCTGGCCGTCGCCAACGCCGACGACGCCCGTATGCTGCCGCGCGCCCAGGCCTTCCACGACGCGCCGGTCACCTTCGGTCGCGCCGCCTCTGCCGCGGTCCAGATCGTCGACGCCCACCACACCGCCGCTGGCCTCGCCATCGCGATCCGCATCGCGGGCAAGACCCTCGACGTCACGGTCCCGACCCTCGGCCTGCACATGGCCGAGAACGTCGCCGCCGCGCTGGCCGCCGTCCACACCCTCGCGCTGGACCCGACCCGCGCCATCGCCGCGCTGGCCACCGCCTATCGCCCCCCGCCGCATCGCATGGCGCTCACCGCGCTCGGCACCGTGCAGGTGCTGGACGACTGCTACAACGCCAACCCGGCCGCGACCCGCGCCGCGCTGCTGACCTTCGCCGAGGTCTTCGCGAAGACCCCGCGCGCCCATCGCCTGGCCGTCATCGGCTCCATGCGCGAGCTCGGCCCCACCGCCGAGATCCACCACGCCAAGATCGGCCGCCTGGCCGGCGAGACCGCCGCGACCGTGCTCGCGACCGGCCCCCACGCCGCCTCGCTGAGCTCGTCCGCGACCGCCGCCGGTGCCGCTTCCCATGCCGCCGATGACTTCGAAGCGCTGCGGCAGGTTTTCGCCACCTGGCTCCAGACCCACCCGAACGGGGTCATCCTCTTGAAGGGCTCGCGCGGGGAACGCCTCGAGCGGGCCCTCACCCCCCAGATGGGCGCCAGCTCAGGTGGGGCGCTCTCCTCTCCCGGGGGAGGTCACTGATGTTCTACTGGCTCTGGGAAATCAGCGGCAACTCGCCGGGCATCTTCCGCCTCTTCGGCTCGCCGATCTTCCGCACCATCGCGGCGCTGGCGACGGCGCTCTTCATCTGCCTCCTGCTCTACCCGTGGCTCATCCGCCGCCTGCAGGTGAAGCAGATCGGCCAGGTCGTGCGCAACGACGGCCCCGAGTCGCACTTCTCGAAGCGCGGCACCCCGACCATGGGCGGCACGCTGCTCATCCTGGCGCTGCTCTTCTCGTGCCTCCTCTGGTGCAACCTCGGCAACCCGTTCGTGTGGTTGACCCTCGGCATCACGCTCGCCTACGCCGTCATCGGCTTCATCGACGACTACTGGAAGATCCGCGACCGCTCGTCCGGCGGCATGCCCGAGAAGGGCAAGCTCATCTCGCAGTTCGCGACCGTCGCCATCGTGGTCTCGGTCTTCTTCTTCATCATCGCGCCCGAGGTCGGCTACTCGTTCGAGGTCCACCTCCCCTTCGTCAAGCCGACGTTGTTCACCATCTCGCTGCCGAGCTGGGCCTACGCCATCTTCGCGGCGCTGGTCATCTTCGCGACCTCGACCGCGGTGAACCTCACCGACGGGCTCGACGGCCTCGCCATCGGCCCCACCATCGTGTCGGCCACGACCTTCGGCATCCTCGCCTACCTCTCGGGCGCCTCGCTGTTCGGCTACTCGCTCGCCGACTGGCTGCTCCTGCCCAAGGTCGTCGGCGTGGACGAGCTCGCGGTCGTGTGCGCCGCCATCGCCGGCGCGTCGATCGGCTTCCTCTGGTACAACACCTACCCCGCCCAGGTGTTCATGGGCGACGTCGGCGCCCTGCCGCTCGGCGGCGCGCTCGGCGCCATCGCCGTCTTCACCAAGCACGAGCTCCTCTCGGTCATCGTGCACGGCATCTTCGTCATCGAGTTCCTCTCGGTGATCATCCAGCGCTACTCGTTCCGCTGGACCGGCAAGCGCGTCTTCGCGATGGCGCCGATCCACCACCACTACGAGAAGAAGGGCTGGCCCGAGTCGCGCGTCACCGTGCGCTTCTGGATCATCTCCATCATCCTCGCGATCGTCGCGATCGCCAGCCTGAAGGTGCGCTGATGGCGACCGCGACCCCCGAGCTCGAGCCGATGGCGCTCCCGCCCGCGCTCCCCGCTGCAGGCGACACGTCGGGCGACGTCACGACCGACGACACCGGCTCGGCGCTGCCGCACCCGCCCGGTCTGCCGCGCGACCTGAAGCGCGCCCTCCGCCACGTCGCCCCCTACGACTTCCCGCTGCTCGCGGCCGTCGTCATGCTGCTCGGCCTCGGCGCGGTCATGGTCTACTCGGCGACCATCAACGAGATGACCCAGATCCAGGGCGACGGCGCGCTGAAGCTGAAGACGCACCTCGTCCACATGAGCCTCGGCATCATCGTGATGCTGGCCGCGACCTTCACCCCGTACCAGCGCCTCCGCCCCCTCACCTACCCGGCGCTCGTCGTCACCGTGCTGCTGCTCGGTATGGTCGTCGTGGTCGGCGTCGAGGCCGGCAACGCCCGCCGCTGGCTCGCCCTCCCGGGCTTCAACTTCCAGCCGGCCGAGCTCGCCAAGCTCGTCTTCATCCTCTTCCTCGCGCACTCGGTCACCAAGAAGGCCGGCAACATCCGCCGCTTCACGGTCGCCTTCATCCCGCACTTCATGGTGCTCTCGGTCCTCATCCTGCTCTGCCTCTTCCAGCCGGACTTCGGGACCTCCGTGCTGCTCGTCGTGGTCATGTTCACGATGCTCTTCGTGTCGGGCACGCGCCTATCGTACTTGACGCTCTTCGTCTTCGTCGGTGGCTTCCTCGTCTTCCAGGCCGTCGCGTCCAACGACATGCGGCTCGGGCGCGTCATGGCCGCCATCGATCCCTGGGCCCATCGCGACGACCGCGGCTACCAGATGGTGAGCTCGCAGATCGCCATCGGCTCCGGCGGCCTCACCGGCCAGGGTGTCGGCTTCGGCGGCCAGACCCTCACGGGCAACCTGCCCGAGGGTGAGACCGACTTCGTGCTCTCGGTGCTGGGCGAACAGCTCGGCACCATCGGGATCGTCTTCGTGGCGATCTGCTTCGCGGTGATTCTGATCCGCGGCGTGCGCCTCGCGATGCGCACCGAAGAACCCTTTGGCCGAGCTCTCGCCTTTGGGTTCACCTTACTCCTGGTCCTCGAAGCGATGATCAACATGCTCGTCGCCGTGGCCCTCATCCCGACCAAGGGCCTCACCCTGCCCTTCGTCAGCTACGGCGGCTCGTCGATGCTCGTGTCGTGCACGGCGATCGGCGTGCTCTTGAACATCTCGCGCGCCACCGGCTGGCAGTCCGCCCGCCAGGCCCTGCCCGAGATCGACCGCATCAACGCGCTCCACGCCGCCGACGCCGCCAGAGCCGGCGATGCCCCGGCCGAGCGCGAGCGCCCGCGACACCAGGTCGAGCTCTCGCG
>JAEUKJ010000277.1 GCA_016792665.1 Deltaproteobacteria bacterium | reverse complement strand
GACGCGCTGGTATCGAATGGTGGTCTCGGCCCCGGGCGCCGACCCGGTGAGGAGCGTGGCGGTCGCGGGGTGGAGGCTCCCGCCGCCAGGCGTGCCGGGCGGAGTTCGTGCGACCAACGACCTCTCGGACCGGGTGACCGTGAGCTGGGAGGCCGTGGCCGGCGCAACAGGGTACGAGGTCTTGCGCAATGGGCAGGTGGTCACGACCGCGGGCATCACGGCACTCTCCTATGACGACGCCTCGGCCCCGGCCCCGGCAGCGTGGAGTGCACCGACGCAGCTCATCGCGAGCACCACGCGCACCGATGGTATCGCGCTCGAGTGGACGCCGCCGGTGCGTCCTCTGGGTGCGAGCGTCGACTATCAGGTGCGGGCCCTCAACGCGGCGGGAGCAGGTCCGCTATCGGCCGCAGCGACGGGCCGGCGGGCGGCTCTGGACATCGTCGGGTTCGAGATCGAGGTGACTTCGCCATCGCCTCGCACTCACAGCATTGAGAGTGACACGACGGTCTGGCTCGATGTGGACGCCCCGAGGGCGACCATTGTCCCTGGGACGATCACGGCGAGCTTCGAGACAACACGGACGGGAGTGAGCCTTCAAACCTCTCCGGCGTCCGCGATAGCAGCCGTCGTCGCGACCTATCGCGTTCGCGGAACACTCGGGGTTACGGATTCGACGCCATGGTCCGGCGCGGCGACCGGACGGCGTGCCAGCGGTGCGCTGAGCTCACGATGGCAGCGGAGCTCTGGTGACACGGCGACCTCGTGGAGCGATCTCGGGTCGGTGACTGGTGTCAGCCTCTTGGACACTCAAGCTCCGCTCAACGGCGAGGCCCGATGGTATCGGGTGGAGTCCTCGATGGAGGGCGGAGACGCATCGGCCGCGGCAGCCCGCCGTGGCGCGCGTCTCGCGTTCGCGATGGTGGCGCCGGAGGGTGTCCGGAGCTGCGGCCTCACGAGGTCCGGACAGATGTGGTGTTGGGACAAAGACGGTCCAGTCCGAAGGGATGAACTGCCCGTTCTCGTGGCCTTCACCAACCGCGGGGGAGATGGGTGCGGGTTGGACTCGAGCGGCGACGTGATGTGCTGGGGCTCGAACGGTATGGGAGAGCTCGGGGACGGCACGACTGAGCCCAGAGTCGGCTTGGTGTCGCCAGTCGGCGTCGGGAAGGCTTCGATGCTTGCATCGAACGGTGGGCGGACTTGCGCCCTTCAAGTGAACGGCGGAACGGTGATGTGTTGGGGAACCAACCCCGGGGCTCCTATGGTCGCCAATCCCGAGACACCATCGCCCGTGCTGCTCGCGCCACAATCCAACCTCGCCTCGGCGGTGTCGTTAGCGATCTCTTTGGGCCACGGTTGCGCAATGACTGGGCCACTTGGCAAGATCAGTTGTTGGGGTTCGAACTACTCGGGCCAGCTCGGGCGCGCGGAGCCCGGCTATTTCGAGTTTGCACGCCAGATTCCCGAGATCGTTGGCGCCACCCAGCTCACCGTCGGAGGTCAACACTCATGTTCTCTCGTTGGTGGAGTCGTGAAGTGTTGGGGCTCAAACTGGAGTGGACAGCTCGGCGTGCCGGGAGAAGACACTCCAATTCCCCAGCCCGTGAACGACTTGAGCGACGTCGTCGAAATGCGCGCCTATGCGAACACGAGCTGCGTGAGGCTCGGGGGCGGAACAGTGAAGTGTTGGGGGTCCAACACGGGGGGCATTCTCGGCGATGGCAGTGGCATCGAGTGGAGCGCCACTCCAGTCGTGGTCTCCAACATTCAGCGAGCGACAGCCATCGGAATGTCGGCCAGCATCAGCTGCGCGATCGAAGAGGGAGGGGTGTGGTGCTGGGGGGAGAATTGGAATGGTGCGCTTGGGGACGGTACGACCCAGCAGCGCTCAACCCCGGTGCAGGTGATCCTCCCCTGACCGCGGGCTTAGCCGCGGCAGGCTGGCTCAGCCAGGACCTCGCCGGTGTTCAATCCAGGCCGGCGAAGCGAGCCCCCTACGTGACATGGATCAGCCGAAGCGGCGACGTGCGGCGAGGGACGCGTCGATGAAGCGGCCGATGGCGTCCTGGTCGACGGGCGAGAGCTCGGTGAACTCGATGCCGAGGCCGCGTTGGCCGAGGCGGTCGTCGCTGTAGGCGATGAAGCCCTGGGTGTGGATCTGGACGCCGGTCGGGAGGGTCAGGTCGAGGTCGAGGGTGACCTCGGAGTCGAGCGCGCCGTGATCGTCGGTGGCGAGCAGGTAGAGGCCATGGCGCGAGAGATCGATCGCGGGATGCAGCGTGATGACCTCGCCGCGGCGGACCTCGACGAAGAAGTCGACGGCGACGCGCTCGCTCTTGCGGCGCTCGTCTTGGCGGGGCGGGAGGGGAACGTCGATCACTCGGGCCTCCGTCGCGCGGGCGAGGCCGGCGCGGGCGATGCGGGGCGCTCCATGCGGGGCGCCGAAGGGACGCGGACCCTAGAGGCAACGCCCCCGCGTGGTCAAGGATGAGACCTCGAGGTGTTGCAGGGTGGAGGCCCCGACGGCATGATGCGCCCCATGGCACGTGCGGTCGTCGTCGCGTTGATGGGGGTCGAGAGTCGCTTCGGGCTCGCGGCCGTGAATCGTCAGAAGCTCTACGGCGAGAAGAAGCGCGTCGTCGTGGACGAGCGGGGACAGGCGACCGTCGGCGGCTGGCTCACGACCGACGGCGCGATCCTGCTCCTGCCCGGGGGACGCGCGGAGCTGTATCTGGACGAGCACGGGGACGTCGTCGAGCGCGCGGACCTGGAGGCAGTCGATGCCGAGGGGCGCCTGCTGAGCCGCTCGGAGTCGACCCTGGATGTGCCACAGGAGCTCACGGGGCCGGTCTCGGCCGAGCGCCTCCTCGAGCATGTTTCGACGAGCGTCTATACATTGGAGCCCGAGTCTCTCTCGGAGAGCCTGCGCCAGTCGCTCGAACGCGGCGAGATCTGGGAGACGACGTTCTCCTTCACCGCGTCTTTTGCACGTTCACCGCTGTTCATCCTGAAGTCGGGCGAGGGCTATTTCGGGCTGGTCTGCGAGGCGGCGCCGCTGGAGTTGGTGCGCCGCGCGAGCCCGCCACCGGTGGTCGACGACGACCCGCTGAGCGATGACGAGCTCGACTTCTCGATGCTGTGAGAGGGCCCCATGCCACGTGATATTCGCATCAGTGACGAACGAGGGCGCGACGCCAAGGTCGGGCTGCTCGGGCCGAAGAGACCGCCGCCACGACGCATCGTCGGGCCCGGGGGTTCGAGTGTCGGGTACGCGACGCTGGTGAAGGTGCCCGAGGGTCGCGACTACGCGAGCCTCTTGCGTGCGCACGGTGACGACGCAGCGCTCGCGGCCGCCCTGGTGGCGGGAGATCCAGAGCTCGACCTCGACGTCGTGGGGCGCCGCGTCGGACCGGCCGACCGGGTCTGGGTGCGCCAGGACGGGAGCCTGCTCTACGCCGAGAGACTCCTCGAGGTGGTCTTCGGACCCGACGGGACCGAGCGCGAGAGGAAGGACTTCATCGACGTGGAGGCGACCGTCGGCGAAGACCCCCTGCCCTGGTCCGGTCGACTCTTCCCGATCGACGAGGTCGTGCGACGCTTCGCGTTCACACGCCGATTGCAGCTCCGTCATGTCGACGGCCTCACCTACGAATTTCTCTTCGAGCTCGCGCGCGGCCTCTACGAGCGACGCCAGATGCTCTTCGTGGGGGCCGGCAGCCGTGCCGCCAAGCCGCTGATTTTTCAGAGGAATGGCTCCCCGTATCGCGGCTTCCTGTCTGGGCGGGTCGACGGTGACGGCTATGTGCTGGCCCTCCACCTCTCGAATCTCGAGCTGAAGAAACCGGCGGCGATAATGCCAAAATCGCCGGCAAATGACGCGGTGAAATCCGGGGGTGATTCGTGACGGAAGAATCTCGCGTCACTTTGGACGCGGCGTCATCGGGCGACCGGCGCACCCCCTTCGGCGACTTCCCGACCGGCGTGCTGGCGCCTCCGGGGAGCCTCGACCCGGCCACCACCGAGACCCTGCGCGAGTACAAGCTGCGCGTCGCCAAGCGCTATCGCGCGGTCGTGCCGGCGCAGATCGGCGTGGCGATCCTCGAAGGGCGACTCTTCATCTCGCCAAAGATCGATGGAGAGCTGTGGTTCGCGGTGAAGCGCGCGGGCCGGGTCGCGCTGTGCGCGCCGAATGGGCGTGTGCTGCAGGGGGCGCCAGTCGTGCGCGACGTGGCCGCGGCCCTCGCTGGTGCGGCGGACGAGACGGTCGTGGCGGGCGAGCTCTTCGCACGCGCCGACGAGGGCGGGGGCCGGCCGCGCGTCTTCCACGTGGGGCGCGCACTGCGCGGGATTCAGAGGCTCGGGGAGCCGCCGGGCGCAGCGCCGGAGGGCGAGGCCGATCGGCTGGGCTTCAAGGCCTTCGACCTCGTGAGCGCAGGCGGTGAGGACGCGCAGAGCTGGAGCTACGAGCGACGCCTGGAGCTCCTGCGCATGTGGTTCCCGGCCGGCGGGCGCGCCTCGATCGTCGCGACCGAGGAGGGCGACAAGGGGCTCGTCGGCGCGCGCTACGCGGAGTGGGTCGAGAGCGGACGCTACGAAGGGCTGGTGGCGCGACACGAGGGTGGCGCCATCTTCAAGGTGAAGCCGATCGTGTCGCTGGACGCGGTCATCGTCGCGTGGAGCGAGCGGCTGGTCTACGACAAGGTCGAGCTGCGCGAGCTGCAGGTGGCGCTCATCCGGGACGACGGGCGCTTTCACGTGCTCGGCTCGGTGAGCGGCTTCGACGAGGCGACGCGCGCGACTCTGCACGCTCGGCTCGACGCGCTCGGCGCGAGCTCGACCTATCGCATGGCCAATCGCGAGGGCACGCTGTGTCGCTTCGTCCGGCCCGAGCTCGTCATCGAGATCGACACGACCGACGTGATGGCCCCCGAGCCCGGGGAGAGCCAGAGCCAGAAGATGACGCTGGCCTACTCCGAAGACGGGGGCTGGGAGCCGCGTGGCCTCTTGCCGATGTGCTCGCTCATCCACCCGAGGTTCCTGCGGATCCGCCAGGACAAGCGCGTGGACGCGGCCGATGTCGGGCTCGAGCAGCTCCGGCAGATCGCCCCCTTCGACGAGGAGGAGCTCGCGGCGCCGGTGAGGGTGAGCGCGGTCGAGACCACCTCGCCATCGCGCGTCCTCGAGCGCAAGGTGTGGGTGAAGAGCGGCAAGGGTGGAACCGCGGTGCGCAAGTTCGTCGCCTGGGCCACCGGGCGGGCCGACAAGGACCCGCGCTATCCGGCCTTCGTGGTCGCGTTCACGGACTTCTCGCCGGGCCGGAAGGAGCCCCTCCAGCGAGAGCTGCGCGTGGCGTCCAGCGAGCCGCGGATTCGCGCGCTCGCGGCGGCGTGGGAGGCGGAGAACATCAAGAAGGGGTGGACCCCGGCCTGAGCTCGGCGTCCGGTCGTTCGGGCCCGAGTGCGGCGCAAGGGCATCGCCGTGCCGCCACGCACGACGTGGTCCGGCGCATTGGCATCACGGCCTGGGACCGGGCCGGGGCCGGGCGGTCTGCGATCTTCCTCGCTGAAATGATGGGAATGGACTAGACGGGGGTCCTTGTCGCGCGCGGCGGCCGTTTCCGTTGGAGCCCGGGTCCCACCCGGTTGCCTCGGATGGCGTCGCAGAAGGCCGGGCTTCAGTCCGGTTGGCCAAGGAACCAATCCCGAACGTGAGGTCAGGTGTCAGTCAGGCTCTTTGTCGGAAATCTCTCGTACGATACCTCTGAAGCGGACCTGCGCGAGCTCTTCTCGCAGGCCGGCGCGGTGACGCAGGTGCGGATCCCCGTCGATCGCGAGACGGGACGCCCCCGTGGCTTCGCGTTCGTCGACCTGGCCGAGCGCGCGGAGGCCGAAGAGGCGATTCGGCGCTTCCATCAGCAGACCCTGCTGGGACGCACCCTGGCCGTCAGTGAAGCCGTGGCCCGCGAAGACGCTCCGCGCGGTGGCGCAGGTGGCGGCGGCGGCGGTGGTGGTGGGCTCGGCCCGCGCCCCGCGTATCGTCCCGCCCCGGCGATGGGCAACGAGCGACAGGGAGGCGGGGCTCCGCCGGTGCGCACGTTCGGCCCGGACGCGCTGCCCAAGGGTCGGCGCAAGCCCGAGGGTGGCCGGCCGGCCGGCTCGGGACCCAAGGGGCCGATCAAGGAGCGCGCCGCGGGGCGCAGCTTCGGGGTCGCCAACGATGAGGACGGCGACGACGAGGTGCCGTTCTGGGCGAAGGATGACGGCAAGGACGCCGACACCGACGAGTAGGATCGCCCGAGTGTGACGCCGCATGGCGGACGCGCTCCGGAGCTCAGCGGCCATCCATTCAGCATGGCTGCACACACCCGAGAATGGAGTGAACCTTGGCAAAGCCAGGCACAACGATCGCGAAGCGCGAGAAAGAGAAGGCCCGCCAGCAGAAGGCCCAGGACAAGGGCGTCCGCAAGGCCGAGACGCGGGAGCGCCGTTCCAAGGGACGCGAGTGGGTCGATGGCGTCGATCCCGATATCGCGGGACTCATCGCCGGGCCGCAGCCCGAGCCGCCCGAGCGGACGATCGGCCTCGAGCCGGTCGCCCCGCCGACCAAGGGCGCGCGCTGACGTTGCGCGGGCGTTGAGCGAGCCTCGACGCCAAGGGATTGTCGACGCGGCGGCGAGCCTCGCCACTGCGGGTCATCGGGTTGCCTGGCTTCGGTCGGGCTATTCGGGCGCTTGCCTGGTGCGGGCTGCCGCGAGGCGTGCTTTCGCGGCCATCGCGTCGACCGAGAGCCGGCGCGAGGGATACTCGTCCCAGATGCGGCCGTCGGTGCGGCAGTCGAAGACCCGGCAAGCGGTGGGGCGATCCTGCCAGATGCTGCAGCCCAGCTTGTCGCGGTCGAAGTAGACGCAGGTGCCGTCGCTGTCGACCAGCAGGCGATAGGGGTAGGCGAGGTCCCAGAGGTACTTGCCCGAGCGGACCTCGTCGGTCGTGAGCAGCACGCTGAAGGACGAACAGCAGGCGGCACCGCAGGTCGGGTGGTGCGCGCCGCAGTCGAGGTCCTTGGGGTCGAGGGTGGGATCGGCCGGGTCCGAGAGGCGAGGCCCGGTGAGCTGCTTCTCGCGGAGCTCGAGCATCATCTGGTGCATGCTCGGGTAGATCTCGTCGAGCTCTTGCGACGTGATGAAGCCCTTCAGCATGAGGACCCGCAGCACGCACTGGACGATGACGGCCTGCTCGAACTCGACCTGCATGCCGCGCGCGTGGTCGGCGTGCACCTGGTACAGGGCGGGCCGCAGCGCGCGGAGAGCGCCCTCCAAGCCTTCCTGGATGTTCGGGTTCTTGGCCGGGTACGGGGCCGGCAGCTTCGGCAGAGGGCTGGCGGTCGGGTCGTCGGAGCGCTCGGACATGGGGGCCTCGAGGGTCAGGTGGAACGGCGTCTCGTGCAGCTGGACACGCCTCTGGCGACGTCAGGGGCAGGCGAGGTTCAGGGTACCGGGCGAGCCGCGTTGGCCGAGCCCTCCGTAGACGGGAGTCGCCGCGCACCAGCTGGCGCGGAGATCGTTCTGCGCGCCGCTCGCCTTGTTGCGGTCGAGCTGCATCGCGATGCCCACGCTGCCGGGCCAGTCCCAGCCCCAGGTGACGCGGTCGATCTCGACGCCGCCGCAGACGAGGCTCAGCGTGTCGCCACCGTTGCCGAGGACGAGGTCGCCGAGGCTGCGGGGCGTGCCGTTGTTGAGCGGGATCCCACCGTTCTCGGAGGACGAGGCGCGGTGCGCAAAGACCATGTGGCCAGACGGCGCGAGCACCTCGGGGACGCCGCGGCGGATGACGGTGCGATCGCCGCGCGCGTTGACGAGCTCGCAGTCGCGGAGGTCGAGCGGGACGGCGTCGGTGTTCTTGACCTCGACCCACTCGCCCAGATCGGGCGCGGGGAGGACCGAGTCGCGCATGACCTCGGTGAAGATGACCTGACCCGCGACGCTCGGGCGCGCAGGCCCGAGGTTGCAGCCGGCGGTCGCGGCGTTGCAGCCGCCATACGTCGCGCACGAGAACACCTGGGTCGGGTACTGGCAGGACGCCGCGAGGCCGTCGCTGGGGCAGGTGCCGATCGGCAGGCGCCCGGTGAGGGTCGCGCCCGAGCAGGTCGCGGCCGGGGGTTGGGTGCACGGGTTGGGGGCACACACGCCAGGGGCGACGTTGACGGAGGCGCCGTCGACAGCGGTCGTGGCGAGGCCCGCGGGACCGCAGAAGACCTGGGTCTGACCGCCATCCAGCGAGACCCGACCGAGGACGCGGAGGTTTCCTACCAGGGTAGGAATCGACGCGCCGGCCCAGCGATCCCAGCCGTCCCAGAGCGGGGCCTCGGGGTCTGAGGCGTCCTCCCAGAGCGGGTCGGCATCGAGCTCGGTCCAGGTCCAGGCGAGCGACGAGCGCGGGTTCTCCGACGCGGGGCCGAGGCCGACGGAGACCAGCGTGCCGGTCGCGACGTCGGGACCGGGGCGCAGATCGGTCACGCCCGGGTCGAAGAGACGGACCGCATAGGCCAGCGGGAGATCGGCCCCGATGGCGGCCGGCACGGCCTCGAGGCGGCAGTCGTCGAGGAGGCGGTCGCCCGGGCAGACCAGGTTCGCGACGCGCGGAGTCGGGAGACCGGGCGCGCAGTAGGCGTCGGCGAGGTCGTTGGTGACGGCCGCTGCGGCGTCGAGCCAGGCGCCCGAGAGCTGGATCGAGGTGCCGACCGGGACGAGCCAGTCGTCGTCGGCGTCCCAGACGACGCGGTCGATCGCGCGCAGGACGCCGTCAGCGTCGGGGCAGAAGAGCTCGACGCGGTCGGCGCGGTTGTCGAGCGCGATGGAGGTCATCGCGGCGAGCGGCGAGACGCCGCCGTTGACGCTCACCGTGGGGCTGCGCGCGAGGGTGACGGCAGCGCCGCGGCCCACCACGTAGGCCAGCGATGAGGGCGGTGGTGGGAAGGGGAAGGACTCGGGCTGGGCTCCCTCGATGGAGGAGGGCCCGTCGGACTCGAGGACGCAACCGCGGAGATCGAGGGTGTCGGGGCTGACGTTGGTGAGCTCGAGCCACTCGCCGAGCTCGTTCGTACCGGGCGCGATCATCAGCTCGGAAAAGGCCAGCTCACCGGGTGCGGGCGGGCGCGGGAAGTCGACGCACACGCCGTCGCGACAGGTCGCCCCCAGCGCTGCGCAGTCCGTGGCGACGCGCTCGACGAAGGTGCAGACCGCCTCGCTCGCAGCGCCCAGGGTGCAGGTCGCGGGGGCCTCGGCGGCGATGATGCGGGCGGTCCCGGACTCGCAGCGTGGGGCCGGGAGGATCGCGCACGGGGCGCCACCGCAGGCCGAGGCGACGGGGTCGACGCGGGTCGGTTGGCCGACGGAGCTCGGCACGAGGAGACCGGCGAGGTCGCCGTAGGACCAGCTGTTGCCACCGTCGGCCGTGGCGCGCACATAGAGGTCCCAGGCGCCCGGCGCAGGGACGGTGAAGACCCCGCGGTAGCGGTCCTCGGCGGCGTCGACGCCCGCGCCGACCGCCGACCAGCTCGTGTCCGGTTGGGCCGGGGTCCAGGTCGCAGCGGTCGAGGGGGAGGCACCGCGGACGACGAGCGCGGTCTCGACGCGGATGCGCGCGCTCGGATCGGTCTTGACGGTCTTGCCGGTGAGAGCTCGCGCGATGAGGCGCACCGAGACCTCGGCGAGCGTGCCGGCGGGTGGCGCGAGGACGGCGGGGCCGGCGACACGGCAGACCTCGACCGGCACGAGGTCGCCGGGGCAGCTCGGGTTGGGCGCGCCCGGGGTGCCGCGATCGCCGTCGCCGAAGGCCAGGGCGGAGCGACACCAGGCGTCGGACGTGTCGTTCGAAGCGGCGTCGAAGCGGAAGGGCGAGAGCGAGGCGGCACCGCCCGCCTGGAGGGGCCAGGTCGCGTCCCACGAGACGCTGTCCTCGGGATCGCCGAGGCCATCGCAGTCGACCGCGAGGGTGCCAGCGGCGGGGAGGACGAGGGCCTCATCGAAGGCGCGGTCGATCGGCGCGCCACCGTTGGCGCTGGGGTCGAGGCTCTGGCCGAGGACGAGGGCCGCGCGGCGACCGATCACGGTGGGCTCGAGGAGGGTCCAGGCGGTCGGCGTTTCGGGGGACGAGGCATCGGTGACGGTGAAGGTGCAGCCGGTCAACAAGAGGGGCTCGTCGGCCAGCGAGGTCAGCTCGAACCAGGCGCCGAGCGTGGACGACGGGTGGACGAGGAGCTCGCTCAGGACCAGCTCGTCGGGCTGCGGGCCGCGCGGGACGGACGCGCAGACGGCGCCGAGCGCGGGGTCTTCTTCGCAGCGACGACCGAGGCGACCGCAGTCGATGAGCTCGCCGGTGTAGTCGCAGCGCGTGCCGAGCGGCGGGCCCGAGAGCGGGACGCAGGTGCCTGGGGTTGCGGCGCCGGCGACGTGCACCTGATCGGGCGTGCACGTGGGGGCCGGTGGGGCGTCGCAGCTCACCGCGGCGCACGGTGTCGGGCCGAGCATGAGGTGGACCGGCGTCGGTGTCGCGGTGAGGCCCTGGGGATCGCAGAGCGCATAGGTCAGGCCGCCGTCGCGGCTGGCGCGGGCGAGCACGCGGTAGTCGCCGACCTCGGTCGATGCGACGGCGCCGACCCATGGGTCCGTGGCACTCCCGGGGGCGGCGACGTAGCCTGCCAGCGGGAGGGCGCGCGACCAGGTGTAGGTCGGCGTGTCCGAGGCGGGGGCGAGGCCGATCTCGACGACGAGCTCGGGGGAGAGGTCGACGCCGCTCGTGAGGTCGGTGAGGCCGCGCTCTTCGACCTCGACGCGGAAGTCGATGGGGTGGTCGACGAAGTCGGTGACGACCGGGGCGGAGACGAGGCGGCAGGCGTCGATGCTGCGGTCGAGCTGGGGGCAGGTCGGGTTGGGCTGGCCCGGGGTACCGCGGTCGCCCGCGCCGTAGACGGTCGTCGCGGCGCACCAGGCGGTGAGGTCGGCGCTGGCGGCGGCGAAGCGGCGCGAGGGGTCGCGGGCCAGGGCGCGGCCGCCGATGATGGGCCAGGTGTACGGGGTCCAGGCGACGCGGTCGATGACGACGCCGTCGCAGACCAGGGCGACGGCATCGGTGCGGTCGTCCAACAACATCGTTGTATAGACGAAGTCGACCGTGACCTTGCCGTTCTGCGCCTTGTCGCCGTTGGCGCCGAGGACGAACAGCGCGGAGAGGTCGAGGGCGAGGCCGCCGGGGCGCGAGAGGGGCACGCGGTCGGTGCCGTCGTCGCGCAGCTCGCAGCCCGAGAGGTTGAGGCGCGTCGCGGTGAGGTTGACGAGCTCGAGCCACTCGCCGCGGCGGTCGGAGACGGCGGCCGGGTCGATCATGAGCTCGTTCAGGAGGACGTCGCCCGCGGTGGGAGGCGGGACGGTCGGGGCCAGGGCGCAGGCGCGGTCGCAGCCGTCGAGGTCGTCGAGGTCGCCGTCGTCGCAGGCCTCGTCGGGGTCGCGGTGTCCGTCGCCGCAGCGCGGCTCGACGTCGGGGGACGCGGTGTCGGGCGCGTCGGAGAGGTCGGAGGCGTCGCGCGTGTCTTGCGGCGCGACGGTGTCGTTCGCGTCGACCGCGGTGTCGTCCGCGTCGACGGCGGTGTCGCCGAGGTCGGCCGTGTCGGCCGTGTCGGGCACGATGTCGGGCGACGTGTCGGGGGCGTCGCCGGTCGCGTCCCCATCGCCGGGGCCCTGGGCCGCGTCGCCGCAGCCGCTCATCGAGACCGCCAACGCCAGCGCCGCTTCGAGCCACCTCATGAACCGTTCATAGCCGTGCGCGCTGGCCCGAGCAAGCCGGGCTCCTCACGCGTGGCCGGGCCCGTGCCCAGGCGCGGCGCGCAGGTTGCCGACAGCGGCCCGGTCGGCCACGCAGGACGGGGGCAGGCGGCCCTCGGGTGCGTGTGCTCGGAAACTTGCGGGGTCCCCGGGCCCCGCCTATCTTCTTTGCGTTCCCTCACGAGGAGTCCGATGTCGCAAGCGCGCCCACCCGAAGCGGTGCCCTCCAAGGGCGGCGGGGAGCTCCTGCGAATTCCCGTGCCAGAGGTCCCGCGACGGCCACCCGAGCGGGTGCGGCTGGCGTGGCAGCTCTGGTTGGACGGAGAGGTCCGGCGCGCGCCGACGCCGGTCGCGGACGGGGTCGTGGTGGTGCTCGACGCGAGCGAGCCAGGGAAGGTGCCGGCCGCGAGTGTCGTGCGACGCCTGGATGGCGAGGGCCGCACGGTCTGGGAGCGCCTCCTGGAGGGTGTGGTCTCGGGCGACCCGCAGCGGACCCAGACTCTCTTCGCGGTGCCGATGGACGGCGAGCGCGTGGTGGTGCTGGACGTCGTGACCGGCGTGCCCGTGGGAGCCCCGATCCAGGTCGTCGGCTCGACCATCCGCGGGGCCATCGGCGCGCTGGGCGGAAAGGTCTGGGTGCGCTTTGGCGAGACCCAGGGCGCGCTCGAAGGTCTCGGCCCCTTCCTGGCGGTCTACGACCCGGTCGACGGGGACGTGCCACGCCTCTTCCCCGACCCCCTCGGTCGCGCGCTCGAGACCCACTGGCGGCGCACCAACCGCACCGTGGTCGCGGCGGCCGAACACGACGGCGGGGCGACGCTGCTGGGGTTCGACGAGACGAGTGCCAGCGTCCTCTGGCGCGTCGAGCTCGCGGGGGTCGGCGTCAGCGACCTCTGGGGCGCCGGCGGTCTGGTGGACCTCGCGACCTCGGACGCGGTGCGCAGCTTCGATGCCCGCACCGGGACGCCTCTGACGCGGCGCTTCGAGGGGCTCGGCCTCGAGCTCGGACGAATCGCGGGCGAGACGTTGCTCGTGCCGGTCATCGGCGGCGCCGGAGCGACGCGCGGCGCAAGCGGCGCGAGCACGACCGGCAACGCGCGCCGCCTCTTGGCGTTCGAGGTCGGGACCGAGGAGCCGACCGGGCAGCTCGCCGACTTCCATCGCCTCATCGGGGCGAGCTCCGACCTGGCGCTCATTCATCGCGTGGTAGGCTCTGGCGACGAGGGCTCGGCGGGTCAGGAGGTCACGGCCCTCATCGAGTTGCCGGATCTGCGCGACTGCGAGCTGCCCGAAGCCGAGTCGATCCTCGGGGCGAGCCTCGTGGCCTTTGCGACCCACTCGCTGTGGGTGGTGGCGCACGGCGGACGCACGCTCTCACAGCTCGACCTGGCGACGCAGCGCCCGTCCTGAAGCGGCGATATGGAAACGTCGCGCGCGCTCACTCTCCGACGAGCCGGGCGGCCGCACGTCCCGACCACGCGGGCGAGGCGCGGCGGGCGCACTCCGCGAGCGAGGCTGGGGCAAGCGTCGTCAAGGTCGGGTGCGCGAAGAGGAGCCGCGCGGTGCGGTCGTAGACGGCTTCGGGAGAGGTCGCGTCGTTGCTCGCGAGCGCGCGGCCGAGGGCATCGCGTGCCTCGGCGAGGCGACCGCGGGCGGCCTCGACGATGGCGAGGGACTCGTAGACGGCGGGGTGCACCGTGGGCGTCTGAAGGCGCTCCTCGGCCCCGGTGAGCGAGGTCTCCGGAGGGCGCGCCAAGGCCCCGTCGAGGAGCTGGCTGGCGCGCGCAAGGGCCGACGAAGAGCCGTCGTCCAGAGCCAGGCTCTCGGCGAGGAGGGCCGTGAGCTCGGTGGACCAGGGGGCCACGGTCAGTGCGTGCTCGGCCGAGGCGAGCGCGCCGCGCCGATCGCCGACCATGCGCCCGCGCTGGAGCTCGAGCCGCACGGCCATCGGGTCGGTGACGGCCGCGGTCGCGAGCTCGGCCGCGAGCAGCGACGCCGCTTCGGGCCCGAGCGTCTCGCGATGGGCGTTGCGCCCGGCCATGAGCTCGAGCAGGTAGGCTCGGCGCGGGGCGACGGGCATCGCCTTCCAGAGGGCCGTGAGCGGCCCCGGTCGTGCCTCGGCCTCGCGCGCATCGAGCGCGACCAGGTGGGCGATGATGCGACGCGTGCGGGCCGCCCCGGGCGCCAGGACGAAGCGCCCCTCGAGACGCTTCCACGCCACGTCGGCCGCGTCGCGACTGGGCGCGAGCTCGACCGCCAGCTCGAGCGCGGCGACCGGCGGGTTCTCGCGCGCGAGCAGGGGCTCGAGCAGCAGCTTCGCGAGGGCCTGCCCGGGCGCCGAACCCGAGGACCCGGCCCGCTTCGCGTCCGAGACGAGGACGAGCTCGGCGGCGTCGACGCGCGCGCTGGTTTCGTCGGGAGCGATCTTGACCCAGGCCTCGAGGTGCTCACGGGCGCGGCCCCAGCCCGCCGCATCGCGTGCCTCGGCCAGCGCGATGCGCGCGCCCAGGAGCGCACGACCCGAGCCACACGAGATGCGACCCTCGCACGCCTCGGGCGCGGGGAGCCCCGAGGGGTCACCGGCGGTCGCTGCCAACAGATCGCGCGCGACCTCGAGCGCGACCTTCGAGGCCGGGTCGTCGCCGACGACTTGAGCGAGTGCTTCGTCCGCGAGGCCGAGGCGCAGGGTGAGCGAAGCGGCCGAGGGCGCGCGACCCAGGGCGGACTCGATCCAGCGCGTGGCGGCGGCCCGGTCGCCGGCAGTCAGCGCGGCCGCGAGCGCGCTCCGGGCGAGGGTTCCATCCCCCGCGTCGCTGTCGCGGAGCCGCTCGTAGAGCGCGCTGGCCGAGGCGAAGCGCTGGGCGTTGACGAGCTGAGCGCCGAGGCTGCGGATGAGCTTGGCGCGATCGGGGCTCGCGCGGAGGAGCTGGTCGACCACGACCCCGACGCGCTCGCCGATGCGGCCGCTCGACGCGTCGACCGCGGCCGCCGCGAGGACCGCGAGGCGCGTGTAGGTCGGGTCGGCGGGCGCCTGCGCCAAGAGCGGGAGGAGGGCCTCGACGACGCGCTGGTGCGCCGCGGACCCCAGCTCGACCGAGGCCAACGAGGCGGTGAGCTGGCGCGCCGTGACGACGTCCTCGCGCGTGCGTGGAATGGCCGCGAGCACCGCGTCGGTGCCGCGCTCGTGCGCAGCGATGGCGGCGCGACCGAGGGCGGCCCCGTTCGGGAGCTTGCCGAGTGCGTCGCGCAGCGGGGCAAAGGTGCCGTCCGCGCCCCACGCGGCACCTGGCATGCGCTCGGCCACGAGCGCGTCGCCGACCACCCACGTGTTGAGGGTCGGCACCTCGGCGACCAGGCGGCGTGCGGCCGCGAGGGCGACCTCGGGATAGCCTGCGCGCGCGGCGAGGCGGAGTTGGGCGAGGAGGAGCTCGCGCTCGGAGCCGGTCTCGCGGGCGCGGGTCACGAGCCCCAGGGCGAGGTCGATGTGCCCCCTCGCGACGAGCTGCTCGAGGACGTTCTTGAACAGCGGGATGAGGTCGCGGCTCACGCGCCAGCTCGGCATCGGGCCGTCGAGCTCCGCGAGCGCGCCCGGGACGTCGTTGTCGGACACCATCGCCAGCGCCGCGAAGAGTCGCATCGAGGGGCTCGGCCCGAAGGTCACCGCGACGCGGCGCGCGAACTCACGAGCCAGCGCGGCACGTCCGCCACCGATGAGCTCGCTCATGATGGGCTCGAGCGCCGCCGCGACCGCCGAGTCGCCCATGCGCCCGAACCCGCTCGCGTTGACGCGCCGCGCGATTGCACGCTCGGCAGCGGCCGACGCGAGATCGTCCTCGCCGGCCTCGAGACGCACGCGGAAGAGCTCCAGCGAGAGATCGGCCACCGGCGTCTCACGCTCCGCCCGCTCGAGCCACCGCAGCGCGTCCTCGCGGCGCCCGAGGTCGCG
>JAEUKJ010000264.1 GCA_016792665.1 Deltaproteobacteria bacterium | reverse complement strand
ACCTTCGACGGTCTCGAACGGGTGCCCGGCCCCGACTGGATGGCCGCCCGCGTGGTCGGACCCGGCCGCGCTGGACGCTGCAAAGGCTCCGGAGATCGCGACCTCTGCTGGCGCGGGCCGCTCGTCGCTCACATGCAGTCCTCGACCACGTCCCCGTCGCGCAGGACGAGCTCGATCTGGCCCGTGCCCGACATCACCACCAGGTCACCGCGCACGCCCGAGTCGCGAAAGCGCTTGCGGAGTCGCGAGAGCGCCATGTCGAAGCGGGTGCGCAGCGCGTCGCGCTCGGCCGCGGCTCCCCAGATTTCCTGGGCGAGGACCTCCCACGCCGCCGGCCCCTTGAACGCGACCAGCTCGGACAAGAGGCGCGCCGGCACGCCGGCCAACATGCACACCAGGCCGCCCTGGTGGATCTGCGCCGTGTCATAGCTCGCCACGATGCGGACCGGGGCGGCCGCGCTGACAGTCGGGCTCGACGCGGCCTGGGCCAACGGGATCAGCACGGCGCGAAAGGCGAGGTCGCCGATCTGGAGGCGGTCACCGGCCGCGAAGTCACGGGCCGGCTGCCCGCCGACGGCCACGCGCCAGCTCGCCTCCTCGCCCCAGAACGTCGCGTCGGCCTGGGCGTGGAAGCCGGGCTCGAGGCGCGGGCGCGGCAGCGTGAAGAGCGAGACCACGCCGTGGAGAGGCTGCCGAGGCAAGCCCTCGCCCTCGAGCCCCAGGACCTCTTCGGGAGTGACCACGTCCTCGATGCGCAGCTCGACCCCGCTGGCCAGCTCGATGACCTGCCCCACCGCCAGGACGACCTCGGACACCGGGCGCCCCTCGACCTTCAACCGCCCGCGGAGAGCCACGAGCTTCAAGGTCTCGGCGCGCAGGCTGACCATGGCGTGCGCCTCGGAGACGCGCGGGTCGTCGATGCGGAGCTCGGCGCGACCGAGGCGACCGATGAGATCACCGTGGCCGAGTTCGGCGATGCCGCCCTGGGGGTTGCGAATGACGACGACCGAGCGCATGGCGGCCAGCATAGCCCCATTCGTGGCCCCGATGCACGCGCGCTCTGAACGCCCGCGACATCCTATGGAAGATGGCCGACGGCCGACACCCGTGCTATCACGCGCGACGTGACCGATGTGGCCCAGACCTCGGCCGCCGCGCGAGGCGACGACCCGGCTTCACCGCCTGCCCCGAGGCGTGACCCTCCGAGCCAGGAGAGCCGCGTGGCCATCGATCCCGCCTTCGAAGCGCGACTCGCCGACCACGCTCCCGAGCGCTTCGCAGGCATCGACGACCGGCGCGTGCTGAACGAGACCGGTATGTTGGCGCGCCCGAGCTGGCTCGTGCGCATCTTCATGTGGCTCGCCTTCAGGAAGGTCGGCTTCGAGGAGCGCCACGCGCAGACGGTGCGCGACCTCGAGCGCGAGGGCGACGTGGTCTACGTCATGAACCACCACAGCGTCCTCGACTACCTCTACTTCAACTACGCGTTGTCGCGCCGCGGGCTGCCACTGGCCTTCGTCGCCAACACCATCTCGACGATGCTGTTCTTCCGCCCCCTCTGGGCGATCATCTTGCACGGGCTGAGGCGGCTGGTCGGCTACTACCGACATCGCCTCGAGCCGCACGAGCGCGTGGCGTACGCACTGTCGCGCCAGCGCGCGAGTCTCGTGTTCCTGAAGACGCGAACGATCTGGCCGTGGGCCAGCGCCGAGGCCGCCGGCAACTCCTTCCTCGAGACGGTCCTCGCCGCACAGCTCGAGCGCATGGTGCGCGCGGCGCGCGGGGGCGGCGGTGCCAAGGCCCGGCCAATTTCGATCGTCCCGCAGCTCCTCATCTGGGTGCACGACCCCGAGCGGCACAAGAAGTCCTTCTGGCAGCAGGTCTTCGGCAACCCCGAGGCCCCGAGCCGACTCCGTAAGATCCTGAACTTCCTCCTCAATCGACGACGCGCCTTCGTCCGCGTCGGCAAGCCCATCGATGTGGGCGAGTTCTGCGAGCGTCATCGCGACGTGCGCGATCTCGAGGCACTGTCGGTCAAGTTGCGCGCCGAGGTGCTGCGCAACCTGTCCCTCGAAGAGCGCGTCATCAAGGGGCCGGTCCTCAAGAGCGGGCGCGACATCCGCGAGGAGATCCTCGCCAACCCCGAGGTCGAGACCGCCATGGCCGCGATGGCCAAGGAGCTCGCGGTCCCCGAGGAGCGCATCAAGAAGGAGGTCTCCGGCTATCTGAAGGAGATGGCCGCGGACTTCTCGATGCTCACCATCGAGATGACGTGCATCATCATGACGCTCGTCTTCAACCGCATCTACCACGAGATCGTCATCGACCAGGACGGGCTCGAGAAGGTCCGCGAGGCCGCACGCAAGTCACCGCTCGTGCTCTTGCCGTGCCACCGCAGCCACATCGACTACCTCGTCCTGTCCTACATCTTCTACACCAACGGCCTCATCCCGCCGCACATCGCCGCCGGCTCGAACCTGAACTTCTTCCCGGTCGGCCGCCTGTTCCGCCGCGCCGGCGCGTTCTTCATCCGGCGCTCGTTCAAGGACAACAAGGGCTACACGCTGGCGTTTCGCGAATATCTGAAGAAGCTGGTCCAGGAGGGATATTGGATCGAGTTCTTCATCGAGGGCGGACGTTCGCGCACGGGCAAGATGCTCGCGCCGAAATTCGGCGTCTTGAAGGTCATCGTCGACGCCATCAAGTCCGGTGCCGCCCCTGACATGCACTTCGTCCCGGTCTACGTCGGCTACGAGCAAGTCATCGAAGAAAAAGCCTTTTCTCGCGAGCTCGGCGGCGGCGAGAAGAAGAAGGAGAACTTTGGGGCCCTGCTCTCGGCGACCAAAGTGCTATGGGCGAAATATGGCCGCCTGTATGTCAATTTCGGCGAGCCGATCTCCTGCCGAGAGGCACTCGCGCGCTTCGAGGAGCAGCAGGCGAAACACAACGCGCGGCAGACAGGGCGACAACACGACCCCGACAACTTGTTCCTCCGGCGCCTGGGCTACCGCGTCAGCGACGCCATCAACAAGGTCGCGATGGTCACGCCGAGCGCGCTCGTAGCGGCGGCGCTGCTCTTCCACGGCAAGCGCGGCATCTCGCGCGACACGCTGCTGGCGCGCGTCGGGCTGATGCTGGAGATCGCGGTCATGAAGAACGCGCGGCTCTCCAAGACCATCGAGGACGGCATGAAGCGCCACCGCGACAGCATCGCCGAGGCGCGCGCCATGATGGAGAAAGCCGGGATGGTGCACCTGCGCTTTGCGCTGGGCGAGAGCTCGCCGCTGGCGCGTGCGCGCGGCATCGCCATCGAGGCGGCCATCGACGAGTCGCTGAAGCGCATGGTGAAGGTGAAGCACGTCGAGGCCCACGTCTTCGACGAAGAGACCATTTATGTGCCCATCACCGATGCGCGCATCAACCTCGACTTCTACAAGAACAACATCGTCCACCTCTTCATCGCCGAAGCCATCATCGCGGCCGCCATCCGCGGCACATTGGAGCGCGGCGTGACGAACGCGGCCCGCGTCATGGAGGCCGCTGCGTTCCTGTCACGGACCTTCCAGTACGAGTTCATCTTCGACCCCGAGAAGGGCTTCGCCTCGCAGTTCGTCGAGACCCTCGGGCGCTTCGACCAGGGCGGCCTCATCGCGCGCGTGGCTGGCGAGGACTTCAGCTCCGTCGAGATCCGCATCCCCGAGAGTGGCGCCAACACGATGGAGCTCCTCCACCGCGCGCTGGCCCCGTGGATCGAGGCCTATTGGCTCATCGCCGAGGCGCTCGAGTTCCACGCGGAGGAGCCCCTGCCAGAGGCGAAGTTCATCGCGCTCGCCCAGGACCTCGGCAAGCGGCGCTACCAGGTCGGCGACATCTCGTGCCCCGAGAGCGCGTCCAACGTGAACTTCCAGCACGCGCTGTCGGCCTGGGAGGAGTTCGGCCTCATCGAGCGATCCCGCAAGGGTCGCGAGAAGCTCATCGCCGCCACCAAGGACCCCGACGACCCGCAGCGCATGCACGACCTCCGCCGCCGCCTCCGCGACCTCTTCCCGTAGAGGAGGTGTCGAGGTCAGAGTCACATGGAGGGTCCGGGCAGGTTCGCCTCGACGGCGGCAAAGTGCCGAGGGACCGGTTGTTGGTGTCATGAGGAGAGATCGCGATGAAGCATCGACAGTACGATTTCGGCTGCGGCTCGACGCCATCACCTACATCGGGCGACCCGAGGAGCGGGTGGTGACGAAGCCGTCGCGCGAATATGCCGACATCGTACGTCGCGGCTATCGCGCGCATGGGCTCCCCACGGAGGCCCTCGAGCAGGCCATCAAGAACGCGGGAGGTGGGTCGTGATCGACGGTGTGTTCGTCTACGGGACCCTGCTCCGCGGGGAAGAGCGCGGAGCGGTGATACGCGAGCTGGCGCCGACGGCCATCCTCATGGCCGAGGCCGCCGGGACGCTGTGGGACCTGGGGGCTTACCCGGGGCTCGCGCTCGAGCCGTCGCACGGGCTGGTGCAGGGCGAGCTCGTGAAGTTCGAGGACATCGGTCGCGCGTTGGAGGTGCTCGACGAGATCGAGGGCTTCATAGCGCCGGGGGCGCCGGACAACCTCTACGAGCGATTGGCGATCGAGGTCGGGATGGGCGATGGGCGGGTGCGGACCGCGTGGACCTATGTCTACGCCGGCCCTCTGGACCAGGCGGCGCCGATCACCTCTGGCGATTGGCGCGCGTCGCGTGGACGGCGGGAGCGGTTCATCTCGGCCCTGGTCGCGGCGCACATCGAGGGGCGGGACCTCGGGCAGATCGCGAGCCGGCTCGAGCGCAGGCAATGGTTCGACGACAAGCCGATTGGGGGACGAGAAGCGCTCGAGCAGATGATTCGCGACGGCACGCTGTCCGAACGTCAGCTCGCCCAGGTGACCGATCGCTGGGCGGTCCAGCCATGGCCCGAGCAGGGATGATCGGCGGGGCGGGTGTGGGGTTGCGCCGGGGCGGCGAGGTCGATAGCGTCGGCGCATGCGAGACCTCATCACACCGACACTGACCGCGTTGGGCTTGGCTTGTTTCGTGGGCGCGAGCTGCGGGGGCGACGGCTCGGCGCAGGACACGCTTACCCCCGTCGACACGAGCGACACGAGCGATGGGACGGGCGACGGCGCGGACGCTGATGAGCCGATCGACACCCTCGGCGAGGACGCCGACGTCGACTCGGTCTGCTGTCCCATCGAGGCCCCCTCGTGCAACTGCTTCGCGCTCGGCGGGAACCGCATTGATGGGAGCTGCCCGTCCGTGTGCGATGCGCCACCGGTTGGCTGGACCCAGGTCACCGATCGCTTCGGGTGCCCGGAGTGGGTCGGGGGTTCCATTGATGGATGCTGGCCCGTTCCCGACGCGGACGACGGCGACACTCATGACGGCGAGACCGCTGACGCCGACACGAGCGAGCCCGGCGAGGTCGACCCGCTCTTCGGGACCGCGGGGGAGGTCGAGATCATCGAGCAGTATTCGGGCGGGCTCGGGGAAGTCGCGGGGTCGTGGGTGTACGTCGCGCTGCGCGACCGCGTGAGCCCGGAGGCGTATCGGCTCGCGGCCGAGGACGGCGCGTGCAGGGTCTATCTGGCGGCGAACGCGAGCTGCGAGCCGGCGTGCGGCGAGGGAGAGGTCTGTGACGCGAACGCGCGCTGCGCTGACTACGCGGTCGGCGTCTCGGCGGGTGACATCACTATCACCGGGCTCGCGAAGGGGCCCTACACCGCCAAGCACGTCGGCGACGGGCAATACGTCACCACGCCCGAGCCTCCCAGCGATGGGCTCTTCGCGGCTGGGGATGCGATCACCGTCAGCGCGGCCGGCGATGCGATCCCGGCGTTCACGGCGGCGGTCTCGGGCGTGGCCGATCTGCTCGTGCCCAATATCGGGCTGGTCGAGCTCACCGACCAGGTGGCCACCACGTTCTCGTGGACGCCGGCCGGGGATGGGTCGCGGGTCGAGCTGCGGCTCCAGCTCGGGTGGCATGGGCGACCGCCAACGGGCATCATCGCGTGCGCGGCGGACGATGCCGCGGGTCACATCGTCGTGAGCCCGACGGTGATAAAGCCGTTTCCGTATTTCGGGGGCATCGGCCTCTTCCAGGTCCCGTCGTGGGCGGCGCGCGTGTCGCGCACATTCGTCGAGACACCGGCCGGGCCGATCGCGGTGTCCGCCGAGAGCCGCGTCAACCTCGGGGTGTCGCACACCACGGAGTGAGCGCGGGTGCCCAGCACGCGCCGAGGTCCCGCCGCGAGGTCACGCACCGCGCGGCTCAGATCTTACGCAAGCGCAGGACCAGGTTGATCGTCGTGCCCGCCTGGATGTTGTAGTCGTTCAGGGTGCGCCCATCCTCGAGGTCCTTGCCCTCATAGTTGAGGATCTGTTGTTCGGGCGGGATCCCTTCCTTCTCCTGCACCTTCGCCTTGACGGTCTCGATCGTGTCCTGGCTCTCGACTTCGAGCGTGAAGATCTTGCCCGTCAGGGTCTTGATCTTGATGTCCATCGCGGTCGGCCACTGGTCAGCCTCGCTCTGCGAGGCCTCCGGCAGGGGCCATTGGGCAGCCTCGCTCGAGGCCTTCGGCACGGGCCATTGGGCAGCCTCGCTCTGCGAGGCCTTCGGCACGGGCGCGGCGCCGGCGAGGCTCGGTGCGAGGACCAGCGCGGCGGCGAGAAGGGGGCTCACGAGTCGGGAGATGAAGGTGACTGTCATTGCGGCTCCGGTGTGACGAGAAACCCCGAGATCATAGAGCGCTTCGAGGCGACGCCACAATCGCGTTCGGTGCCCTGG
>JAEUKJ010000257.1 GCA_016792665.1 Deltaproteobacteria bacterium | reverse complement strand
GGCCTGGTCCCGCCCGGCCTGCCTCCCCAGGGCCTCGTCGCGGGCGTCGAGGCCGACTGGGTCGTGACCCTCGCGCCCGACGCCCAGATCGACACCGCCGGCCTGAACGTCATGCAGACCGGTGCCAGCGTGAACTGGTTCGAGGCGCTCGCCGGCGATCGCCCGCGCTTCGAGCCGCTCTCCTGGGCCTACCTGCGGCGGCAGCTCGTCGTCGGCCCGAACTGAGAAGGGACGGTGTCGCGGGCCCTGGGCTCAGGGCGCGACCAGCTTCTCGGCCTGGGCCAGCAGCTCGGTGCGGGCGCCGAAGCCGCGGAGGAGGGCGGTGCGCGCGATCGGCAAGAGCGCCTCGAGCTTGAGCGGCTCGGGGCTGATGCGGTCGCGCTTGTGGAAGTGATCGAGGCCATGCGCGAAGGCCCACGCGACGTGGGTGCGCTGGACGTCATCGGCCGGCTCGATCGCCCCGACCGCCGACGCCTCGGCCAGCAAGGCCGCAAACGAGTCGAGGATCGGGGTCAGCAGCCGGTCGTTGACGGCCCGCGCCTCCGAGTCCGAGAGGATCGCCTCTGGGAAGGAGAGGAAGGTGTCGACAAGGCGGTGGGGCCGCGGCGAAGCGCGCGCGTGGTCGATGTAGGCGCGAAAGGCGACCATCAAGCGGCCGAGCGCGCGGACTGGGGAGGTCACGCCCTCGAGGAGGCGATCGGTGGCCGCGAGCCGCGTCTCCAGGAAGGTATGGAAGTCGGCGATCGCCATCTCCTGCAGGCCGACGATGAGCGCCTCCTTGCTGGGGAAGTAGCGGTAGATGGCGCCCACCGACGCGTTCATGCGGCTCGCGAGCCGCGCGATGGTGAGGCCCTCCATGCCGTCCTCGACGACCACCCCCATGGCCTCGTCCAGGTACGACTGGCGCTTCTTGTCGTGCCGCTCGCGCCGCTTGTCGGTCGTCCCGACCGGGCCGGAATCGCTGGCCTCGGCGGGGCGCGGATGATGGCCGTTGCCGCCGTCCGGGGCCTGTTGCGAAGCCCCTCCGGAGAGCCTTCCAGGCGACTGCGGGATGGTTTTGCGAACGTCATTCACTTTTTGATTGCCCGTTGCCGACATCGCGTTCTACCTTCAAGATGCCTCGAAACCTCACTGCGCGCGCGCCGCGACAGTAAACCACCCAATTGTTTCGTGTCGCGGCACGGCACACATTTCGGGCGCAGATCCGCCGGGATCTGAGACTTTCGAGGGGGCTGATGTAGGGTTTCGGGGCGGGTGCGCTTCCGCAAGAGCGCGGCCCGCCCAGTCTGGGTTCGGCAGAAGACCTGGTGGGAACCAGGCTGCCTGAGGTGTGGGAATAGGATACTCATGAGGCGCGCGCGGCGCGCGGCCGGGTCCGATGAGGGACCCCACAGGGAGCAACGATGTACGACTTGGTCATCCGAAATGGCAAGCTCATCGATGGGACCGGGGCTCCGGCCCGGCACGCGGACGTCGCCGTGAGCGGCGGTCGCATCGTCGCGGTGGGCCCGAAGCTCGGGCCGGCGCGGCGCGAGCTCGACGCGGGTGGCCACCTGGTGACCCCGGGCTTTGTCGACATGCACACGCACTTCGATGCGCAGGTCACGTGGGACCCGTACCTCACGCCGTCGACCTGGCACGGGGTCACGACTGCGATCATGGGGAACTGTGGCGTTGGCTTCGCGCCGGCCGCCCCCGACAAGCACGACTGGCTCATCTCCCTCATGGAGGGGGTCGAGGACATCCCCGGCTCGGCGATGCACGAGGGGATTCGCTGGGGTTGGGAGAGCTTCCCCGAGTACCTCGACGTCATCGACCGCATGCCGCGCGCCATCGACATCGGCGCCCAGGTTCCGCATGGCCCGCTGCGCGCCTACGTCATGGGCGAGCGCGGCGCCAAGAACGACCTCGCCACCGACGACGACATCGCCAAGATGGCCGCCATCGTGCGCGACGGGCTGCGCGCGGGCGCCCTTGGCTTTTCGACCTCGCGCACGCTGCTCCACAAGTCGAGCGACGGCGAGTTCGTCCCCGGCACCTTCGCCTCGCGCGACGAGCTCTTCGGCATCGGCAAGGTCCTGGCCGAGGTCGGCCACGGCGTCTTCCAGTGTGCCTCGGAGCACACGCAGGTCCCAAAGGAGCTCGAGTGGATGAAGGTCATGGCGGCCGAGACCGGGCGGCCGGTGATCTTCTCGCTGAGCCAGACCGACATGATGCCCGACCTCTGGAAGAAGGTCCTGGGCCTGCTCGAGGACGCCGCGACGTCGAACATCCCGCTGTTCGGGCAGGTCGCCGGGCGCGCCATCGGCATCGTCATGTGCTGGCGTGGCACGGCGCACCCGTTCGCGACCTACCCCTCGTGGCAGACGCTGAAGGACCTCCCCTGGGAGGCGCAGCTCCAGACGCTGCGCGACCCCGAGTTCCGCGCCAAGATGCTCGGTGAGACCCCGATCGACATGGGCTTCTTCGCGGGCTTCGTCACGCGCAGCTTCGACAAGATGTACCTGACGAACGACACCATCGACTACGAGCCCGAGCCGTCGCGCTCCATCGCGGCCATCGCCCAGGCCACCGGCCGTCGCCCCCAGGAGATCGCCTACGACGCCCTCATGGCGGACGAGGGGCGCGGGATGCTCTACTTCCCGCTCTTCAACTACGCGAACAAGAACCTCGATCACCTGCGCGTGCTGCACAGCCACCCGCGCATCCGGATGGGGCTCTCCGACGCGGGCGCCCACTGTGGAGCGGTGTGCGACGGGGGCATGCCGACCTTCATGCTCACCCACTGGACGCGTGACCGCGCGCGCGGCGAGAAGCTCCCGCTCGAGTACATCGTCAAGCGCCAGACCTCGGAGACGGCCGCGATGTACGGCCTCCGCGACCGCGGCATCGTCGCGCCGGGCTATCGCGCGGACCTGAACCTCATCGACTACGAGCGCCTCGCCTTCAAGAAGCCGGAGATGGTCTGGGACCTCCCGGCCCAGGGGCGGCGCCTCGTGCAGGACGCGGTCGGCTACCTGGCCACGGTCTGTGCGGGCGAGGTCATCGTCGAGAACGGGACCCCGACCGGAGCGATGCCGGGCAAGCTCGTGCGCGGGCCCAAGTCCGTGCCCGCGGCCGAGTAGCGGCGCGCGGCGCCGTTCAGAGGATCGACTTGCCCAGCGCCGACAGCGCCAGCCACACCGCGAGCCGACCGGTGCGGTTGCTGGTGTCGAGGATCGGGTTCAGCTCGACGATCTCGAGGCCGACCAGCCGCTGGGTCTGCGCGAGCTTCTCGCAGATGAGGTGCGACTCGCGCAGATCGAGGCCGCCCGGGACCGGCGTGCCGACGCCTGGAGCGTGGTCGGGGTCGACGCCGTCGAGGTCGAGCGAGAGGTGGATGCCGGCGGTCGCCTTCGACACCCGCTCGATGGCCTCGCGCACGCAGACGGCCGTGCCGCGGTCGTCGAGCTCGCTCATCGTGTAGACGCGGACGCCGGTCTCGCGGATGACCTCGCGCTCGCGTGCGTCGATGTCACGGGCGCCGATGACGCAGACGAGCTCGGGGTCGAGGGCCGGGCGATCGCCGGCCAGTGCGACCAGGTCGGGGTGGCCGTGTCCGAGCAACACCGCCAGCGGCATGCCGTGGATGTTGCCGGAGGGCGAGGTCGACGGGGTGTTCATGTCGGTGTGGGCGTCGACCCAGATGACGCCGAGGCTCAGCCCGCGCTTTCGGAAGTGGCGCGCCATGCCCGAGACGGTGCCGATGGCGACCGAGTGATCGCCGCCCAGGACCAGCGGGAAGTGGCCTTTGTCGAGGGCGGCCTCGACCCGGTCGGCGAGGCGCCGGGTCGCATCCAGGATGGTCGGCAGGAAGCGCACGGAGGGGTCCCCGACCTCGACGACCTCAGGCGAAGACACGAGGACCTCGAAGTTCTGGACGACCTCGTGGCCGAGCCCTCGGACTTCCTTCACGAGGCCCGCGAGGTGGATGGCCGAGGGACCCATGTCGACCCCGCGGCGCCCGGCGCCGAGGTCGAGGTGAACGTTGCCGACGGCGACCTGGAGGTACTTCATGCGGACAAGTGACGCTCGCCTCGAAGGCGAGTCAAGTTCACCGAGGTCCTTCAGGCCCGGAAACGGCGCCGACCTCGGGCCTTGCATACTTTCGCACGAGGCCTCTTGCATCGAGGGTCCGCGATCTCCAACGTCGCCCCCCATGACGGTCCGAACCCGAGCAAACACCTCTTTCTCTTCCGGCAACACTCTCGCTGCGCGCGCCGCTCTGGTGCTCGCGGGCCTCTTCGGGCTCGCGTGCATCGGGGCCTGCGGCGACGAGGGGGCGGCCGGCACCGACACCCGTGGCGACACGGCCGACACAACCCCCGGTGACACCGACCCCGATGGGGCCGACCTCCCCGACGGCACCGATGACGTCGACGCCGGCGATACGTCGGACGCGGTCGACGCCGCCGATTCCGCCGCCGACACGGCCGACACCTCACGCGACACCGACCCGGGCGACACGGCAGACACCGCCGACGGCGAGCTCGGCCCCGAGCTCACGGTCGACCGCTACGGGGCGCGCGTCTGGGGCCCGATCATCCAGATGTCGCGCGTCGGTCGCGGCCTCTGGCTCGGCACCCGCGGCGTGCCCGAGCCGCTCTCCGGGGTCATCCGTGGTGGCCTCTACCGGCTCGATCTCGATACCGGCGCGGTGCGCCACTACGAGGAAGAGCTCCCGCGCGAGGACTACTCGACTTTCGATCTCTACGAGCCCGGCACCTTCGGGCCGACCCCGACCGCGGGCGTGCAGGGCGATCTCGTCGGGATCGTGGCGGTGACGCATGCCGGCCTCGTGGCGATCGACGAGGGCGCAGGCGGCGTCGTGACCCCGTTCACGGTGACCCTGGAGGGGGCGCCGGTCATCCCGATCCAGCTCGCCATCGCCCGTGATGGGCTGCGTCCGGTCGCCTGGCTGACGTCGGACAAGGGGCTCCTCCGTCTCGACGAGGACACCTTCACGGTCGAGTCGGTGACCGACGGGACCGACCTCGCGCTGGACGGCGACACCGGCGGTGACTTCGGCAAGCTCGCGGTGGACCCCGCCACGGGCGCGGTCTACGCGGCCTACTTCCCGACCAACGGGGCCTCGCGCGTGGTGCGCGTGGGCGTCGACGGCAAGGTGAAGGTGCTGACCCCGGGCGAGGGCGGGCTCCCCACCGGACGAGTCGGAGACATCGTCTGGAACCCGACCCGCGGCGAGGCCTACATCGCGCTCGGCGCCTGGAACTCGGGGCAGGGCGGGGTCATCGTTTGGAACGGCGAGACGGCCCAGACCCTCCTCAAAGAAGGCGCCCTGGCGACCGCGCACAGCGGCAGCGCGGGCCCCTTCGGAGCCCAGATCCTGGCGCTCGATGACGAACACCAGCGGCTCGCTGTCGGCGGCCAGCTGAGGAGCGAGCTCAGCGGACTGAAGGGGGGCGGCGTCGTGGCGCTGGACCTGTCGACCTTGCCGCCGCGGGCCCTCGGCTTCGCGCAGCGGAACTCGCCGCTCGTCCATTGGCACGCGAACCACCTCGCGTGGGACGCGTCGGATGGCCGGCTCTATGCGGCGATGAGTGACGCCTGCAGCGAGACGCGCCTCCGCAATCGCGGCCTCTTCGCGCTGCGCTTCACGGCCACGGGCGAGGTCCGCTACGAGCGACCGATCCTGTCGGGCGTGCGCGCGGTCGGGCTTCGGGGTGCCGATGGCCAGTCCCCCTGGGTCGGCCTCCGCGACGACAACGGCGGTCTCGCGTGCGAGGGCTACGTCATGCAGAGCGGCTTCGGTCCGGTGCTGGCCGAGGGCGGCCTCGATCTGAACCCGGTCATCGTCACGCAGAGCGACGGCATGGGAGGCATCGTCGTCGACCCGGGTGTCACCGCGGTCGACCTCGGCGTCGGGATGGCGCTCGGCACCTATCGCGACGGCTTCTTCTTCGGCACGCCGCGCGATGGGCGCGTCGAGGGCTACGCGGGCAACCAGGCGCTGATTGGGCCGTCGCTCTTCACCGAGGCGGTCCTCCACACGGTCGGGGACGTGGTCGAAGAGCTCTGGATTGCGGGCCGCACGAGCCATCAGCAGGGAGACTCGGCCCAGCTCGCCGATCGCGGTCCACGCGGCGCCGCTCGCCTCGTCTTCGCCGACGGCGTGTTGCAGTCGGCGCAGCGCTACGTGCGGACCTCGGAAGACAAGGAGGACATCACGGGCCTCCCCTCGAGCGACATCCGCGACCTCGTGCGCGACGCCGACGGCAGCGTCATCGCGGCGTGTGCGACCGAGCGCGTCGACCTCGCCTACGACCGGATGGAGCCGGCCGTCTTCACCGTCGACGGGGTCGCGCGCAAGGGCGGGGTCGTGCGTCTCGGCGGCGGTGCCGAGGCCGTCGAGATTCTGGCCAACGCCGAGGTCGCGCCAGACGCCCGAGCTCTGGCCCGCGATCCGTCGGGTCGCCTGCTGGTGGCCGACGCCGAACGCGGGATCCTGCGTCGTGAGGGTGACGCCTGGGTGCCGGTGTCGACCCCCGGGCTCGAGGCCGATGCCATCCCGACCGCTCTGTGGGCGGGCGCCGGCGACGACCTGGCGGTGGCCACCTCGCGTGGGCTCTGGGCGCGACTCGGGGGGCGCGTGGTGATCGCCGACGACGTCGGCTTCGCGTGGGCCCTGGCCTACCGTGGCGGGCGCCTCTGGGTCGGCACCGACGAGGGGCTGCTCTTCGTGCGACCCGTGACCATGTCGGCCAACCCCCTGCCGGGGCGGGCCACGCCGGCCCCGCTGCCGTTCGAGTGAGGCCTCGGACGCGGCGCGAGGTGCGCGCGACGTTGCGCGCCTGGGTGCGTAAAGTGCTGCGCAGTGACGCGCCGCGTCATTGGAAAGTTGCGGAGATCACGAGCAGAGGTTACGGGCCTGGAACTTGCTTGGCACGCGTCGGGCGCGCCGAGCGAGCGCCCGGAGGCTTCACATGGCAACGCTGACCGACTCACGTCCGATGATTCTCGACGAGCGCTTCGACGCCTCGGTGAGCCGTCCGGTCGCACGCTGGATGGCGCGGGGTCTTCACCGCTGGGGCTTCTCGGCCGACCAGGTCTCGATGATCGCGGCTGGCCTCGGGGTCTCGGCCGGCCTGTGCTTCACCGGCTCGGGCCTCTGGCCGGTCCTGGGCGGCCTCCTGCTGCTCGGCATGGTCGTCACCGACTGCGCCGACGGAGAGGTCGCGCGCCTCTCGCCGCCGTCGGACAAGCCGTGGCGCGGCCGCATGCTGGACGGCGTCGCGGACCTCGCGACGGTCCTGTCGGTGCACATCGCGATGGTCGTGGTGCTCGCGCGCTCGGGCATCGTCATCGGTGGCTATCCGCTCGGCGTCTTCGAGGCCTTCTTGCTCGTGGTCGCGGGCTTCGTCTCGTTCTCGTGGAAGTCCAGTGTCGTCGACGACGTGAAGCAGCGCCTGAAGCCCGTCTCGATCGACCGCGACCTCGAGCAGTACCGCGACCAGAAGAAGACCCTCTTCGAGAAGCTCCTCTTCCTGATGCTGGTCAACTACGTGAAGACCGCCGAGCGCCTCACCGGGCAAGGCCGTCCGGGCGGCTATGAGGTCTTTCGTCAGGTCGCCATCGTCGGCCCGAGCCATCACCTCGTCGCCATCGCGGTCGCCGGGATCCTGTCGCCCATCGCGCCGACCCTGTACCTGACCTACCTCCTCCTCACGATCGGGCCGGGCAACCTCTACCTCTGGGGTGTGCTCTACCGCGCGGGGCGCTGACCGCCAGGCCTTCAGCGGGTCTTCGTGGCCTCGTCCCGAGGACCTCGCCTCAGGGGGCGGAGAGCAGCGCGGCGCAGACCTGGTCGATGCGCGCGCGGCGGCCGAGTGCCAGCGGACGGCACGGGACAGCGCGGGGGTAGAGGCTGCAGAAGGCGTCGAAGGCCTCTCGGCAGCGAGGGGCGAGGCCCCGCAGCAAGAGCGCGTCGAGCTCGCTGCGGCTGGCGGAGGCGAGGGCCGTGCCGAGGGTCCAGAGCCCGATATTGGAGCGCAGCTCGAGGCGATCGTCGACGGCGTCGAGCGTGGCCGAGAGCAGGAGGTCGTCCTTCAGGCGCGTCCTCAGGAGGCGGAGCAACGGGTCCTGGGTGAGGTCCATGACGCGCGCGTCGGCGACGATCACCAGCGCGGACTCGCGGCCGTCGCCGCGTCGAACCACCTCGCCGAGGCGGCCGCTCTCGCCGAGGGTGCGCGTCACGCGGGCGAAGCGGTCCAGCGTGTCGACGCTGCCCGCGAGCTCGAGCAGCCCGCGGCGAACGCGCCAGGCGAGGGTTCGGCTCTCGCCGCGCTCGGGCTCGCCGAGGTCGGCATGGGGCACCGCGAGGTGGAGGCGCTCGCCGCGGTGTAGGACCTCGCCGTGAGCGAAGCCGTCGCCGAGTCGCTCGGGCAGGGTCTTGGCGAGGGTGGCCTCGGCGAGCTCGGGGGCCGCGGTGCGCAAGAGGATCACCGGCTCGAAGGCGCGCTCGCCTTCTTTGCCGGGGACGGGCAGCGCGACCAGGGCGAGCTCGCCGCCGCCCTGCGGGAGGTCGGCCGCGGCCGCGACAAGGGTCGTGATGAGCGCGCTGGGCTCGGCGCTCGGGTAGAAGTCGCGCTGCAACCGGAAGGCGAGGCTGCGAAGTACGTCGACCAGTGCGGCGAGGTCATCGCCGGTCGCCGACAGCACGAAGAGGGCGTCGTCGGGGGCGAGGCCGATGAGCTCGTGACGGGCGGGAGCAAGCCCGCGCTTCAGCGCCGCGACGAGCTCGCGATCGGAGACCTCGGCGGTGAGCGTGGTGAGGTCGTCCTTGGCCGGGGCCTCGCCCGAGCGCGCGGAGATCGTGACCAGGTCGAGGAACTCGACGAGCCCGCCGGGTGGGGGCTCGGGCCGCTCGGCGAGCAGGGCCCAGGCCGAGCCGGCGTCGACCGCGAGGCGGAGTCCGCTGCGCTCGCCGGGCGCGAAGCCGGGGCGGCGATAGAGGGCGTCGCGACGGCCTCCGACGCGTGCGTCGAGCACCTCGTCGAGGCCGATGGGCGCGCCCCAGGCGAAGACGAGCCAGGGGTCGAGCTCGACCACGCGCGGGGGCTCGATGTCGACCGAGACGAGGCGCTGCCAGAGGTGACGTCGGATGGTGTCGATGCGGATCCCGACCCGCCGATCGACCGTCTCGAGCAGTGGCTTGAGCTTGGCCGTGATGCGCTTGCGCTGCGTGGCGTCCTGGATGTCGACAAAGAGCAAGAGGGTCTGGCCGCCCGGCGACGCGTCGGTTCCGCCGGATCGCGGGCTGACGGGAACCAGGGCCACCTCGAGGCCATCGACCGAGCGCAAGATCTCGCGCACCACGCCGACCGGGATGCCGGAGAGATCGCCGGCGTTCTCGCTCTGCAGGTAGCCGGTCGCGAGCACGCCCTTCTCGAGGGCGTCGTGGTCGCGCCAGATCGGCAGCCCCAGGGTGCGGGTCATTGCGGCCCAGGGTGCCGGCGAGCTCGCATAAGCCCGGGTCGAGGCCGGCAGGAGGCGGGTGAGATCCTTGGCGGCCGACGACCAGAGCGTCAGGTAGATCCCGCCGAGCCCGATACCGAGCAGGAGGATGCCCAGGGCGATGAGGGTGAGGAGGCGGCGCTCATGGCCGCGGTCGCTCCTCGGATCGGTACGCGGCGACACGCGGGGACCTTAGCTCAAGCCGGTCCGGTCCGCGACGTCGACGCGAGCCCGATCCTAGTCCGGTCGTCGGGGCCTCAGCCGCGGGGTCGCCAGCCGCGGAGCATCTTCATGTAGTTCAGGCGCTCCCACGCGTGGGGGTCCGGGCTGCGCGTGAGATCCATCACGCCGCGCGCCTCACCGACCTCGGCGTAGCCCATGGTCGTCAACCAGCCCGTGAGCTCGGCGACGATCTTGGCCATGCGCGGGGCGCCCTCTTTCAGAACCGCCGAGACCACCTGCACGACGGTCGCGCCGCAGAGGATCGCCTTGGCCGCGTCGAGGCCGGTTGCCACGCCGCCGGTGCAAGCGAGCTCCAGGTCGACGCGCCCCGACAGGATCGCCAGCGCATGCAGCCGCAGCGGGAGCTCGGCCGAGGTCGACAGGTGTAGGTTGGTCGTGACGTCGAGCGCGTCGAGGTCGATGTCGGGCTGATAGAAGCGATTGTAGACCGCGACGCCGCGGGCCCCGCGCTTGGCGAGCTGGCTCGCGAAGTGGGGCAGGGACCCGTAGAAGGCCGACAGCTTGACGGTGACCGGGACCCCGGCCGCGCCGACGACGGCCTCGACCACGTCGAGCTGGGCCGCCTCGAGGTCGGCTGCCGAGCGCGAGGGATCGGTCGCCACGTCGTAGAGGTTCAGCTCGATGGCCGAGGCCCCCGCGTCGGCCAGGCGGCGCGCGAAGCGGGTCCACCCGCCGTGCGTCGTGCCGTTCAGGGACGCGATGACCGGCACCGCGACGCGCGCGCGGATCCGCTCGAGCTGGCGGAGATAGGGCTCGGGGCCCAGGGAGAAGACGCTCGAGTCGGGCAGGAAGGTGCGCGCCTCGGCGTCGGTGTCGATGTGCGCGTCGATGTGATGATGCGCGGCCATCTGCTCGAGGGCGAGCTGCTCTTCGAAGAGCGATCGCATCACGATGGCGCCGGCGCCCGCATCGACGACACGGGCCAGCGTATCGACGTCGTCGGTGAGCGGCGAGGCCCCGAGCACGACGGGGCTCGGCAGCTCGAGCCCGAGCCAGCGGGTCGCCATGCGCACAAGGCCTCGCGGAGCGAGGCTGCCGGCGGGCGCGAGCGCGGTCGGAGCCTGCACGTCGCGGAGGTCGCGGGCCAGACCCGCGAACGAGGAGAGAGCATCAACCATGCGAGGGCTCCTTCGAAGTGGGGGCGACGGCCGCGACGCGCAAGGCCGCGAGCTGCTCGTAGACGAGGCGTCGCTCGGCGACGTGCCGCTCGGCCGCGGCCACGAGCATCTTGTAGCGGTCGGGGTCTTTCAGCTCGACCATGCGGAAGCGCGCTTCCTCTTCCATGAAGCGGCGCACCGGCAGGGTCGGCGGGCTCGAGTCGAGGATGAGCGGCGGCTCGCCGCCTTCGCCGCGACGCGGGTCGTAGCGATAGAGGAGCCACGCGCCCGACTGCACCGCGCGCTTCTGTTGCTCGGGCGAGTTCACGAGATCGTAGCCGTGCGCGATGCACGGGCTGTGCGCGATGACGAGCGACGGGCCGGGGTGGGCCTGCGCTTCCTCGAAGGCGCGGATGGCCTGCTGCGGCTTCGCGTAGAGCCCGATCTCGGCGACATAGACGTGGCCGTAGCTCATCGCGAGGAGGCCGAGGTCCTTCTTGCGGGTCTCCTTGCCGGCGGCCGCGAACTTCGCGACGGCGCCGAGCGGGGTCGCCTTCGACTGCTGCCCGCCGGTGTTCGAGTAGACCTCGGTGTCCAGCACCAGCACGTTCACCTTGCGGTTCGACGCGAGGATGTGGTCGAGCCCGCCGTAGCCGATGTCGTAGGCCCAGCCGTCGCCGCCGACGATCCAGCTCGCCTTCGGGACGAGGTGGCCGGTGACGGTGCGGAGCTCGCTGGCGGCCGGCGTGGCGAGCGCGAGCAGGGTCGCGTCGAGGACCGCGACGGCCTCGCGGCGGCGCGCGATGGCCGCTTCGTCGTGGGTCGCACACGGGGCGCGGAGACCGTCGACGAGGCCGGGGACGAGGGCCTCGAGGGCCGGGGCGAGGCCGTCGAGCAACGCGAGCGCGTGCCGCGTCAGCGCGTCCTGGCCGAGCACCATACCGAGCCCGAACTCGGCGTTGTCCTCGAAGAGCGAGTTGGCCCACGCCGGGCCGCGTCCGTGGCGGTCGACGGTGTAGGGCGTGGTCGGCAGGTTGCCGCCGTAGATCGACGAGCAGCCGGTCGCGTTGGCGATCATGAGGCGGTCGCCGAAGAGCTGGGTGAGCAGCTTGAGGTAGGGCGTCTCGCCGCAGCCGGCGCACGCACCGGAGAACTCGAAGAGGGGCTGGATGAGGTTGACGCCCTTCTGGTCGCGCGGGAGGTGCTCGCGCGGGAGGTCGACGAGCCCGTCGAAGAAGGCGAAGCGCTCACGCTCGCGCTCGCGGTGGTCCTCGATGGGGCGCAGGTTGATCGACTTCCGGCGCGGGTTCTTACGGTCCTTGGCCGGGCACACCGTGACGCACAGGCCGCAGCCGGTGCAGTCGTCGGGGGCGACCTGGACCGTATACGCGAGGCCGTCCAGGTGCGGGTCCTTGAAGTCGGCCGCGAGGTGCGGGAAGCCTTCGGGGGCGGATGTGAGGGCGCTCGGGTCGTATACCCGCGTCCGGATCGCGGCGTGCGGGCACACCATCGCGCAGCGGTTGCACTCGACGCAGAGGTCGGCCTCCCAGATCGGGATCTCGACGGCGATGCCGCGCTTCTCGAAGCGGCTCGTGCCGGTCGGCCAGGTGCCGTCGGGCGGGAAGGCCGACACCGGAAGCGCGTTGCCCTTGCCCGCGAGCAGCGCCGCGGTGACGCGCTCGACGAAGGCCGGCACCGGGCCTGCGAGGCGCGCGATGGGGTCACGGCGGTGGCGCGTGGACCACGGAATGGGGGTCGGGATCGGGGCCTCGTGGAGGTGGGCCAGGGCCTGGTCGATGGCCGCGATGTTGCGGCGGACGACCTCTTCGCCGCGCTTGCCCCAGGTCGCGGCCACCGAGGCCTTGATGTGGGTGAGGGCCTCGTCGCGCGGCAGGACGCCCGAGCTCGCGAAGAAGCAGACCTGCATGACGGTGTTGATGCGGCGCCCGAGGCCGGCCGCCTCGGCGACCTTCAGGGCGTCGATGACCAGGACCTTGCAGGACTTCTGGACGAGGTCCTCCTGGACCTCGCGCGGCAGGCTCGCGAAGAGCTCGGCCGGTGGCACGGCGCTGTTGATGAGCACGGTCGCGCCGTGGTCGGCACGGTCCAGGAGATCGACCTTGTCGATGAGGCCCGGGTCGTGGATGGCGATGAAGCCGGCGCGCTGGATCTCGTAGGTCGAGCGGATGGGGCGCGGGCCGAAGCGCAGGAACGAGGTCGTGGTCGAGCCCGACTTCTTGGAGTCATAGACGAAGTGGCCCTGCGCAAAGAGCGGGGTCTCCTCGCCGATGATCTTGATGCTCTGCTTGTTGGCACTGACGGTGCCGTCCGAGCCGAGCCCGTAGAAGATGGCGCGCGTGACGTCGGGGGCCTCGGTGTCGAAGCTCGGGTCGTAGGCGAGCGAGAGGTGGGTCACGTCGTCGACGATGCCGACGGTGAAGCGGGTCTTCGGGCGCGGCTTTGCGGCCTCGTCGAAGCAGGCCTTGACCATGGCCGGCGTGAACTCCTTCGAGCTCAAGCCATAGCGACCGCCGAGGACGCGCGGCAGGTCGGCAGGCCGCGGCAGCTCGGCGGCGACGCCCTCGTGCAGGGCGGCCAGCACGTCGAGGTGGAGCGGGTCGGCCGGGGCTCCGGGCTCCTTGGTGCGGTCCATGACGACCAGCGTCTTCACGGTCCTGGGCAGGGCCGAGAGGAAGGCCGCGACGTCGAAGGGCCGGTACAGCCGGACGCGCAGGAGGCCGACCTTCTCGCCGCGCGCGACGAGGGCGTCGACCGCCTCGTGGGCGGCCTCGGCACCCGAGCCCATCATCACCATGACGCGCTCGGCGTCGGGGGCGCCGTGGTACTCGAAGAGCCCATAGCGGCGGCCGGTGAGCGCGAAGAGGGCGTCGAAGGTGCGCGCGACCTCGGCCGGGGCGGCATCGTAGAAGGGATTGCAGGCCTCGCGCCCCTGGAAGAAGGCGTCGGGGTTCTGGGCGGTGCCGCGGATGACGGGGCGGTCCGGCGTGAGCGCCCGCTCGCGGAAGGCGGCGATGTCTTCGGGCGAGACGAGCCCGCGCAGAGCCGCGTCGTCGAGCTCGACGATCTTCTGGATCTCGTGCGACGTGCGGAAGCCGTCGAAGAAGTGGAGGAAGGGCAGGCGCGTCTTCAGCGAGGCGGCATGCGCCACGGCCGCAAAGTCGGCGGCCTCTTGCACCGAGCCCGCACAGAGCAGGGCCACGCCGGTCATGCGTGCCGACATGACGTCGCTGTGGTCGCCGAAGATCGACAGCGCGTGGGTCGCCAACGACCGCGCCGCGACGTGCAGCACGAAGGGCGTGAGCTCGCCGGCGATCTTGTAGAGGTTCGGCAGCATGAGCAGGAGCCCCTGCGACGCCGTGAAGGTCGTCGTCAGAGCCCCGGCCATGAGCGCACCATGGACCGCGCCGGCCGCGCCGCCCTCGCTCTGCATCTCGATGACATCGGGCTTTTCACCCCAGAGGTTCGGGCGCCCCGCGGCCGCCCACGCATCGGCGTGCTCGCCCATCGCCGACGCAGGCGTGATGGGATAGATCGCGATCACCTCGGACAGGCGGTAGGCGACGGACGCGACCGCTTCATTGGCATCCATGAGAGACATGCACCCTCCAGGGTGCCGACACAGACCAAGTTCCGTGCCAGCGGGCCTGGATTTCAGGGTCTCGGAATCATGGAGGTTTCCGCGGGGTGCCGGGTTCGTTCGGGGTGGCTGGTGCTTTTTCGCACGGACGTGGCGGGTGAACCGCAACTCACGCGTCCAGGACCCAGCGCGCATCGCTCCAGGGGCGAGGGTGGGCGAGGCGCTCGCCCAGGGCGTCGGCGAAGTCGCGCGGGGTCGCCTCGCGGAGGCCGTGCGGGAAGAGGCCGACTGCCGTTCCGAGCCGTGCCCTCAGGCGGGCGGCACTCATGAGGTCGGAGCAGGCCAGGAGGCTCGGGGCCTCGTCGCGCTTGGAGAGCTTACGGCCCTGGGCGTCGACCAGCAGCGGGTGGTGGGCAAAGCGCGGCGGCTCGCGTCGCGGTCCTCCCTGCATTCGACAAGCGCCGCCGAGCGCGCCGTGGAGCAGGATCTGACGCGCGGTCGAGCCCGCGAGGTCGCGCCCGCGGACGACGTCGGTGATGCCCATGTCGCGATCGTCGGCGACCACCGCGAGCTGATAGGTCGGCATCCCGGGGCGCCCCAAGAGGACGTCGCCGGAGGTCGTGCGCACGTCCTCGACGACCTCACCGCCCAGCGCGTCGTGCCAGTGGACGATGGGGCTCAGCGGGCCGACGGGTGGAGGGGCGTCGAGGAGGGCAGCGAGATCGAGGCGGAGCCCACCGCGATCGCCAGGCAGGGCGATCCACGTCATGGGCGAGGTGACGGTCGTCGAGGCCTCGTTGGAGGAGCCCTGCGGCCGCCGCAGCGGTCGGCAGGTGCCGGGGTAGGGGAGCTCGGCCGCGTCGCCGAGCGCGCCCTGGTGCAGGTGAGGCGCGCTCTGGGCCTGGCGGATCTCGGCGCGGCTGCACGTGCAGGGGTAGGCAAGCCCAGCGTCGGCGAGCTGCGCGAGGAGGGCGTCATAGCGGTCGATGCGCTCGGACTGCCGATAGGGTCCGAACGCACCGCCGACGTCGGGCCCCTCGTCCCAGTCGAGACCGAGCCAGCGCAGGTCGCGCAGCACGGCGGCCTCGTGCTCGGGACGACAGCGCACGCGATCGATGTCCTCGATGCGGAGGACGAAGGCCCCGCCCGCCGTGCGCGCCGCGCCCCAGCCGATGAGGGCCGCCAGCGCGCTGCCCACGTGCAGCTCGCGCGAGGGGGTCGGTGCGAAGCGGAAGCGCCGCGCCCCGTCGGGACCCATCATGGGGCAGGCCGCTCCGGCTCGGGCATCGGGTGGAGGACCGGCGCGGTCTGCACGTCGCCCCACCACATGTTCTTGAAGAGGTGGAAGTCGTTCAGGTGCGGCTCGAGCCCGCGCAGGACCGGCGCCTTGAAGTAGGGGCGCGTGTAGAAGTAGAGCGGCATG
>JAEUKJ010000239.1 GCA_016792665.1 Deltaproteobacteria bacterium | reverse complement strand
AGCCGCGTCGCCAACATCCTGAAGCGTCAGCACCCGCGGCCGCACCGCTTGCGCTCGATCCTCGGGCTCGAGGCCAAGAACCCGGCCGTGATCCTGCCGGATGCCGACCTCGATGTGGCGGTGCGCGAGTGCGTCTCCGGCTCGCTGTCCTTCAACGGGCAACGCTGCACGGCGCTGAAGCTCGTCTTCGCGCACGACGCGATCGCTGACGCCTTCGCAGAACGTCTCGCGGCCGCGGTCGACGCGCTGGTCGTCGGCATGCCGTGGGAGCCCAACGTCCAGGTGACGCCACTCCCCGAGCCCGACAAGGCCCAGCGCCTGGCAGCCCTCGTCGACGACGCGGTCGCCAAGGGGGCGCGCGTCATCAACCGCGGCGGCCACTCCGATCACACGTTCTATGCGCCGGCCGTGGTCTACCCGGTCACCGCCGAGATGCGCCTCTTCCATGAAGAGCAATTCGGCCCGATCGTGCCGATCGCGCGCTTCTCGAGCGATGCCGAGATCGACCACTTCATGCGCGAGAGCCCGTACGGACAGCAGGTCTCCCTCTTCGGGCAGGACCGTCGTCGCATGGGCGGGCTCATCGACGCGCTGGTGAACCAGGTCTGCCGCATCAACCTGAACAGCCAGTGCCGCCGCGGCCCCGACACCTTCCCCTTCAATGGTCGCAAGGACTCGGCCGAGGGCACACTGTCGGTGTCGGATGCGCTGCGCGCGTTCTCGATCCGCACCGTCGTCGCGGCCGGCGCCACGCCCGACAACAAGGGCCTCGTCACCGACATCGTCACCGGTCGCCTCTCGCGCTTCCTCTCGACCGACTTCATCTTCTGACGTCCTCCCGGGCTCACCGCCCGGATGGGATCGCCCAGGAGGGCGGGTCTCCTGGTGGGGCTCGCCCACCCGCTCTCGGGTGTCGCGATCGCCAGGCCGGTGCTACGCTGGCGCCGCGATGAGTCCGACACTGCCCGACGATGATGCCACCCGGGCCGCGGAGATCGAAGCGCGGGTCGACCGCCTGCGACGGCTTCGCGGCTGGACCGACGATACCCAGCTCGTCCCCGCCATGGCCGACGAGCCGGCCCCGGCCCCGCGCGCCGACCTCCCGACCCTGGTCCTGCGCTTTGCCGATCCCGAGCTCGGCTTGCGCGACGTCGAGGTCGCGCACGACCACTTCGAGATCGGCAGCGGCGAGAGCGCGCACCTCCGCCTCATGCTGCCGTCGATCTCGGCCAAGCACTGCCGCATCAACCGCGAGCCCGAGGGCTACCGCGTGCGCGACCTGCGCTCGCAGGGTGGCACCTTCGTCAACGACGAGGCGGTGCCGCTGTCGCACCCGCTGTGCCCGGGCGATCGGCTGCGCCTCGGCGAGCTCCTCATCGACGTCGACACCCTCCACCCGGTCGAACCCGGCGCACTCTCCACGCCCGCGCGCCCGCACTCGAGCGAGGCCCCGGCGCACCACGACGACGCCGCCGCCGGGGTCGCGACGCTCCGCTGGTTCGAGGCCACGGGCGCTGAGCGTCAGGCCGAGGTCCACGCCGACCACGCCCTCATCGTCGGTCGTCGCCCCGACGCCGACATCCGCATCGACGACAAGAGCGTCTCGGGTCGCCACGCGGTCTTCCTCTTCGAAGGGAGCGACCTCGTCGTCCGCGACCTCGGCAGCACCAACGGCACCTTCGTCGGACCCGACCGCGTCTCGCGCCGGACGCTCGGCGATGGCGACGTCGTGCGTCTGGGCCTCGTCGCCCTGCGCGTCGCGCTCGGTGCCGATCGCCCCGATGCCGCCACGCACGCCGCGCCTCCCGCGACCGCGCCGCGCGCCGCCCGCTACCACCTCGTCTACGCGAACGAGCGCGGCCTCGTGCGCGTGGTCGCGGTCGGCCCCGAGCCCGATGATCCGGCCATGAGCTTTGGCGACACCTGCCGCGTCACCTACGAGGACGGCGCCCTCCGGGTCGACGCCGCCGGTCTCGCCGTCGATGCGCAGCCGGCCCCCACCGGGTCGGCCTGGGTCGGCGCGGGCCAGGTCGTGACCACCGACGAGCTCCGCTTCCAGGTCGTCGCCGAGCACGCGCACGCCGATACCAAGACGACGAGCCACGCTGCGACCTCGGGAGCCGAGTCGCCCCGCGCGGCCCCGCTGCCACCCGCCAACGATCCCCGCGTGCCGGCCTGGCGCTCGGCGCTCGGCACCACCGACCCCGAGCTCGAGGTCCTCTGCATCGACGCCTCGGGGCGCGCGGGTGGGCGTCGCGAGCTCTGCCTCTGGGGCGATGGCCTGGCCGAGGTCGACCTCTGGAGTGACGGCACCAAGGCGACCTGTCGCGGCAAGGTGTGCCCCGAGCTCGTGCGCTTGGTGCTCGTCTCTCTGGCCGCCGGAGCCTTCCCCGATGGACGCGGGCTCGCCACGCGTGGGATCGCGCCGGAGATCGACGCCTACGCCGGCACGCTGGGCGCCAAGCTCGTGGTCGGCGACGGTCTCGCCGCCCAGGTCCCACCGCTCGGCCTCGCGCGCGACCTGCTCCGCGCCATCGCGGCCGAGGTCGCCGGCCCCGACTGAACCCGGGACCGCGTCCCCGTCATTGGCAGGTCTTCAGGCCGTCCGGACTCGGCTTGCAGAAGGCGCCGCCTGCGCAGTCGATGCCCGAGGTGCAGTAGTCCCCGCGACCGCCCTTGTTCATGCAGAGCATGAGGCCGTCGCCGCGGTCTTTGCAGAACCCCGACCCCTTGCAGTCCAGCGTGCTCCGGCAGGTCGGCTGTCCGAGATCGGGGGCGGCCGCGCGGGCCGGACCACCCGCGTTGAGGCCCGTCTCGTAGCCGCGTCGATAGCCGTCGCGAACCGCCTGCGCGGCGTCGGCCGTGCACTGATCGACATAGTAGTCGGCGTCCATCACCCGACCCAGTCGGGCATCGTTGACCCCGTCCTGATAGGCCCCATCGAAGTGGCAGTGCTCCTGGCGCCACTGCTCTGCGAGCGCCGCGCAGCCCATCGGCAGGGCACAGAGGAAGAGCGTGAGCAGGTGGGTTCGCATCGGCAGCATGGGGGCCTCGGGTCTCGATCGATTGGGGGGTGACTTGCGGTGCACGGTGACGCGCGACCTGCGCGTCGGGCCGTTCAACGAGCGAGAGGCCGAGGCGGGGCAAAGATCGATCGCACATTCCGCACCCGAGCCTCGGACACGCCAAAGCGCTTGCGCGGCGCCGCCCGCTGGGTATGGTCCGGGCCTCATGAATCGCGAGGTCGAC
>JAEUKJ010000656.1 GCA_016792665.1 Deltaproteobacteria bacterium | reverse complement strand
GCCGTAAAGAAGTCGCCGGGCGTGAGGCGGATGCGCTCCGAGACACCGCGATGCGCGAGCAGCGAGCGGGCCGAGGCGAGCACGCCGGGCGCGTCGACGAGCACGCCCTCGAGGTGCGGGTGGCGCAGGAGGAGCTCGCTCAGCAAGGTCCCGCGCCCGCCCCCGACGTCGCACACGCACGTGACCTCGCCCCACGGGTAGAGGCTCGCGATGAGCGGCGCGTCGGCCAGCGTGATGCCCATCATGGCGCGCGCGAACGTCTCGCGGTCGTCGGGGTGGTGCTCGTAGAAGGACCACACGTCGGTGCCGTGGGCGACCTCGAAGCCGTTCCGGCCGGTGCGCAGCGTGGCCTCGACGCGACGCCAGGCATCGAGGTTCGCGGGCGACGAGAAGAAGAGGGCGAAGTCGCGGGCGCGGCTCGGGTGGTGTCGCGTCAGGGCGCGGCCGATACGCGTCAAGCGGAAGCGGAGGTCGCGGCCCATGTCGAGCGCGCCGACCTGCGCCGACGCACGCAAGACCCGGAAGAGGCGGTCGGCCTCGAGCCCGAGCTCGGCCGCGAGGACCTCGGCGGTCTTCGGCGAGGTCAGCGCGTCGAACACGCCGAGGCGGCAGAGGGCGCCGAGCAGCTCGGTGCGGGCCGCGCCGGTCGCGGTGTCGAAGACCGAGACCTCGGGCGGCAGGAGGCGGCGCGCGATGCGCCCGAAGAAGCGATGGAGCGCCAGCACGGCGCGCACGACGATGCGTGGCGGCGGGCGGGGCAAGGGTCGGGATGGGACGGTCTCGAGGTCCCGGACCGAGTGCGGCGTGAAGACGGTCGACATGAGGCTCCTCACCTCGCACTGGAAAAGCGAAGCGATGGAGCGACGTTGGGCTTCTTCGCCGGGACGATCAACCACCCCGGAGGACATCGGATGGACGCGGCCGTGGCACCGTCGCGCGCCCCTCCAGTTGCCCGTCAGCCGCCGAGCTTTGAGCTGGACATGGCCTTCTTCTTGGCCTTGTCGCGCGTCAACGCGAAGTGCACCAGGCCGGGCGCGTGCTTGCCGAGGAAGGTCGCGACCTTGCCGTGGCCGGTGAAGACGAACTCGCGCTTGCGCTTCATGACCGCGCTCCAGATGACCCTGGCCGCCTTGTCCCCCGTCCACATGAACTTCTTCGGGCGCTTGTCCTTGCGGTTCGGATCGAAGGTGCCGTCGACCCCGACCTGCCCGATCTCGCTCTCGACGAAGCCCGGGTAGACCGTCGTGCACGACACGCCGGTGCCGTGCAGCTCCTGCGCGAGGGTGAGGCCGATGGCGCGCACGGCGAACTTCGACGCGGCGTAGGGCCCCTGCCCGGCCATGGCGACCATGCCCATCACGCTGGACACGAGGACGAGGCGGCCGCCGCTCTGGGTGAGCGCCGGGATGGACCACTTGGCCGTGTTCACGACGCCGATCACGTTGACGTCGAGCTGGCGCCGCCAGTCGGCCGCGGTCAGCTTCGCGATCGGGCCGGAGACCCCGAAGCCCGCGTTGGCGAAGGCCACGTCGAGGCGCCCGAGCTCCGCGACGATGGCCTGCACCGTGGCCTCGCAGGCCGCCTCGTCGACGACGTCGCAGGGCAGGACCAGCGCCTTCCGCCCGAGCGCGCGCACCTCGGCCGCGACCTCGTCGAGCCGGTCCCGGCGCCGCCCCGACAGCGCGACGTCCCCGCCGCCGCGTGCGAACTCGAGGGCCAGCGACCGTCCGATGCCGGTGCCCCCGCCCGTGATCCAAGCGACCATTCCTGCATAGCGCGTCATATCCACGTCCTTTTGCGTGGCCCGTTGGAGCCGTTCGCAAGTCCTGCTATAAACGAGTCGAACTCTTTCGTAAGGAGAATCCGCGTGCGTCGCATCGTGCTCTTGTCGTCGCTGTCCCCCGGTCGTTGCTTCACCCTGGTCGAGCCCCCCGCGGAGTTCGACGAGGACGATCGCGCCGAGCGCGTGACCGGCGCGCAGTCCATCCTCACGCCCGAGGTCGCCTGGAAGATCAACGCGATCGAAGGCTCCGACTTCGATGCCGAGAGCGCCATCGGTGAGACCCAGCACTTCGTCGGCTCGACGCGCGTGGTCGAGCTGCCGCGCCAGGGGTGGGACCGTCTCGCGGCGCGCGTTCGCGGCGGGGCTGGATGACAGGCCCGGGTGCGCAGCGGCACGTCCTGCTCGTCGATGACGACCCGGACATCCGCTACATCGCGGAGATCGCGCTGGCCCGCGTCGGCGGTCTCGCCGTGTCGCTCGCCGGCTCGGCAGCGGAGGCCCGTGTGCGTCTCGAGGGCCCCCTTCCGGACGTGCTGCTCCTCGATGTGACGATGCCGCTCTGCGACGGTCCGACGTTCTTCCGCGAGCTGCGCCAGGACGGCCGCTTCGCCGCCCTGCCCATCATCTTCCTCACGGCGCGCACCAGCCTCGACGACGTCCAGGGCTTCCTGGACATGGGCGTCCACGGGGTCGTCGCCAAGCCCTTCGACCCGATGACGCTCGCCAAGCAGCTGGGCGGGATGCTCGGATGGTGAAGCTCTCGACGAGCCTGACGTGCGCCATCGCGCTGACCCTCGCCGCCTGCGGCGACGACGCGCACGAGGCCGACGCGACCGACACGATCGACGTGTCCGATCTCTCGCCAGGCGACGAGAGCAGCGACACCCGCGCGCCCGTCCTGCCTGACGCCAGCGCCATCGACGGGCCCCAGGTCGTCATGGACCCAGCGCGCACTGCCTTCTTCGGGCTGCCGGTCCCGGCCCCCGACCTCTTCGGCGCCGACGGACACCCGACGCTCTCGCGCTGGCCGCGTGACGGCGCCGGCGCCAGCTTCGTCGAAGGCCTCATCGCCCTGGCCGAGACGACCGACGGCGCCTCGCTCGCGGGCTCGGTCTTCTTTCAAATGGACCGCGACGTACCCGACGTCGCGACGCGCGTCACCGGCCACTTCATCGACCTCGACCCGAGCTCGCCCGAGCGCGGCGTCGTGCGTCCGGGTCGCCTGCACTACGAGCCCGACGGCGGTCCCTTCGGTGCCCCACACCTCGTCAGCCTGCAGCCCATCCAGGGCATCCCGCTGCGCCCACGTACGACCTATGCCGCCGTGCTCGTCGCGAAGGAAGCCGGCCTCGGGCGTTCACAGACGCTGGCCGACCTCCTCGCGGGGCGCCCCATCCCTGGCCTCGCGCCCCATCGCGCCGCCTGGGACGACGCCGTCCAGGCGGTCGCAGACGCCGACCTCGAGCCCGCCGCCGTCGTCGGCCTCACCACCTTCCACACTGCCAACGTCATCGCCCAGCTCGGCTCGGTCCTCGCCCAGACCTATCGCGGGAACCGTCCCGCGACGCCGGCCGCCTCGGACTTCTCGCTGGTCGAGGTCCACGATCGGTTCTGCGTCTATGGCGCGACCCTCGCGCTGCCCGACTACCAGCGCGGCGAGCCGCCGTTTTCGACCCCGCCCGACGGCACCTGGCAGTTCGAGGCCAATGGCCGCCCCATCCTCCAACGTTGGGCCTCCTCGCGCCTCTTCGTGACGATCCCGCGCGCCCCATCAACTGAGAGTGGCTATCCATTTCTCGTCTTCATCCGCACGGGCGGCGGCGGCGATCGTCCCCTCATCGATCGGGGGCCACGAGCCGTCCCCCACGGCGAGCCCATCGTCCCGGCCGGCACCGGCCCGGCCATGAACCTCGCGGCGGCGGGCTGGGCGGGTGTCACCTGGGATGGGCCGCACGGCGGCGCGCGCAACCCGACGAACGCCGACGAACAGTTCCTGATGTTCAACGTGACCAACCTCGCCGCGACCCGTGACAACGTCCGCCAGAGCGCGCTCGAGGCGGCGCTCATCGGCAACCTCACGGCCGACCTCGAGATCGACACGAGCCTCTGCCCGGGCGCCTCGGCGACCGCCCACTTCGACGCCCAGCGCATGGGGATCATGGGGCACTCGATGGGCGGGTGGATTGCACCCCTGGCGATGGCCATCGAGCCCCGCTTCCGCCACGCCATCTTGTCGGGCGCGGGCGGCGGGTGGATGGCCAACATCGTCTACAAGCGCAGCCCGGTCGACGTGCGTCCCCTGGCCGAGGTCTTCCTCGGCTACGACGCGGTCGGCCGGACCCTCGGCATGCATGACCCGGCGCTGACGCTGCTCCAATGGGGCGGCGAGTCGAGCGACCCGCAGAACTACGGCCGCGACGCGATGAGCCCGGGGCGCCACGTGCTGATGATCGAGGGCATCGTCGACACCTACATCCTGCCACCCATCGCGCAGGCCACCGCACTTTCGCTGGATCTGGCCCTCGTCGGGCCGAGCTGGGACCGCGACGACCCGCGGCTCGCCGAGTTCGAGCCGCTGGCCGATCTCCTGGCCGAGATCCCGACGGCACTGAAGAGACCCCACCTCGACTCGTTCGGGCAGCGCGTCACGGCCGCGGTCGTGCAGTCCCCGGGCGACGCCATCGAGGACGGGCACGAGGCGATGTTCCAGACGCCGGGTCCCAAGCACCAATACCGCTGCTTCCTCGAGACCGGCGAGGTCGTGCGCCCCGCCGACGAGTGGTCGCCGTGCACGGACTTCCTGACGCCCTAGCAGGCCCTCCATGATCGTCGACGCCTGGATCCAACACCCCACTCCGGCGATGCTCGCGGAGGCGCCGCGCCTGTTCGGGCCGCTGTTCCGCTGGACCGGGCAGGCCGCCGTCGCCGAGGTCCCTGCGGCCTTCACGCTGCACGCCCTGGCCGCGGCCAAGGTCGACGTCGCCATCGCGACCGCGTGGGTCGGACCGCGCGGCCCCCTCGTCTCGAACGACGAGGTCTTCGCCCTGACCCAGCTCGCCAACGACCCAGCGCGGGGAACGCGCGGCACCCGGATCGTCGGCGCGGCCAGCGTCGATCTCTCGCGCCCCATGGACGCCGTGCGGGAGCTCCGACGCTGCGTGCGCGAGCTCGGCTTCGTGGCCCTGCGCATGCTGCCCTGGCTCTGGGAGCTGCCGCCCGACGACCGCCGCTACTACCCGCTCTATGCGGCCTGCATCGAGCTCGGCGTGCCCTTCTGCCTGCAGGTCGGTCACACCGGTCCGCTGGCCCCGTCCGAGCCGGGCCGCCCCATCCCCTACCTCGAGCGCGTCTGTCTCGACTTCCCCGAGCTCGTCATCGTCGCGGGCCACATCGGGGCCCCCTGGGTCGACGACATGATCTTCCTGGCGCGCAAGTTCGAGGGCGTGCACATCGACACCTCGGCCTATCGCCCCTCGCGCTTTCCGCCCCAGCTCGTTGCGTACATGGGCAGCCGGAGTGGGCGAAAAAAGGTCCTCTTCGGGTCGAATCACCCGATGCTCACGCCCGCGTCCTGCCTCGCCGAGGTCGACTCCCTCGGCCTCGACACCGAGGCGCGCTCGCTCTTTCTCGGCGGCAATGCGGCGCGTATCTTTCGCATCGGGCCCATCGGGCCGAGGGTGTCGCCGACCGCGAATGCGGCCGCGAACCCGACCTCAGGAGAGCCATCATGAAGGTGCGCGAGCCCGCCCCGGGCGAGATCCTCGGCAACAACTACATCATCGAGCAGGAGCTCGGCCGCGGCGGCTTCGGCGTCGTGTACAAGGCGCGCCACGCCGACATCGAGCGCGTCGTCGCCATCAAGGTCCTGCTCGCGACCTACGCCGCGAAGGACGCTTCGGCGCGCGAGCGCTTCCGCCGTGAGGCGATGATCGCCGCCTCCCTCGACTACCCGAACTCGCTCCGCATCTTCGACTACGGCTCGAACGAGGAAGGCGTCTTCTACATCGTCATGGAGTTCGTCCAGGGGCGCGACCTCGGCAAGGTCCTCCGCACCGAAGGGCGCCTGCCCGTGCCGCGCGCCGTCCACATCATCCGCCAGGTCCTGCACGCCTTGATGGAGGCCCACGCGCGCGGCATCGTGCACCGCGACATCAAGCCCGACAACGTCATGCTGTGCCCGCTGGCCTACGACCAGGACTTCGTCAAGGTCATGGACTTCGGCATCGCCAAGATGGTGGACGGCGGCGAGAGCATCACGCAGGCAGGCATCACGCTCGGCACGCCGCGCTACATGCCGATCGAACAGCTGAAGGGCGAGCGCCTCGGCCCGCCGACCGACCTCTACGCGACCGGCCTCGTGCTCTACGAGATGCTCGTGGGCCGCCCTCACTTCGTCGCCGAGACCGCGGTCGACACGGCCGTCCTGGTCATGCAGGGCGGCACCGTGTCGGTCCCCGAGGAAGCCGACGTCGCGCCAGAGATCAAGGCCATCATCGAGAAGGCCTGCTCGCGCCACGCCGAGGATCGCTACCAGAGCGCGCGCGCCTTCTTGGAAGCCCTGAACGCGCTGCCCTCCCACCTCCTCGACGTGGATGCCGCCGACCGCGAGCGCTTCGCCGCCGAGGGTCGCGCCGCGCCCGCGACACGCCCCGCGCCCCCGGTGCGCTCTGGGCCCGCCTCGGCACCGCCGTTCTCGCTGTCGATGAAGACCATCGCGCAGCCCGAGAAGGACGAAGAGGACGCCATCAAGACGCAGGCCGTCTCGACCGAGGAGATCTTGCACGCGAAGCCCCCGCGTGGAGGGCTGACGACCGCGGCGCGCGAGGCGGCGACGACCACCGTCAACGTCGAGTCGGTGCGGGCCGCGCTGCTGGCTCAGGCGGCCAAGGCGCAGGCCCAGTCGAGCGCCACGTCGATGGTCCCCGTCAGCTCCCAGTCGACCTCGGCCGTGCCGACGCAGACGACCTCGGAGCACCGCGTCCAGGACGCCGCCGCCCCGACGGTGACCCCCTCGGGCAACTGGCTCGGCGCGCCGCCGCTGCTCGTGGTCATGAACGCGGCCGTGCTCGTCCTGGTCCTCGTCCTGTTGTTGAAGGCGCTCTGAGCGGCCCTGGCCCCTACTTCGAAGCGACCGCCTCGCGGCCGCGCTCGGTGAGTGTGAAGGCGAGGATGTAGTCGGGCTCGGGCTCGTGGCTCTCGAGGAAGCCGCGCTTTTCGAGGTCGTAGAGCTCTTTGAGCCACGGGCCGCCGTCGAAGCGGAGGTCGAGGCTCGCGTAGCGGAGCTCGGCGGCCTCGCGCAGGTGATGGAGGTCGAGCTCGGAGAGCGGCGCGGGGTTTGGCATGACGCAGAGGCTATCACCC
>JAEUKJ010000190.1 GCA_016792665.1 Deltaproteobacteria bacterium | reverse complement strand
GCTCTCGGCCGACTCCGCGAGGGTGTGGTCGAGGCTGCTCGTGAGCACCGCCCAGAAGGCGATGAGGAGCGCCGCGAACGCCGCGATCTCGTCTCGGTCGGGGCCTCGGGCCCGGTAGAGCTCCTCGGGCCAGACCTCGGTGTGGACCAGGCCGACCCCGAGGCCGACGACCAGCCCGAGGTGCAAGAGCGCGCGATCGCGGAACGCCGCGATGAGCGCGAGCGCCATGAAGGCGACTGCGAAGACCTCGTCGCGACCGCCCAGCACGTGGACGAAGAGGGCCGCCAGGAGCATCTGGCCGACGACCATGACGCGGCGGATGGCGGCGGGACCGAGCGGGCGGACCGCGACCACCAACGCGTTCACGGCCCCGCCGTACACGATCGCCTGGAGTGCGAGGCCGAGGTCGAGGCGGCCGAGCCAGGTCAGCGGCGCCCACACGACCGCGATGGCCACGGCGAGGACCCACTCGAGGAGCAGGAAACGCCCGAAGATCTTCTGACGGCGAGCGCGCACACGGTCGAGCTCCTCGCGTCCGATCTCTTCGGCCCGGAGGCGGATCCCCGCATCCCGGGCCGTCTGGAGTTGGATGCGTGGGGAGATGCGCGTGCGACTGTGAGCCATCGATTTCACCGCCGGAATCGGGGGACTCGATGCGCCAGGCCCGGCTCGCGCTGGCCCGCAACGTCGCGCGGGCCTGGCTGCCGGTAAGCTCGGGTCCTGTGGGGGCCACCCGTGACGGCGTCACGACGTGAGTACCAGGCTCTACGGCTCCTTCGCCGCGGAACGTGACCCCGACCTCGAGGTGCCCTCGCGCGACCTGCAACCCGATGCAAAAAAGCACACTAAATCCATCTGGTTGTGCCAGTTACCCAGGTTACATGTCCACGCTTTCCTGACCGCGGGCCACGCTGGTTTGCCCTTCCGACCCGACCGGCAGCCGGACGAAGAAGGTCGTCCCGGCCGGGCCCGTCTCGAAGCGCAGGCTCCCCGCGTGTCGCGCGACGACGACGTTGCGCGCAATCGACAACCCCTGCCCCGTTCCCTGCCCGACCTCCTTGGTCGAAAAGAACGGGTCGAAGATGCGGCCACGGATCGCCTCGGGGATACCGGGGCCCGTGTCACTCACCGCGATCTCGACCTCGCGCGGCCGGGCCCTGCCCTCGCCACCTTCATCGATGACCCGGCTCGAGACGCGGAGCTTGCCGAGGACGCCCGTCTCGGCAACGACCGGGGCCATGGCCTCGCACGCGTTCAGCACGATGCCGAGGAAGACCTGGTTCAGCTCGGCCCCGTGGCATTCCACGCGCGGCAGAGCCGCGAACGAGGTCTCGAGCTCGGCCACATTCGAGATCTCGTGGTTGGCGATCCGCAGCGTCGCCTCGAGCGCGATATTGAGATCGGCCGGCGCCTTCTCGCGCACATCGGCACTCGCGAAGGTGCGCATCGACTGCACGATGCGCGTCACGCGCTGGAGTCCGTCGAGGGACCGCGAGAGCGCCTTGGGGATCTCGCGCAGCGAGTAGTCCGCGTC
>JAEUKJ010000651.1 GCA_016792665.1 Deltaproteobacteria bacterium | reverse complement strand
CCTCGTCCTGTTGTTGAAGGCGCTTTGACCCGCGAGCGAAGTGGACGTCCCCAACCCCCATCGGCGCGGGCGACCGTGAGCTCGCTCGTGTCGCGGTCCTGGCTTCAGTTCTTCGGCGCGCAGCGGCGGAAGGACGAGTAGTCGTCGGAGAAATAGACGGTTCCACACCGGAAAGTGGAGCAGTCGAGGTCGGTCGTGCAGGGGGTGTCGGGCCTGTCTGTACAGGTGCCGGCGGCACAGACTCCGGGGCCCGGGGTGGTGTCGCAGTCTCGATCCCCGGCGCACGTCGGCGCGCAGCCGAAGGTATCGCAGTAGCCGCTCGCACAGAAGTTGACTGGGCCCTGCGCAGGATCATCGTTGCAGGCTCCGCCGAGGCCGACCGTGGCGCCCCCCCAGTCGCCGGCCCGGTAGTTCGCGACGCATCGCGTCGAAATCTCGCCGAGGATCGACGTCACCTCACAGCCCTCGCCGACTGGGCAGTCCCTGTTCGAGCTGCAGGCCGCGAAGGTCGTTCCGGGCACACAGAGGCCTACGGGGTTCGCGTTGAGGCGCGCGAAGTTGACGCAGCGGAAGCGGTTGCCCGCAGGGCCGTTCGCGACGTCTGAGGGCTGGCAGTCATCTTGAGCCGGGTCGTTGACGCCATCGTGGTTGTTGTCGATGAAGATGAGGCACGAGGCGGTGCAGACACTGTTGCTGAAGAAGCGCGACCAGTCGCGGAAGATCGCGAAAACGAATCGTCCCCCCTGGGCTTGCGAGAGGCACAGGCCACTGGCGCATTGATTGTCGATGCAACTGGGGAAGTCAGCGCTGGTCGGGTTGCACAAGGCGGTGATCCCGCAGAAGGAGCCCAGTGGGCCACGCGGGACCTCGCACCGGCCGCCGGGACCGCAGACCGTGCCGGGCTTGACGCTGCAGCTCCCGCAGTTCTGACCGTGAAAGGTACCGCATTCACGGCTGCCACAGCTGATGGTCTCCGTATCGGCACGCGTGTCGGTGATGGTCGTGTCAGGGTCCGAGTCGGTGCTCTCGGCTGTGTCAGCCGTGTCCGCCCCATCGACGAGGTCGGTCGTGTCCGGGTCCGTGTGGGAGTCCTCGGCCGCGACCGCTGTGTCCTCGGTCGCGTCCGCTGTGTCCTCGGTCGCGTCCGCTGTGTCCCCGTCACCCAATGGGTCGACCCCATCCAAGTCAGCAGCTGGGCCGACCTCATCCGTGTCCGGGTCGGTGCTGTCGGTCGCAGCGCTCACCTCCGAGTCAGCGTTCCCCCTAGTTCCGGGGCCGCTGCACGCCGCCATCGAGACAACGACGATTGACAAGGTGAGTGGGGCTATCCGCCGAAGCCCAGCGCACGGGAAGCATGCTTCAATGTTCACGGGGTTCTCCTGAGAAGTAGTCAGCTCATCTACGCGGGCTCTCGCCCCTACTTCGAAGCGACCGCCTCGCGGCCGCGCTCGGTGAGTGTGAAGGCGAGGATGTAGTCGGGCTCGGGCTCGTGGCTCTCGAGGAAGCCGCGCTTCTCGAGGTCGTAGAGCTCTTTGAGCCAAGGGCCGCCGTCGAAGCGGAGGTCGAGGCTCGCGTAGCGGAGCTCGGCGGCCTCGCGCAGGTGATGGAGGTCGAGCTCGGAGAGCGGCGCGGGGTTTGGCATGACGCAGAGGCTATCACCGTCGCGCGCGCGGAGAAACGGCCGGATCGCCCCGCGCGAGTGCACGCAACATGGCGACCGCAGCGCCGTTCGTGGGTGCGACGCAGCCTCCCGGATTCACGACGTTTTGTAAACCGATGACGCGGCAGTGCTTAGCTTGACACGCTGCGTCAAGGCTTGCAGTCTGCTCGTGAGGAGTCGTGTCGGTTCGAGCGATGGCGTTCGCGAAGAAGAGTGACACGACGAAGGTGCCCATGACCGCTCGCTCGATCGACGTCTCGTCAGAGATCTCCGGACCTTCCCAGATCATCCCGAAGGCGGAGGCCTGGCCCGACCGCCGCGGACAGGTTCTCACCGGCTCGCAGATCATCTGGGAGTGCCTCCTGCGCGAGTCGGTCGATGTCGTCTTCGGCTATCCGGGCGGCGCCATCATGCCGCTCTACGACGCCATGCTCGAGTTCCCCATCCACCACGTGCTCGTCCGCCACGAGCAGGGCGGCTCGCACATGGCCGATGGCTACGCGCGCGCCTCGGGGCGGGTCGGCGTGTGCTTTGGGACCTCGGGTCCGGGCGCCACCAACCTCGTCACCGGCATCGCCACCGCCATGCTCGACTCCATCCCGATGGTCGCCATCACCGGCCAGGTGCACGCGCACCTGCTCGGCTCGGACGCCTTCCAGGAGGTCGACATCACCGGCGTGACGCTGCCCATCACCAAGCACAACTACCTGGTGACCAACGTCGACGACATCGCGCCGACCTTGCGCGAGGCCTTCTACATCGCGCGCTCCGGCCGCCCCGGCCCGGTGCTGGTCGACATCTGCAAGAACGCCCAGCAGGACAAGGGCGTCTTCCTGTGGGACGACGGCCCGGTGAGCCTTCCCGGCTACCGCCCGAGCTACATCCCGCGCCCGCGCGAGCTCGACCAGGCGCTGGCCCTCATCAACTCGGCCAAGAAGCCGGTCATCCTCGCCGGCCAGGGCATCATCCGCTCGAACGCGAGCGACAAGCTGCTCGAGTTCGCGGAGGCGACCGGCATCCCCGTGGCGCTCACCCTGCTCGGGCTCGGCGCCTTCCCGGCCTCTCACCCGCAGAACCTCGGCATGATGGGCATGCACGGCGAGGCTTGGGTCAACAACGCCATCCAGGAGTCGGACCTCCTCATCGCGGTCGGCATGCGCTTCGACGACCGCGTGACCGGCAAGCTCGCGACCTACGCGCCCTACGCGAAGAAGATCCATATCGAGCTCGACCCCTCGGAGATCAACAAGAACGTGAAGGTCGACGTGCCGATCATCGGCGACGTCCGCACCGTGCTCGCGACCCTGACGCCCCACTGTACCAAGGCCGATCGCGGTCCCTGGGTCGCGCGCATCAACGCGTCCAAGGGCGACTCGGCCGTCCGCGACATCCAGACCCTGCCCGACAGCGGCAAGCTCTACGCGGCCCACGTCATCCACGACCTCTGGCGCGCGACCGAGGGCAACGCACTCGTCGTGACCGACGTCGGCCAGCACCAGATGTGGGAGGCCCAGTACTACAAGCACGAGACCCCGCGCTCGCTGCTCACCAGCGGCGGGCTCGGCACCATGGGCTTCGCCCTGCCGGCGGCCATCGGCGCGCGCTTCGCAAGGCCCGACGCGGACGTGTGGGTGGTGGTCGGCGACGGCGGCTTCCAGATGACCGCGTGCGAGCTGTCGACGCTGGCGCAGGAGGACAAGAAGGTCAACGTCGCCATCATCAACAACGGCTTCCTCGGGATGGTGCGGCAGTGGCAGCAGTTCTTCTACGGCGGCCGCTACGTCGCGACGCCGATCCGCTCGCCCGACTTCGTGAAGCTGGCCGAGGCGCACGGGTTGGAGGGACGGCGCGTCACGATGCGTAGCGAGGTCATCGAGACGGTGCTCTGGGCCAAGAGTCGTCCGGGCACTGTCGTCATCGACTTCCGGGTCGAACAAGAAGACGCGGTCTACCCGATGGTGCCGGCGGGCGCCGATCTCCACGACATGATCCGGCGCGACAGCCCCAAGGCGACGACCGTCAGCGGCGCACCGGCCGCCCACAACCCGATCTTCGAGACCGGAGAAGACGAATGACGACGCCGACGCGCAAGCACATCCTCCGCACCTTCGTCGTCTTCGTCGAAGACCGACCCGGTGTCCTGAACCGCGCCGCGTCGCTGTTCCGTCGCCGCGGCTACAACATCGAGTCCCTGAACGTCGGCCAGACGCACGTGCCCGGCGTCTCGCGCATGACGGTCGTGGTCGAGGCCGACGAGGACACGGCGCGACGCATCGAGGCCAACCTCTACAAGCTTGTCAACGTGCTCGAGGTCCAGGAGATCACGCACGCCTCGCGCATCGAGCGCGAGCTCGCCCTCATCAAGGTGAAGGCCCCGCCCGAGCGGCGCGCCGAGCTCATCCAGATCGCCGAGGTCTTCCGCGCACGCATCGTCGACATGTCGACCGACTCGATGATCTTCGAGCTCAGCGGCTCGCACGACCACATCGCCGGGCTGGCCCAGGTGTTGGGCGAGTTCGGCATCGAAGAGATGGTCCAGACCGGATCGGTCGCGATGAGCCGTGGCGCCGCCCCTCCGATGACGCATCTCGGCCGCCGCCCCGCCGACCTACAATAACCCCGTCCCTCACCCCCACCCTGTTCGCACATTCCCGGGAGCCTCGATCCTCATGACTCAGATCCGCTACGACAAAGACGCCGACCTCGACCTCATCAAGTCCAAGAAGGTCGCCATCATCGGCTATGGTTCGCAGGGGCATGCCCACGCGCTGAACCTCCGCGACTCCGGCGTCGATGTGCGCGTGGGACTCCAGGCCGGCTCGGCGAGCCGCGCCAAGGCCGAGATCCACGGGCTGCGTGTGGTGGACGTGGCGACGGCGGCGGCCGAGGCGGACGTCATCATGATCCTCGCGCCCGACACCTCGCAGCCGGCCATCTACGAGGCGTCGATCCGCCCGCACCTGACCGCGGGCAAGACCCTCATGTTCGCGCACGGGTTCAACATCCGCTACGGCACCATCACCCCGCCGGCCGATGTGGACGTGTCGATGGTCGCGCCGAAGTCGCCGGGACACCGCGTGCGCGAGACCTTCCAAGAGGGCGGCGGCGTGCCGAGCCTGGTCGCGGTGCACCAGGATGCGAGCGGCAAGGCCGACGCGCAGGCCCTGGCCTACGCGTGTGCCATCGGGTCGGGGCGCGCGGGCGTCTTGACGACGACGTTCACGGAGGAGACCGAGACCGATCTCTTCGGCGAGCAGGCGGTGCTGTGCGGCGGCGTGTCCGAGCTGGTGAAGGCCGGGTTCGAGACGCTGACCGAGGCCGGCTACCAGCCGGAGCTCGCGTACTTCGAGGTCCTCCACGAGCTGAAGCTCATCGTGGATCTCATGTACCGCGGCGGCTTGAACTACATGCGCTACTCGATCTCCGACACGGCCGAGTACGGCGACTACGTCAGCGGGCCGCGCGTGACGGCCGGGGCCAAGGCGGCGATGAAGCAGATCCTCGGCGAGATCCAGGACGGCACCTTCGCCAAGGCCTGGATCGACGAGAACAAGAACGGTCGCCCCACCTTCGAGACGCGGCGCGCCGACGAGCGCAAGCACCCGATCGAGCAGGTCGGCAAAGAGCTCCGCAAGATGATGACCTTCGTGGATCCGGTCGAGGTCTGAGGAGGTCGTCATGGCCAGGAAAGCCCCCAAGCGCGACAGCAGCGAGTCGGTTGAGACACCCCTCGAGGCCGCGGTCGAGGCCGCCCCCGAGGGTGTCGTGAGCCGCGACTACGTCACCATCTTCGACACGACGTTGCGCGATGGCGAGCAGTCGCCGGGCGCGACCATGACCTCGGTCGAGAAGCTCGAGATCGCGCGCGGGCTGGCACGCCTGGGTGTCGACGTCATCGAGGCGGGATTCCCCTGCGCGTCGCCGGACGACTGGCGCGCGGTGAAGTCCATCGCCGAGACCGTCGGCGCGCAGACCATCCTCGGCCGCCCGCAGGCGACGCCGCCCATCATCTGTGGGCTGGCGCGCGCCGCCGAGCGCGACATCGAGCTGGCCTGGACGGCGGTGAAGCCGGCGACCCATCCGCGCATCCACACCTTCCTGGCGACGTCGCCCATCCACCGCGAGCACAAGCTGCGGATGACGACCAAGCAGGTGTTGGAGCGCATCACGGCCATGGTGTCGCTCGCGCGGAGTCGGTGCGACGACATCGAGTTCTCGTGCGAGGATGCGGGGCGCACCGAGCTCGACTTCCTGGTCGAGGCCGTCGGGACCGCCATCCGCGCGGGTGCGACGACCATCAATATCCCGGACACGGTCGGCTTCACGACGCCCGACGAGTTCGGCGCGATCATCTCGCACCTCGTCAAGAACGTGCGCGAGCTGCGCGACGATGTGATCCTGTCGGTGCACTGCCACAACGACCTCGGGCTCGCCACGGCCAACACGCTGGCCGGTCTGAGGGCCGGTGCGCGCCAGGCCGAGGTCACCATGAACGGCATCGGCGAGCGCGCGGGCAACACCGCCCTCGAAGAGGTCGTCATGGCGCTGACCGTGCGCAAGGACCGCTTCGGGCTGAAGACCGGCATCGACACGACCCAGCTCATGCGGACCTCGCGGCTCGTGTCGCAGACGACCGGCATGGTGGTCCAGCCGAACAAGGCCATCGTCGGCAGCAACGCGTTCTCGCACGAGGCCGGCATCCACCAGGACGGGATGCTGAAGCACGCGGCCACCTACGAGATCATGCGGCCCGAGCTGGTCGGCATCGGCGAGAGCCGGCTGGTCCTGGGCAAGCACTCGGGGCGCCACGCCTTCCAGAAGCGCATGGCCGAGCTCGGCCACCAGCTCGCGGGCGACCCCCTCGACAAGGCCTTCCACCGCTTCAAGGACCTCGCGGACCGGAAGAAGGACGTCACCGACATCGACCTCGAGGCGCTCTTGTCGAGCGGCGAGGTCGGCGAGGACCGACCGGTCTACACGCTCGACGGGCTCCAGGTGGCCTGCGGCTCGATGGGCTTGCCGACGGCGACGGTGCGCGTCATCGGCCCCCAGAAGGACGTGCACATCGCGGCCGCGGTCGGCACCGGGCCGGTCGATGCGGCCTTCAAGGCGATCGACTCGATCGTGCGCGTGAAGAACGTGCTCCTCGAGTACGTGGTGCAGGGCGTGACCGAAGGGATCGACGCGGTCGGCAACGTCAGCGTGCGCATCCAGGGACAGGTCGCGAGCACCAAGGTGAACGCGCAGACCGAGGCGGTCGAGCGCCTCTTCCATGGCCACGGCGCCGACACCGACATCATCGTCGCGTCCGCCAAGGCGTACCTGTCGGCGCTGAACCGGCTGCTCCATCGCAGCGGGGCTGCGGCCGCACTGTTGAACCCGCAAGTCCTGCAAGCCAGCTGATGGCGGGTGGGAGGCAGGCGGCGACCAGGAGCGTGAAACGGTGAGCGAAGCGGTTGCAGGTGCGGCGCCACGGACGCTGCTCGACAAGATCTGGGATGCACACGTGGTCGTGACCGAGCCGGGCTGTCCGTCCGTGCTCTATGTCGATCTGCATCTCGTGCACGAGGTGACCTCGCCACAGGCCTTCTCGGGTCTCAGGGCGCGCGGCATCGGCGTCCGACGACCGGACCGGACGCTGGCCACGATGGACCACATCACGCCGACCCGCGGCGGGCTCGCGACGCTGGACGCCGAGAGCATGAAGATGGTCGCCGCCCTCGAGCGCGGGGCCGCCGAGTTCGGCATTCCGCTGTATCGCCTGGGCGAGCGCGGCAACGGCATCGTGCACGTCATGGGGCCCGAGCTCGGCGCGACGCGGCCGGGCATGACCATCGTCTGCGGCGACTCGCACACGTCCACGCACGGGGCGTTCGGCGCGCTGGCGTTCGGCATCGGCACGTCCGAGGTCGAGCACGTGCTGGCGACCCAGTGCCTTCTTCAGCGTAAGCCCAAGGCCTTCGAGGTGCGGGTCGACGGGCGGCTCGCACCGGGCGTGAGCGGCAAGGACCTCATCCTGGCGGTCATCGCGAAGCTGGGGATCGGCGGGGGCACCGGGTCGGTCTTCGAGTTCCGCGGCGAGGCCATCTCGGCCTTGTCGATGGAGGCGCGCATGACCGTCTGCAACATGTCGATCGAGGCGGGTGCGCGGGCCGGCCTCATCGCGCCGGACGCGAAGACCTGGGAGTTCCTGCGCGGGCGACCGCTGGCCCCCAAGGGGGAGGAGTTCGAGGCGATGGTCGCGGCCGGCAGCGATCTGAAGAGCGACGAAGGCGCGACCTTCGAGGGTGGATCGATTGTCCTGGATGGCTGGACAATCGCGCCGATGATCACCTGGGGCACGAACCCCGGCATGGGCATGGCCATCGACGCGAGCGTGCCGGACCCGGCGACGATGGCGGACCCGGGCGCCAAGGCCATGGCCGAGAAGGCGCTGAAGTACATGGGCTTCGAGGGGGGTCAGCCGCTCTTGGGCAAGGCCATCGACGTGGTCTTCATCGGCTCGTGCACGAACTCGCGGCTGTCCGATCTCCAGGCCGCGGCGGACATCGTGCGCGGCAAGAAGGTCGCCGACGGGGTGCGCATGCTGGTCGTGCCGGGCAGCGTGAACATCAAGCGCGAGGCCGAGGCCCTCGGGCTGGACCGGATCTTCATGGACGCCGGCGCCGAGTGGCGCGACGCGGGGTGTTCGATGTGCATCGCGATGAACGGCGATCTGGTGCCGCCCGGCCAGCTCGCGGTGTCGACGTCGAACCGGAACTTCGAGGGGCGCCAGGGCCCCGGCTCGCGCACGTTGTTGGCGTCGCCGGCGACGGCCGCGGCGTCGGCGGTGCGCGGGGCAGTGGCCGATCCGCGGGAGGTCGCATGAGCGCGGGTGTGAGCGGGAGGTCGCGCGATGAGTGAGCGCGAGAAGTTCGGCGAGGTGCTCTCGCATGCGGTGCCGCTGGCGGTGGACAACATCGACACCGACCAGATCATCCCGGCGCGCTTCCTGCGCGTGACGCACAAGGACGGGCTGGCCGAGGTGGTCTTTTCCGACTGGCGGAAGGACCCGGACTTCGTGCTGAACCGGCCGACGTCGGCCGGGGCGAAGATCCTGGTCGCGGGCGACAACTTCGGCTGCGGCAGCTCGCGCGAGCACGCGCCGTGGGCGCTGGTGGCGTGGGGATTCCGGGTCGTGGTGTCGACGCGCTTCGCGGACATCTTCCGGAACAACGCGTTGAAGAACGGGCTCTTGCCGGTCCAGGTCGAGGCCAAGGTCGTCCAGAAGATGCTGGCCGCCATCGCGGACGACCCGACGACGGTGTTCGAGGTGGACCTGCAGCGCCAGGTGCTGGTGATGCCGACGGGAGAGCCGGTGCGCTTCCCGATCGATGCGTTCTCGAAGAAGTGCCTGCTGGAAGGCGTGGACGAGCTCGGGTACCTCCTGGGACATGAGGCGGCCATCGCGGCCTTCGAGGCGCGGCGGGGCGAGGCACAGCCGGCTGGGGCGAGCGGATAGCGATTGTCCCGGAAAACTGGACAATCGTGCGCGAGGGCGCGAGCGGTGCGGCTGCGAAGGGGTCGCTCGCAGCGGGCGAAGCGGCCCGCGCGGGCGATGTGGACGATTGACGAGTGCGAAACCAGGTGCGGGGGAACAGGCGATGAAGGCGAAGATCGTATTGCTGCCGGGTGACGGCATCGGGCCCGAGGTCACGTACGCGGCGCGCGACGTGCTGGTGGCGGTGGCCGGGCGCTTCGGGCATCGCTTCGAGTTCGAGTCCTTCGACGTGGGCGGCGTGGCCATCGATGCGCACGGCGATCCGTTGCCCGAGGCGACGTTCTCGGCGGCGCGCCACTCGGACGCGGTGCTGCTGGGGGCGGTCGGCGGGCCGCGCTGGGAGGACCCGCGCATCAAGCGGCGGCCCGAGCAGGGGTTGCTGAGCCTCAGGTCCGGGCTGCAGGTGTATGCGAACCTGCGCCCCGTGAAGGTGTGGGCGTCGCTGGCCGATCTGTCGCCGCTCAAGCGCGAGCGCGTCCTCGGCGTGGACATGATGGTCGTGCGCGAGCTGACGGGTGGCATCTACTTCGGGGCGCCGAAGTTCCGCGAGGCGCTGAGCGGCGGCGGGCAGCGCGCGGTCGACACGCTCGAGTACACCGATGGCGAGGTGCGGCGGGTCGCGAAGATGGCCTTCGAGCTCGCGCGCGGGCGGCGCCACAAGGTGACGAGCGTCGACAAGGCCAACGTGCTCGAGTCGTCGCGGCTCTGGCGGCAGGTCGTCAACGAGGTCGCGGTCGAGTACCCGGGGCTCGTGCTCGAGCACCGACTGGTCGACTCGGCGGCGATGCAGCTCATCATGCAGGCCGAGACCTTCGACGTCATCGTCACCGAGAACATGTTCGGCGACATCCTCACCGACGAGGCCGCGGTCATCGCGGGGTCGCTGGGGCTCCTGCCCTCGGCGTCCCTCGGCGACAAGGGCCCGGGGCTCTTCGAGCCGATCCACGGCTCGGCGCCGGACATCGCGGGCAAGGGGATCGCCAACCCGATCGGCGCCATCTTGTCGGCCGCCATGCTGTGCCGCTATGGCCTGCACTTGCCGGAAGAGGCCCAGGTCATCGAGGCCGCGTGCGAGCGCGCGGTCGCGGCCGGCGCGAGGACGGGCGATCTCGGCGGCAAGGCGACGACGGTGGACGTCACGCGCGCGGTGGTGGAGCTGGTCGGCGGCTGAGTCGCAGTCTCGTCGTGGCAGTCGCGACGCCGACAGGTTGGCTCTTACCGGCCGCACGCGCGACGATCTCAGCGAAGCCCGCCGATGCGAAAACCTGCGCGACGCGGTGCAGAGGGTCACCGGTCGCGCCCAGAAGATCGTGACCTCGAGCGACTCAACCGCGCGCGGCGACACCCTTGGAGGTCGTGTCGTGAGCGACCGCCTTGATCGCCGGATAGAAGACCTCCTCCTCGAACTTCATGTGCCTGCGCAGGTCGGCCTCGAGCTGGCCGAGGAGCTCGACCCGCTTCTTCGATGCCGCAGTCGTGCTCTTCTCGAGCACCTCGAACATCGCCTTCACCTTCTTGTGGTCCTCTTTGAGCGCCTCGATGATGTCCATGTCATTGTCCTCGTGGTGCGTCGGCGCAGACGGACTCGACGTGGGTCCGCTGCGATGGCGCGTCATCGGTCGCTTGGATTCGTGAGAGGCGGCCAAGTTGGTCGGTCACCAACCACAATGATGATTCCAAATCGTGCGTGAGCCCGGTGCGTGCTCGGCGGCGAAATAATGGCGCATCAAAAATGCCAAATCCGCCCCAGCCCATCAGAGGTCAAGATGGTCGGTCACTCTCGTGGTGATATCGCGGCCTGCAGCTGGGCCGCTCCGAATGCGGCTCAGCGCGATGAATGGACCAGTATTTGCTGTCTGGCAGCCGCGCACGAATCGCGCACAGGAGCCATCACATGA
>JAEUKJ010000120.1 GCA_016792665.1 Deltaproteobacteria bacterium | reverse complement strand
TCGCCTATCAAGAGGTCTGCCCGCTCCGCCTGGGCGAGCTCTGGGCGATCCCCATCATGCTGCGCCTCGCGCTGCTCGAGAACCTGCGACGCGTGGTCGGCTCGATCGCCTCGGGCCGACGCGACCGCGAGCGCGCGGCCTACTGGGTCGACGAGATGATCCGCATCGCCACGAGCGAGCCCGGCCGCCTGGTGCTCGTCCTGGCCGACATGATCGAGGAAGGCCCTCCACTCACCGAGGCCTTCGTCGCAGAGCTCGCGGCTCGCCTCCAGCGACAGGGGGCGGGACTCGACCTGGCGGTCTCCTGGCTCGAGCAGCGCCTCGCCGACCACGGCCTCACCATCGAGCACGTCTTTCATCTGGCGAGCCAGAGCCAGGCCGCCGACCAGGTCTCGATCAGCAACAGCATCGGGAGCTTGCGCTTCCTCGGCGTGACCGACTGGCGCGACTTCGTCGAGGCGATGAGCCAGGTCGAAGCGGTCCTCTCGGCCGAGCCCGAAGGCGTCTATCGGACGATGGACTTCGCCACCCGCGACCGCTACCGCCACGCCGTCGAGGCCATCGCCAGGCGGAGCCCGAAGAGCGAGCGCGAGGTCGCCGCGGCCGCCGTCACTCTGGCCCGCGACGCCGGCGTGCACATCGGGACCTTCCTCATCGGGCGCGAGCGGAAGCGCCTCGAGCTCGCGGTGCAGATGCGGTGCTCGTTCGGTCAGCACCTGAGTCGCGCCTTCGAGCGCGCCCGCCCCTTCGTCTATGGCGGTGCCATCGCGAGCCTCACCGTGCTGATCACGCTGGGCCTGGCACTCCTCGCCCCGAGCGCGGGACACGCGGCCCCGCCGACGGGGTGGCTCGTCCTCGCGGTGGCCCTCGTCGCACTGTGCGCGAGCCAGTTCGCGGTCGCGCTGGTGCACACCGCGGCGACGCTCACGGTCGGGCCGCAGCTCTTGCCGCGCCTGGACTTCTCGGAGGGGATCCCGCCCGAGCACAAGACGGTGGTCGCGGTGCCGACCATGCTGTCTGACCGGCAGGAGATCGAGGCCATCGTCGAGAAGCTCGAGGTCCGCTTCCTCGCCAACCGCGACCCGAACCTCGCCTTCGCCCTGCTCGGTGACCTCCGCGACGCCGCGAGCGAGACCCTGGTCGAGGACGAAGCGCTCCTCGCCCAGGCCAGCGCCCTCGTCATGGCGCTGAACGAGAAGCACGGCCCGAGCTTCCACCTCTTCGTGCGCGCCCGCACCTGGAACCCGAGCGGAGGGGTCTGGATGGGGCGCGAGCGCAAGCGCGGCAAGCTCGAGGACTTCAACGCCACGCTGCGCGGAGACCCGTGCTTCGCCACCGTCGTCGGCCCCTTCGAGCGCCTGGCGGACACGCGCTATGTCATCGCTCTCGACAGCGACACCTCGCTGCCGCGCGATGCCGCGCGCCTCCTCGCCGCGACCCTGGGCCACCCGCTGAACCGCCCCGTCTTTGACCCCGCGGTCGGGCGCGTGACCACCGGCTACGGCATCCTGCAGCCACGCGTCGGCGTGAGCATGGCGAGCACGCTGGCCTCGCGCTTTGCCCGCACCTTCGCGGGCGAGCCCGGCATCGACCCGTACACGCGCGCCGTGTCCGACGTGTTCCAGGATCTGTTCGACGAAGGCTCGTTCATCGGCAAGGGAATCTACGACATCGATGTCGTACGTCGCGCCGTCGCCGACCGCTTCCCGGACAACCGCGTCCTGAGCCATGACCTCCTCGAAGGGGCCTATGCGCGTTCGGGTCTGGTCAGCGACGTCATCCTGGTCGAGGACTTCCCCGCGGCCCACGCCGCCGAGGTCAGTCGGCGCGCGCGCTGGATCCGCGGCGACTGGCAGATCGCCGCCTGGCTCGGTCGTCGCGCCCGGGGCCCAAGGGCCGCATCCACAACCCGCTTTCTTGGCTGTCGCGCTGGAAGATCTTCGACAACCTCCGCCGCAGCCTGGTCCCGGTCGCCCTCCTGACCATCCTCCTCCTCGGCTGGAGCACCCCGACGCTGGCCGCCTACGCGACCGTCATCGCCGCTGCGATGCTCATCGTGCCTGGCCTCGTGGGCGCGACCGTGGCGCTCTTGAGGCGCCCCGACGATCGACGCCCCAGCGCGCATTTTCCCGAAATGGGGCGCGAGCTCGGGCGCGCGCTGGGTCGCGAGACCTTCGCACTGGCGATGCTGCCCTACGACGCGGCCATCGCGCTCGGCGCCATCGCACGGACCCTGTTCCGACTGCTGGTCTCGCATCGCCATCTCCTCGAGTGGCGCACCTCCAGCGATGCCCAGCGCGCCGCGCGGGTCGGCTTCCTCGGGGTCCACCTCACGCTCTGGCCCGGGCCACTCATGGCCATCGGGCTCGCGGTCGCGCTCGCGACCTGGCAGCCCACGTCACTCGTCTGGGCGAGTCCGCTTCTCGTGCTCTGGGCACTGTCGCCGACCCTGTCCTGGTGGCTCAGTCGGCCGACGGCTCTCCCGAGCGCGCGTCTGTCGTCCGAAGACGTCGCCTTCCTGCGCGGCGTGGCTCGCCGGACCTGGAGCTTCTTCGAGACCTTCGTCGGCGCCGACGATCACCACCTGCCCCCGGACAACGTCCAGGAAGACCCGCCCGTCGGCGTCGCGCATCGCACCTCGCCGACCAATATCGGCCTGTCGTTGACCGCGAACCTCGCCGCCCTCGACCTCGGCTACCTCACGGTGGGCGGCCTCATCGATCGAACCAGCCGCACGCTCGCGACGCTCGATCGGCTCGAGCGCCACCGCGGCCACTTCCTGAACTGGTACGACACGCGCACGCTGCTGCCGTTGCGACCGCGCTATGTCTCGACCGTGGACAGCGGCAACCTCGCCGGTCACCTGCTGACCCTGGCCAGCGGCCTGGACGAGCTCGCGCATCGACCGCTCCTCGGGCTCGAGATCTTCACGGGTCTCGCCGACACTCTGGCGCTGCTCGAGTCGGCCCCCTGGGTCGGGCAGATCGAGTCCGTGCCGCGCTCGCTGAGGGCACGCCTCGCGGCCGAGCTCGCCAGCGTCCCGCGCGCACCGTCCCGCACCGAGTGGAAGGACGCGCTCACCCGACTCTCGGCGGGCGCGGCCGAGCTGGTCGCGGTGACCTCGACCGCGTCGCCGCTGGCGCCGCCGATCTCGATGCCGATCTCGTCTCCGCTGGCCTCGCCGCTGGCCCCGCCCATGACACCGTCGGGCGCCATCACCACGCCGACCGCCTTCACCTGGGCGGTCGCCTTCGAGAGTGCCTGTCGCGACGCCCTCGTCCAGCTCTCGGTGATGGACGAGGTCCCCGGCGACGCGGTCCTGAGCCTGGACCAGGTCGCCGCTCG
>JAEUKJ010000109.1 GCA_016792665.1 Deltaproteobacteria bacterium | reverse complement strand
GTTCACGATGGTCGAGAGTGCCACGCGATATGAGATTGATATTGTCGCCGTGTGCCAGATGTCGAGTCACTATCACGCGGTGGTCTACGACAGGCACGGGCGGCTGTCCGAGTTCCTGCGCGACTTCCATGGGGTGATGGGACGCTTTGGAAGTGCACGGGACGGGGTCGAGAACACGAAGTTCTGGGGTGCGCAGGACGGGGACGCGGTCGAGCTCGGGGACGTGGAGACCATCATCGAGAAGGTGGCATACACGCTGGCGAACCCGGTCAAAGACTTCATCGTGCCGCGGCCCGAGGAGTGGGTTGGGGTGATGACGTCGGTGGCGACGCTCGGGTCGGGGCAAGGCAAAGTGTATGCGCGGCCCAAGCGGTTCTTCGACCCCGAGGGGTGGACGTCTGAACTGGTGATGATGAGCTCGGACTATCCGCACGAGCTCTACGCGCTGATCGGCGTCGAGGACTTCCGGAAGAAGGTCGGAGCGCGCGTGGAGGAGTACGTCGCGGAGGCGCATCGCGAGGTGGCGGCGGGGCGGCGGAGCTGGTCGGGGCTCGAGAGAGCGCGCAAGCTGTCGGTGTGGCACGCGGCGGAGGTGCCGTTGCGGCGCGTGGCCGGGCGTTCCGCGGAGGCGCGGAGGCGGGTGGCGGCCGCGTCGAAGGGGCGCGTCCTGGCGATGCTCGAGAGCCTGCTCAGGTTCAGGCGAGCGCGACACGAAGCCTACGAGGCGTTCCGAGCGGGCGCCAGCGACACGCTTTTCCCACCCGGCTCGTGGTTCCCGTGGCGCTACTACGGTGCGCGGCGCGAGCCGGGGGTCGCCGCACCGCTCGCGGCCCCGAGCTAGCCGCCGCCCAGGCCGACCTCGCCATCGCGACCTGCGGCCGCCTTACGACACCCGCCTCGAACCCACACAGCACCCAACCCGACACGGCCCGACGGTCGAGGCCCACCTGCGCCCTCAGCACCTCGCGCGAACACGCTTCTCCCTCCCCCTCCAGCCTTCCCCCGGAGGGTTGTATTGCGCGGGAGGGTTGTATTGCGCGGCGCATCGCCGCGAGCATCGAGGTGACCCTGCAGCAACAACCGCAGAAGCTCACGCCCCTCGCTTCGGAGGAAGCGCTCGACCTCTCCGTGGCTCGATTGCAGCAGTTCCTGCGACAGCAACGCCTTCTTGATGTCCTCGAGCTTCACGTTCGCCTCGGAAAACCCGCTGGTCGAAGTGACCAGCTCTCTGGCAGCACCCATGTGGTACGCTCCCCGGACTTTTCGCGCCATCCCCTCGATAGCCGCCCAAAGCCCACGAGTTCTCAACCACGCCGCTCGCCAGTCAATTCAAGCTTTCAGGGACTTGGCGTCGTTGCAAAGGATCCGCACCCGAAACTGCCTCACTCATGTTGTCAGAAAAGTATTGTCCGGCCAGATCACACCAGTGAGACAATTTCCACCGCGACCAAGACTTGGCCCTCGCTTATGTGACGTGGCTCAACGCGAACGACGCTTCCTGGCTTGAATTCCCAGTCTTCGCACTCGGGGTCGTAGTCTTCTGGCGCGACCAACCTAGCCGTATCGGGGCTTAGGAACTCGGCTTGGGTGGGTCGGAAAACGATCACGCCCTCGTCGAGCAGCTGAACGTAGACACGCGAGAGGCTAGTAGCCGAACCCATCGCCGCCGACATGGAGGACCTCCTTCGTAACGTCGTCGATGATAACTGACCGACCAGTTCCAGGGTGCACGTATCGCGTCGCTGCGTTACCCTTGTTTACCATATTCTGCGCTTCGAATCTCTCTCCTCTTGAGATGGCTTCGCTGATCTGCTCCGACGTCCACCCTCGCTTTGCCAATTGTCCTGCCCACTTCGCGGCGGATTTGAATTTTCCCAAGGTCCAGCCCGGGTCCATGATCGCCAACTAAACCTCCAGGCGCCGCGCACGGCGGCTTGCCTTCGGCACGTGCTGACCGGGCCGCGCCACCCATGCCAGCAGCTTCTTGGCGAAGCGAAGGGGCGCTGCCCGACACCGCGCCGACTTTGGGGCAGCGCTCTGGGGTGGCGAGGCCTTGCGCGGCGAGATTCATCGCGTTGCGCACGGTCGTCCTGCCTGCCGTTGTCGAGCCCTCGACGTGGGCGCGCGGGTGGCGAGGCCTCGTGCCGACAGCAGCGCGGCGTTGCGCACGGGTTCTCGCGGCGAGCGGGGACGGCGTGAAAGTCGGCGCGCGGTGCGTCACCTCCTCCGCGCGATGCAGAGAAAGTGGCTGCACGCGCCCCACGACCTCGTGCAGCCACTTCCAAAGTGCTTGGCGCGTGGCGATGAGCTCGCGAGCCTCGCCTCCGGTCGCCGTCAGTCTGGACTCAGCTGGGGCTGGGCTCGGTCGGGGACGGCGTGGGTGCGGCGCTCGGGTCGGTCGATGCGGGCTCGGTCGACGTCCCGCCGCGCGGACGACCGAAGCCGGCGTAGATCGACGGATAGAAGATCAGGTCGCTCGACGTGCGGCGGAAGAGCCACTCGGCCGCGGGCCTCACCTCGTCGGCGTAGACCCTGCGGATCGCCGACCAGAGGCGGTCGACCCACGGGGTCGGTGAGGCCGGCGTGGCGGACAGCTCGGCCGCGATGGCGTCGGCCAGGCGGGTGCAATCGGCGGCGTCGGTGGCGCCGAAGCCACGGTCGCCGGACACGAGCGCCGTGTGGTTGGCGATGAGCACGGCGAGGCGGCGGAGATCGGACTCGAGGTCGAGGTAGCCGGTGCCGACCCGGATCCCATCGAGCTCGCGCTTGGCGACCGGCTGGTCGTCGAGGTGATACTCGAGGTAACGCTGCACGCGTGCCTTGAGGGCGGTCGCGCGCTGCACGAGATCGACCGGCAGCTTGGCGCGCGACTCCTGGTCGTCATTGCTGGCGAGGGCCGCAGCGACGGCACGGGCCGCGACCCCGAAGACGCGCAGCGCCTCGATGGAGCGCGTGTCGAAGAGCTCCGGCGCGAGCAACGCCCAGCGCGCGGCGCCAGCCGGCGAGGTCGCGTGCGCGTGCGCCTTGATGAGCGTGTCGGAGATATCGGCGAGGTTCGGGCGCGGGACGCGCTCGGCGTCGGTCGCGTGGCGGTCCAGAAGCGGCATCAGCGCGGCCAGGTTGTTGGCGCGCTCTTCCTCGGTGATGGGGGCGACGACGATGCGGGTGACGGGAATGAGCTCGGCGGCAATTGCGGGCATGAGGGATCCTTGGGCGTAATGGGCCTACCTTTTCGACTCGATGGGTCGACACGGGACATCCGCGCCGGCCCGACCTGGGGGGTGTCTCTCATTTGCCTTTGGCGACGGCGGGTCGTCAACCTCTCCCCCGGCGGGGCCGCGCTGGGGGCTGGGGCATTGCCACCTCTCGGGCCTCGTGGGAAGGTCCCTGCCCCGGAGGCCGAGATGTCCGAGACGACTGACACCCCTGAGACCCCTCTTCCCCCCGCCGACGCCGCGGGGGACGCAGCCCCCGGTGCGACCACCGGCCCGACCAGCGCCAGCACGACGGCAGGCGACACCGGCACGGCCTCGGCCAGCGCCGACGCGGCCAGCGATGCCGCCGGGGAGACCCCGGTGCTCGACGCGCTGCGCGCCAAGGTGACCGAGACCGCGACCGAGTTCCTGAAGAACCGCCTCGGGCTCGAGGACGTCGCCGGGGCGCTCAAGCTGCCCGACATCCCCGCCTTCGAGAACGTCGGCCAGCGCGCCGAGCAGTTCATTCGCGGCTTCTTCCGCGGCTTCGTCGACAAGTCCCCCGAAGAGCGCGAGGTCGAGGCCGGCACGCGCGCCCCCGACGACGTGCCGAACGCGACCGAAATCATGGGGCGCCTCCTGGCCAAGGCCAGCGACTCGGTCTCGACCACCTTCCACACCTACCTGCAGGACAACGTCGTCGGCCACGACGCGACCCAGAAGGACCCGGTCGTCGTCGACGGTCGCTTCGTCTTCCGCCACGGCGCGCCCCTGCTCGCGAGCTTCGTCCAGGCGCTCGGCGCGCAGTTCGCGAGCACGCCGAGCCCGCTGGATCCCGACGCGGTCGGCCCTGCCGCGACGCGCCCCGAGGCCGCCGGCCCGAAGCCGCACGTCGACTACAAGGTCGATGTGCCGGCGATCTTCAAGTCGCTCTTCGTGCGCCCGACCGAACCCGCCGCGCCCGAGGCCGACGTCTCGGGGCCGCCGGTCGAGCCCGCCCCGCGCCCGGCCGAGACCGCCCCGAAGCAGCCCGAGACCGCGAACAGCGACGAAGGAGAGCCGGCATGACCCGCGACCCGAACGACCCCGAGACGCCCGAGGGCACGGACACCTCAGGCCCGGCCGCGGCCGACCCGGCGTCCAACCCCGAGGACGATGCCGCGCCCGACAATGTCATCGCATTCCCCGGGCCGCGCGTGCGCCTCGTGGCCGAGGCCGAGCCCGCCGCGCCCAAGGAGGCAGCCCCCCAGCCCGAGGCGACCGAGCCCAGCGAGATGACCCTCGACGCGTTCGAGCGCGCCGTGCGCAGCGCCGTGAAGGAGAAGCTCGGTGACCCAGGCAGCGTCCCCGGCGGGGCCGACGAGCTCGTCGCGCAGGTTTTCTCGGCCTTGACCGGCAAGGACGCCAAGACCGCCCTGGCCGAGGTCCGCCAACGCCTGGCCGACCCCGAGGGCGGCGAGACGAGCACCCAGGGCAACGACGTCGTCGACCTCGGCGCGGTGCGCGAGGCGCGTCAGAAGGCCAGCAACGAGACCGCTCAGAAGATCGGCGGCGCGCTGAAGGACACCTTCGCCGGCTTCCTCGCGACCATCGCCCAGCGCCCAGGCGCCTCGGGCGAGGTCACGCTCGACGCCAACTTCTTCAAGCAGCATGGGCCGGCCCTGCTCGGCAACCTCTTCCAGGGTCTGGCCGGTGCGCTCATGGCGCAGGCACGACCTCAGGGCTCGACCCCCGAGGCACCGCTCGCTCCGGTCCAGCCCCTCCACCCCGACCAGACGCCCCCTCCGTCGACGGGCGAGGCCAGCGCCGACGCGGCCGGGCCGGCGCCCGACGCCAAGCCCGTGCAGGTGCGCCTCGACCTCGGCAGTATCCTGGGCGGCCTCTTCCGCCGCTTCACGGCACCTGCGACCCCGCCGACGCCGAACCCTCCCGAGGGCGGCGAGCCGAACTGATCATTCCGATGGGCAGCCTGGCTCCGCCAGGCCTTCTGCGGTGATCACTCCG
>JAEUKJ010000105.1 GCA_016792665.1 Deltaproteobacteria bacterium | reverse complement strand
GAGTGTTGAACGGCCACGCGTTCGCCGAGACGCACGCGAAAGCGCGAGACGAGCTGCGGGGTCAGCGCGATCTCGGGCACGAGCACGAGCGCGCCCTGGCCGCGGGCGAGCACGCTCTCGATGAGCGCCAGGTAGACCTCGGTCTTGCCCGAGCCCGTGACGCCATGGAGGAGGAAGCCGCGGTAGGCCCCGAACGTGGCCTCGATCTCGCGCACGGCTTCGGCCTGGGCCGGGGTCAGGGGGTGGGCCTGGGTGCTGGGCGTCCTCAGGTTGGCGAGATCGTTGCCGGCCAGTGGGTCGCGAAAGCGCGTCTCGTCGGTGAGCTCGACCAGGCCGCGCTCGGCGAGCCTGCGCAAGGAGTCGAGCGAGGCCCCGGTCGCGGCGCGGACGGTGTCGGCCGAGGCCTCGCCATGCGCCGCGAGCCACTGGATGACGTGGGTCATCTTCGGCCCGAGCTTCGGCGCACTCGCCTTCTTTCCGGAGGGCTCGGGGGCCGCGGGCTCCGAGGGCGGGGCTCCATTGGAAAGCCGCACCCGCAAGGTCGACTTCAGCGCAGGCGCCTCGGCCCCGTCGGCCATGCGCGGCGGCAGCAGCAGCGAGACCGCCTCGCCCGGCGGCGCGAGCCAGTAATCGGAGAGCCAGCGGGCCAGCGCGAGCTCGTTCGGCCCGATGAGTGGCTCCGGGTCCAGGAGGTCGCTCAGCGCGCGGGTCTTCATGCGCGCGGCCTTGGCCGGATCGGCCGGGCCCATGATCACGCCGACCATCACCTGCCGCCCGAAGTGCACGCGCACGCGCATCCCGGGCCGTGCCGCTGCCGGCTCGACCCCCTCGGGGAGTCGATACGTGAAGAGGTCGGGCAGCGGCACCGGCAGCGCGATGTCGACAAAGGGATTCACCGGCCGTCGGCTAGCACATTCTGCCGCGAGAATCAGCGAGCGTGGACGACCCGACGCCCGCACGGCCTCGCGCGGGGCGACGCGGACCGCTTGACGCATGGGCGGTGATCGCGCAGAAATCCTCGGCCTCGCCTGCCCACAGCGCCCTGGAGTGCCCCTCATGACCGACTTCGCCAACCTGCCCGCAGACATCACCCCCGACGCCCTCTTCACCGCCATCGGCGAGGTCCTCGCCAACGAGCCCGCCCCGGCGAACGCGTCGCCCGACAAGCTCCTCATCCATGTCAGCGGCGAGGCCGGTGGCACCTGGGCGATGGGCTTCGACGCGGGCAAGCTGCATATCGCGCAGGGCACGGCCGCGAACCCGCCGCTCCAGGTCTCGATCACCACGGCCGATCTCCGCGCCTTCGTCGCCGGCTCGATCCGCGACGCCGTGAAGGCCAAAGTCGGCAACAAGGCCGCTGGCATCGACCCGAAGCAGATCTCCAAGCTCTACAAGATCACCAACAAGACCGAGCAGGTCCGCGCCTACTCCGGCGACCTCGCCCTCGTGATCGAGAACGGCGCCGACAAGCACGCCATCACCCTCACCTTCGGCGGCGGCGCGCCCAAGCCGGCGGCCCCGACCACCACCATCAGCATCACGCTCGAGGACTTCCTGGCGCTCACCGGCGGAGAGCTCAATCCCCAGGCCGCGTTCTTCGCCGGCAAGATCCGCCTCGACGGCGACATGAACCTCGCGATGGGCCTCATGGCCCTGGCGATGGGCTGATCGAGGTCGGGCGCGGGGCGGCGCCCGGGCCTTTGGCGCGTCCCGCACGTCGAGCGCCGCGACACCGCAGGTCGGCCAGGATCCTGGATTGCTTCGGGATCTTGGAGACTTGCTGATTTGCTCACCGCGTAGTTGACAGCGGGGCCGAAATCCTTACCCTCCCTGGGCTTCGCAGCCCGGGGGGCGGCGGGTGCTGGGTTCTGGCCGGGCCAAGGGACACGACGGTTTTGTCGAGCTTCGACGAGGCATTCCTCGGGGAGGTACGCGACCGGAACGATATCGTTTCCGTCGTAGGGGACTACGTTGCCTTGCGCAAGGCCGGGACGAGCTGGAAAGGCCTCTGTCCCTTCCACGGTGAGAAGTCCCCCTCCTTCCACGTTCACCCTGACCGCAAGTTCTTCTACTGCTTCGGCTGCCAGACCGGGGGGGACGTCATCAGCTTCGTGCGCGAGATCAACGGCTACAGCTTCCCGGAGGCGGTGAGGCACCTTGCCGAGCGCGCCGGGATCGCCATGCCCGTCGAGACCGCGCGCGTGCACGGGATGCAGGGCGGCCAGGGCTTTGGTGGCGAGTCGCGGGTCGGGCAGGCCTCGCGCTCGGCTCGCGATGGCTTCTACGCCATCAATCGCGTGGCCCATCGCTTCTACATCGAGACCCTCGACGCGATGGAGGGCGCGGTCTGTCGCGACTACCTGCGCGGTCGTGGCATCGCGCGCGAGACGGTCGAGCGCTTCGGGTTGGGCTGTGCCCCGGACCGCTGGGACGGGCTCGTCGGCGCGCTCGAGCGCGAGCGATGCGACCTCCGGGTTGCAGAGTCGCTGGGGCTTCTCGTGAAGCGTCCTTCAGGCCCGGGGTACTACGACCGATTCAGGCATCGTCTGATGTTCCCCATCCGGAACATCGCTGGCGAGGTCCTGGGGTTCTCGGGGCGGACGCTGAGCGACGACAAGGAACAAGCCAAGTACGTGAACTCGCCCGACTCCCCGGTCTATCAGAAGGGCGACAACCTCTACGGGCTCTTCGAGGCGCGCCAGGCGATCCGCAAGGCGGGCCGCGCGATCTTCGTCGAGGGCAACGTCGACCTGCTGCGCCTGGCCCAGGACGGCTTCCCCGAGGTCGTGGCGCCGCTCGGAACGGCGCTCACCCCGGCCCAGTGCCGGCTCGTCAAGCGCTTCGTGCCCCAGGCCGTGGCGCTCTACGATGGCGATGGGGCGGGGCGCGAGGCGGCCAAGAAGGCGGCCGCGCTATCGTTGGCCGAGGGGCTGGCGCTCGGCATCGCGACCTTGCCCGATGGCGAGGACCCCGACACGTTCGTGGCGAAGCAGGGCAAGGACGCGCTCTCGGCGATCCTCGATCGCGCGGTCCCCTCGTGGGAGCACCTCGTCGATCGCGCCATCAGCGAGACGCGCGCGATGGACGGGGTGCAGGGGGCGCGCCTCGCGGTCGAACGATTGGCGCCCGTGCTGGTCGAGATCGCGAACCCGGACGAGCGCGAGCTCTTCGAGCGCATGTTGGCCGAGACCTTGCGCCTCGAGGTGAAGGCCGTGCGTGACATCACGCGTGGGGCGGCGCGGACCCGGGTCCAGCCGCGCGAGCCCGAGGTGCCGATGATGATGCCCGAGGTGCGCGAGGCGCCGCTCGGCCCCATCGATTTGAAGCTCCTCGAGTTATTGGTGTTGGTCCCCGAGGCGCGAGCCCTGTACATGGGGCGCGACGTCGAGAGCCTGGTCGTCGAGCCGCGCACGCGCGCGCTGGCGGCGGCGATCGCGGACGTCGAGGGTGACCTGTCCGAAGCGATGGCGGTGCTGCCGCCTGGAGTCGCACGAGATCAAGTGTTCAAGCGGCTGGCCGAGGCGCCACCCCCTCCCGATGGGGTGGCCGCCTTCGAAGCGGTCTTGAAGTCTTTGAGGCGGGATGCGATCGAGCGCCAGCTCGACGCGATCCGACGCGATGAGCGTCGGGCCTGGTTGTCGAAGGATGATGAGGTAGCGCTTTCACTGTCGATCGAGAAATCGAAGCTCGAGCGACAGCTGGAAGGGCTCAAAGCCATTCGGGATTGAGGGAACATGGCGAAGCTCACCGAGACTCGAGAGTTCAAGAAGCTCGTGGCGCGCGGCAGCGAGCGCGGGTACGTCACGCAGAGCGAGGTCAACCGGATGCTCCCGGAGGGGGCTCTCGACGCCGAGCAGTTCGACAAGGTCCTTCAGTTCCTGAAGAACAAGCATCGCATCGAGGTGGTCGAGGACCCGACCGCCATCAAGCCGGTGGCCGAAGAGGACGACGAGCGCAACGCGCTGCGTAAGCCCAACGCCGCCGACAAGGTGCTGACCGACGCCTACGGCAAGACCAACGATCCCGTGCGGATGTACCTCCGCAAGATGGGCTCGGTGTCGTTGCTCACGCGTGAGGGCGAGATCGAGATCGCCAAGCGCATCGAGGAGGGCGAGCTCGAGGTGCTCGACGTGCTCCTCGAGACCGACATGGCCGTGCAGCAGATCCTCGAGCATCGCGCGATGATCGACAGCGGCGAGGTCAACATCCGCGACGTCGTGAAGGACCTCGGCGGGGACGAGAGCTCGGCCGAGCTCGAGGACGAGGTCTTGAAGCAGGCCGCGCGCGACGTGTTGGACCGCGCCGAGAAGCTCTTCAAGGACAAGCGCCACCGCATGACCGAGCGGCTGAAGCACCAGCCCGGCACCGGCGAGTGGGACAAGGAGACCAAGAAGATCGACGACCTCACCATGAAGGTGAAGCGCATCTTCGGCGAGCTCCGCTGGAACAAGAAGCTGCTCGACAAGGTGGTCGGGGCCTTCAAGAAGATCGTCGTGCGCGTGCAGCGCGCCGAAGGCCTCATCCGCAAGGCCGAGCGTCGCCTGGGCCTCGGCACCAAGCAGATCCGGAACCTCGCGCGCGAGGCGAAGAAGAACAAGGCCTTCAACCTGAAGCTCCAGGCCGAGCACGGCATCTCGGCCGACGCGCTGCTCGAAGGTGCGCGCGTCATCGGCGAGAACTACAAGCGCCTCTTGAAGTCGCAGGAAGCGGCCGAGATGTCGCTCGAGGTGCTGCGCGACATCTACAACCGGCTGCTCGTCGGCGAGAAGAAGGCCGAGAAGGCCAAGACCGAGCTCATCGAGGCCAACCTCCGCCTGGTCGTCTCGATCGCCAAGAAGTACACCAACCGCGGCCTGCAATTCCTCGATCTCATTCAGGAAGGCAACATCGGCCTGATGAAGGCGGTCGACAAGTTCGAGTACCGCCGCGGCTACAAGTTCTCGACCTACGCGACGTGGTGGATCCGTCAGGCGATCACCCGCGCCATCGCGGACCAGGCGCGGACCATCCGCATCCCGGTCCACATGATCGAGACCATCAACAAGCTCATCCGCACGAGCCGCTACCTCGTGCAGGAGCTCGGCCGCGAGCCGCAGCCCGAGGAGATCGCCGAGAAGATGGACATGCCGATCGAGAAGGTCCGCAAGGTCCTGAAGATCGCGAAGGAGCCCATCTCGCTCGAGACCCCGATCGGCGAAGAGGAAGACAGCCACCTCGGCGACTTCATCGAGGACAAGCGCATCATGAGCCCGGCCGATGCGGTCGTGTCGATGAACCTGAGCGAGCAGACGCGCAAGGTCCTGGCGACGCTGACGCCGCGCGAGGAGAAGGTCCTGCGCATGCGCTTCGGCATCGGCGAGAAGAGCGACCACACCCTCGAGGAGGTCGGCCAGGACTTCTTCGTCACGCGTGAGCGCATCCGGCAAATCGAGGCCAAGGCGCTGCGCAAGCTGCGGCATCCTAGCCGCTGCAAGAAGCTCAAGAGCTTCATCGACACTTAGCGAGGTGCTGAAAATCGGCATGGTCGTCGTTGGTCGGTCGGTCGTTTGTGCGGCGTACCTTCAGGTACGCCTCCGCACTCCCTTCCCTCCCGCCTAGACCCTGCCGATTTTGAGCACCTCGCTGGGGCTCGCGCCGGGTGCCTGCGCCACTTGGAGCACCTCGCTGGGGCTCGCGCCGGGTGCCTGCGTCACTTGGAGCACCTCGCTGGGGCTAGCCCAGGGTGCCTGCGTTACTTGGAGCACCTCGCTGTCGGTTCTCGGCGTCTCGCGGTGGGTGCCTCGGCGCCTCGCCCGAGGATCGTCAGCGTCACGTCGAGCACCTCGCCTCGAGCGGCTGGGTTGCTTGCCCTTGGGTCGTCTTGTCGTTCGGTCGCTGTGGCGCTCGTGGTGCGTGGGTACGATGCGCTTGCAGGCCCGCGTTTCACGGGCGCGTCCGGCGAAGCGAGCCGCTCGATGCTCTGCCTTGACATCGGGATCCGAGGGGGCTACTAGCCGCATCCTCTGTCTG
>JAEUKJ010000079.1 GCA_016792665.1 Deltaproteobacteria bacterium | reverse complement strand
CTCCCGAGGCCGCCGACGCCCGCGACCCGTCGAACGACCTCGCGGCCAGCGCCTCGCCCGGCGATCCGCCCGAAGGCGACGGCGCCTCCCCCGAGGGGCGCTCGCTCGGCGACACCCCGCCCGACCCGCGCTCCGGACTCGGCAGCGAGGCCAGCCCCGACCGGCGCACGCAGCGCGAGGGGACCCTGCACTACAGTGAGGTCTTCGATCCGTCGGTGGTGCCCTTCAAGCGCAACCGCGCGCTGGACACGGTCGGCGAGGACCTCGTCCTGCGCGTCAACCCGTCGCGCTTCGAGACGCTCGAGCCGGTCGGCAACACGGTCGTGCGCGGACGCGAGGTGTTCTGGGGCTCGCTCCTGGTGGAGGGCGAGGCCGGGCAGCGCATCCCGATCCCGTCGGTCTCGCCCGAGGGCCAAATCCTTTCGTACCAAGCGACTCCGGCCCAGGCCGTGCGCTTCGAGCGCGACGAGGCCGGCAACTTCTACGCGACCCCGACCCTCGCGGGCCGCCTTCGCCTGGTCTTCGTGACCGACGCCCCGAGCCACTGGTTCGGGCGCGTGCTACCGGCCGACGCGAGCTTTGCCGGCATCCCGCGTGCCCTGCGACCGCGCGTGCCGAAGTCGGTCGCGCGCGAGGCGCGAGAGGTGGCCGAGGCGATCGGCATCGAGAAGGACCTCGGCTTCATCCCCACGCTGGAGCGCCTGGTCGGCTACTTCCGCAGCTTCGAACCGGGCGACCCACCGCCCGCCAAGGGCTCTGCCTATAAAGATATCGCGCTCGGCAAGCGCGGCATCTGCCGACATCGCTCGCACGCCTTCGTCATCACCGCGCAGACGCTGGGGATCCCGGCGCGCTACGTCTTCAACGAGGCGCACGTCTTCGTCGAGGTCTACGTCTCCGGCACCGATCCAGGCTGGCTGCGCATCGACCTCGGCGGCGGGGCGGACGAGCTGCAGGTGCACGGTGGCGAGGGCAAGCGCCTCCACCAGCCGGTCACGCCCGACCCCTTCGAGAAGCCCGCAGGCTTCGGAGACCCTCAGTCGGCGGGAGCCACCCGGGTCGAGGGCCTGCCCGACGCGGAGCCGCGCGAGTCGGACCCGAGCGACGCGGGGCCTGGGCTCGCGGAGGCTTCGGCGACGGGCGCCGCCGGACCGATCGTCCGAGCGCGCGCGCAGCCCGGCCTGGTGCCGACGCGCACGACCCTCGGCATCGCCGGCAACTTCCTCTTCCGAGGCGAGGCGGTGAAGGTCAGCGGCCGCGTCGAGACGGTCGACGGTGCCCCCGTGCCGACCGGCCTCGTCCAGGTCCTGCTCATGCCCGCCCGCCGCGCGGACGCGGCCCCGTTGGCGCTCTTGGGGACGGCGGCGATCCAGGACGGGCGCTACACGGTCGAGGTCGCGATCCCGGCCCGGCAGAGCCCGGGCTCGTACGAGCTCATCAGCGAGTTCCTCGGCGACGGGACCTTCGCGGCGTCGGTCGGCAACTAGCGCTTCGCGAAGCGGCGCGGGGTCGGCGTCGCGGTACCAGCTCGGTCACAAGCGCACGAGCGATTGCTGTTGACGCGCTTCTTGAGAATGAATATCAGTTCCTCCACGGCGGTCGACCGCTTCGACCCACCCAAGGTGAACGCCATGATCGTGTGCGTGTGCGAGGGACTCTCTGACCGCGAGATCGCCCAAACCATCCAAGCCGGGGCAAACACCCTGAACGAGCTTGGCCACCGCTGCCGTGCTGGCATAGACTGCGGCCGCTGCCGCGAGATGTTGCGCGGCATGCTCGGGGATCGGTGCCGCTCACACGCGCGGACCGCCGAGTCGGGCGCCGCGTCCCAGACGACCTGAGGCGCAGGACCCTTCCGAGCGCGCACGTCGACTCCAGGGGAACCATGCCGAAGAATCCTGACAAGGCCACGATATCGCTGCTCAACGAAGTGCTGACTGGCGAGCTGACGGCCATCAATCAGTACTTCTGTCACGCGCGCATGTGCTCGAACTGGGGCTACGCGCGCCTCGCCGAGCACATCCAGAAGGAATCGATCGACGAGATGCGCCATGCGCAGGCCCTCATCGACCGCATCCTGTATCTCGGCGGGGTCCCGAACGTGCAGCGCCTCGGCAAGATCAACATCGGCGAGACCGTCAAAGAGCAGCTCACGGTCGACCTCGCGCTCGAGAACGAGGCCCTGCCGCGCCTGAACGTCGGCATCGAGCAGCTCCGCGCCTCGGGCGACAACGGCACGCGTATCCTCCTCGAGCAGATCCTGACCTCGGAAGAGAACCACGTGGACTGGCTCGAGGCGCAGCTCGAGCTCATCGCGCAGCTCGGCGAGACCAACTACCTGGCTCAGCAGATCAAGGGCTGAGCGTGGCCGAGGTCGGCGACATCCTGCGCGCCATCTTCCGCCTGGAGGGCGAGCGCACCGTGTGTCTGGCGCGGCTCGGCCACGACGGCGGGGCCGAGGCGGCGTTGGACGACGTCGACGAGCGCCTCGGGGCCGCGATGGAGGCCCTCTCGGAAGAGGGCGTCGGCTATCCGCTGCACGTCATCGCGCGCCGCTACGCGCTCTCTCAAGAGGACTACCTCGTCCTCCAGTTGGCGCTCCTGCCCTGGCACGGGGCCGATGCCGTCCGGGCCGCGACCGAGGCGCTCGGCGACCCCGCGGCGACCCCGCTGCTCTCGCACGCGGTGGCGCTGGTCACGCCCGAGGGGTTCGACGACTGGGCGCAGGCGACCGAGGCGGTGCTCGCGCTGACCGTCTTCGAGGAGCGGCTCGTCATCGCGACGGCGTCCGATGATGCGGGCGCCGACGACAAGACACTGGCGCCATCGCGCGCGGTGATCGAGCTCCTCGGCCTCGACTAGCACCGTACGGCGGAGGTCGTGGACCGCTCCACGTTTCGGCTCGCATCGCGAGCCCCGCCACGCAGTCCCTGCCCGATCGATGCGCTCCCGTCGCAGCACGAGCCGACACTGGTTGAGCAGCGGGCCCCGGTCTGCTACAGCCTCGCCCCGTAAGGTTCCGCGCCTTGCGGAGCCGAGGAGACTCGCGATGAAAAAACCCATTCGCGTCGCCGTGACCGGCGCCGCCGGCAATATCGGCTACAGCCTCGTCTTCCCGATCGCGGCAGGCGACATGCTCGGCAAGGATCAACCCGTCATCCTCCAGCTCGTCGAGCTGCCCAACGCCATCCAGGCGTTGCACGGCGTCGCCCTGGAGCTCGACGACTGCGCCTACCCGCTGCTCGCGGGCATCGAGGTCGCCGACAACTCGGCGGCCGGCTTCAAGGACGCGGACGTCGTGATGCTCGTCGGCGCCAAGCCGCGCGGCCCGGGCCAGACCCGCGCCGACCTCATCCGCGACAACGGCCCGATCTTCACCGGCCAGGGTGACGCCATCGACCAGAACGCCGCCCCCGACGTGAAGGTCATCGTCGTCGGCAACCCGTGCAACACGAACGCGCTCATCGCCGCGTCGCGCGCGCGCCGCACCGACAAGGCGAACTACACCGCGATGACGCGCCTCGATCAGAACCGGGCGACCGGGCAGATCGCCAAGAAGCTCGGCATCGCGCCGGGCGCCGTGCGCGACACGTTCATCTGGGGCAACCACTCGGACACGATGGTCCCCGACTTCTCGAAGGGCTACGTGCTCCACGGCGGCGAGAAGAAGGCGATCGCCGAGGTCGTCTCCAGCGACTGGCTCGCGACCGACTTCGACAAGACCGTACGCACGCGCGGCAAGGCGATCATCGACGCGCGCGGCAAGTCGTCGGCGGCGTCCGCCGCGCAGGCCGCGATGGACCACATCCACGACTGGTTCCTCGGCACCGGCGACAACACTGTCGTGTCGATGGCCGTGCCGTCGGACGGGTCCTACGGGATCCCCGAGGGGCTCGTGTACTCGTTCCCGGTGCGCATCACCGCGCCGTGGAAGTACGAGATCATCCAGGGCCTGCCGATCGACGCGGCCATGCAGGCGCGCATCGACAACTCGACCAAGGAGCTCCTGGCCGAGCGCGAGGCGGTCAAGGACCTCCTCTGATTCGCGACGGGTCGCGCCGCCGATGGCTGCCGACCGCGCCCGACGACGACCTGCACCCCTGCGTCGCGGATCAACGCCGAAGGCCTCGCCGAGCGAGGCTGCCCAACGGCTTGATCACGCGGCGTCGGGGGGGCTTCGCGAGCGCTTCCCGGGCGGGGCTCCGGGGTTTTTCCGGGGGCCCCTTGTCCCCGGTCGACGCTACCGCCATAATCGCCGCGCCTGGCGGTCTTCTCGTCACGGCTGCCAACTCCAGGAGTCGCCCATGCGCACCTCGCTCTCGATCATTCTCGCCCTTCCGGTCTTTGCTTTCGCGGCCTGTGGCGACGACAACACCGGCGGCGTCAATTGCGGCGCGGGCACGATCGACGTCAACGGCCAGTGCGTCGTCGACAACGACACGTCGAACCCGCAGGACACGCTGACCGGCAACGACACGACCACGACGACCGACACGTCCACGAACCCGACCGACACGTTCATGCAGGACACGAACGTGCAGACCGACACGACGACGTCGGAGTGCACCCCGGCCGAGGCGGACAAGGGCTTTGTCGGCGCGCCGTGCACGCGCAACTGCGAGTGCCAGCAGAACGTGAAGGGCCAGCCGCTGTTCTGCTACAAGGGCTTCTACCAGCAGGGCTTCGGCTTCTGCACCGACTACGCGGGCAACCGCACCGGGCTCGCGACCCTGTCCGAGTTCGACGGCGTCGATACCATCCCGCAGTTCCCGGGTGACTGCTTCCCGAACGTGCCCGCGGCCGACCGCAACAAGTCCCTCTACGTGCTGCTGTGCAACTCGGTCGCGGCCTGCCAGGCGGTCGGCTCGGCCTACGACATGTGCGGCACGACCGGCCTCGCGTTCTCGCCCGGCTCGCGCGGCACCTACTGCCCGACCGCCTCGGGCTCGAACCGCACGCTCACGCTCAACAACACCTGCCTCGTCTCGACCACCTCGCCGTTCAACGGCAATGCGGTGAAATAACATGTCTTCTGACGCCCATCTGCGCCGCGACCACGGGACGCCGAGCTCGAACGATCCCTATATCGATTGGGGTCCGGACCTCCCGGGACGCTACGAAGGTGGGCGCGCGCGGGCACTCGTCGCCAACGCGCACGCCGTGTTCGTCACGTGGGAGACGGCGACGCCGCCGACCTCGTGGCAGCTCGAGGTCGCGATCGGCGGCGAGACGCTCCAGTCCCTGACGATCCCGGGCGGCGCCAGCGACCATTGGCTGCAGGTGCCGGCCCGCTCGCGCGGCGAGATCAGCTTGGTGCGCGACGGGGTCCGGGTGGCGGTGCTGCCGTTCGCGACCCCTCCCGAGGCCCCCTCGGACGACCTCGGCGAGCGCTGGGGTCGCGTCGACTCGCACGGTGAGCTGCACGCCGATGCAGTCCCGCCGGACGGACAGCGCATCGAGCTCGGCCACGACGAGCTCGCGGTCGAGGTCGGCGTGGGCTCGAGCTCGAGCTTGCTCGGCCCTGGGCAGCCTGGCGCCAGGCCTTCGGCGTCGATCGGCCCTGACTGATAGTCGAGGAAGCCATGCCCACAGGTTCGCTCGCCCTCGTCCTGCATGCGCACCTGCCCTGGGTGCGCCACCCCGAGTATCCGCACTTCCTCGAAGAGGACTGGCTCTACGAGGCCATCACCGAGACGTACGCGCCGCTTCTAGGCATGATGGACGGGCTCGAGCGGGACGGGGTGCCGTTCAAGCTGACGATGTCGCTCACGCCGCCGCTCTGCGAGATGCTGACCGACCGGCTCCTGATGGAGCGCTACGCCGCGCGGCTCGCTGCGTTGACGGCGCTGGCGCGGGCGCTGGTCGAGATGCATCGGGGCACCGACTATCAGGCCGCCGCCGAGCATGCGGTCACGACCTTCGAGGAGGTCGCGGCGGTGTTCAGGCGTCACGGCGGGGACCTCGTGTCGGGGTTCCGGAAGCACCAGGACGCGGGCTCGCTGACCATCGTCACCTGCGGAGCGACCCACGGTCTCCTCGCGTTGGCGGGCACGAAGGAAGGTCGGAGCGCGCAGATCGAGGTCGCGCGCCTGAACTATCACAAGCACTTCGGGCGCGACCCGGACGGGATCTGGCTCGGGGAGTGCGCCTACCAAGAGGGGCTGGATCAGCCGCTCGCCGAGCACGGGATCCGCTTCTTCTTCCTCGAGACGCACGGCGTCACGTACGCCGAGCCGCGGCCGCGCTACGGCCACTATCGGCCGGTCTACACGCCGGCTGGCGTGGCTGCGTTCGCGCGCGACCCGGCGTGCTCGCGGCAGGTCTGGTCGGCCGAGACCGGCTATCCGGGCGATCCGCTCTATCGCGAGTTCTATCGCGACGCGGGGTGGGATGCGCCGCTCGGGCTGCTGGGCGATCTGCTGGGCGGCGGCCCGCGAAAGAACGTGGGCGTGAAG
>JAEUKJ010000062.1 GCA_016792665.1 Deltaproteobacteria bacterium | reverse complement strand
GCGCGGGCCGATACGTCATTCTGCGGGGCCACGTTCTCGCCGCGGGTGCCGACGTCGCTACGTGACTCGCCCTTCCTGTGTCCGCGCGCCGGTAGCCAGGCGGCTTCGAACCGGGTGGCCTGCACGAACCGCGCGGCGGGGGCGTGCGAGGCGGCCGACGACCGCGAACGCAGGCAGTGCGGCTTGGCGGCGGAGGCTTGGAGTCGCCTCGCCTGCCCGGAAGCGCTGGTCGCCGACTGCACGAGCTCGGCCACGACCCGGTGCATCGAAGACCGCGGGCTGCTGGTCTCGATGCTCTCTTCGGCCTCGGACATCGAGTGCGGCGCTGTCGCCAAGATCCAGTGCCAGGGGCGCGAGGCATTCTGCGAGTCCGCGGCGCGACGGCGCTGCGAAGCCGAACGGCTCGGCGAGCTGGCCACGATGTTGGGGGGCGCGCCATCTTGGTGCGAGGAGAATCATGTGGCCCCAGGCCTGCCCGGGTCCTTGGCGTCGTGGCTCGCCTGCGAGGTTCCGGCCAAGGGCCAGTCGAAGGCGTCGAGCGAGGCGTTGGCCTCGAGGTGCGTGCGGGTCGCGGAGGTCGTCGCCCGGGTCGCATGTGACGAGCCCGAGCGCGGGTCTTGCGCGGCGATCGTAGCGTCTCGGTGCGCTTCGAATGCGGGGGTGTTGGAGGCCATTGCGCCCAAGGCCGGTGAGCTCTGTGCGCAATACTCGACCGAGGTGTGCAAGGACGGGGTGGCCGGCGAGGGGTGCCTGTCGGATCGCTTCCTCGCGTGCATGCGCGAGCTCGACGCCGCGCCCACCGGGAGCTGGCAGGTCCTGGCCAATGGGCAGCTCTCGGGTCAGGTCGGGCCTGGGGGAAGCGGCGGGCAGGGGGGCTTCGGGGTCGGGGCGCGGTATCTGTCGGACACGTTCGACATCTTCGTGGTCGGGCGGATCAATGTCGACGCGGAGCGCAACGCCGCGACGAGCCGCGAGCCTTACGGCTCCTTCCTGCTCTTGCCTTCGCTGCGCGGTCAGCTCGGGCTCGACGTCGAGGTCGCCTTCCTGCCCTTCGAGTGGCGCTTCATGCGGCAGGGGCTGGACGTGCGGGTCATGTTCGGTCGGCAGGAGTGGGCGCCGAGGGTACCGGGGATTGGAGTCGAGGGACAAACCGAGAGCGTCGTGGGGATGGTGCTCGCGGCCGGGTACGCGATCACGCTTCGGAACTGGGCGGCAGCCAGCCAGATCTCCGAGAAGAACAAACTCACGTTCACCTTTCACGCGGACCTGACCTGGCGCCAGATGTTCGGGGACGTGGTGGATCGCGAGGACTTTCGGCGACGTCTCTTGGGAACGGACGCGACCACGTTCATGGGGATCGAACTTGGGGGCTTGCTGGAGATCAACGGAGCGCGGCTGGCGCTGGCGATCCCCATCGTCTGGCCCGTCACGGCGGGTGGGTGGAGCGCGGCGGTGCCGGGGCTCACGCACGGTCAGTTCGTGGGTCAGTTGTCCTTGAGCGCGGGGTTCACCTTCGATTGAGAGGGGCGATGCGAGTCGTATTGGCTGACCAAGGTCTCGGTGGAAGTGAGGGCACGCTTGAGCTCCCTGCGGAGCGGGCCGTCAGCGCGGCGCAGGCCCAAGCGGTCGAAGGGCCGAGAAGGAAGGTCGCGGTCATCGTCGCTCACGGGATGGGGCAGCAGGCGAAGTTCGAGACGCTCGGCACGTTGACGGAGGTCCTGGCGGCCGAGATGGAATCGAAGGGCGCGGAGCCGGAGGTGGAGGTGTCGCTGGAGCGGCTCGGCGACGGGTATCTCCCGCGCGCTCGACTGGGGGCCGGCTCGACCGATGGGCCGACAGTGGATGTCTTCGAGATCTACTGGGCGCCGATGACCGAGGGGCAAATCGGGTTGGTCGCGGTCCTCGCGTTCCTGCTGAGGTCCGCGTGGCTCGGGATGAAGGGTACCTTCAGCGGCTACAAGCGCTTTGCCTTCGGCGAGGAACAGCCGTGGAAGACAAGTCCATGGGACGCGGTACTGCTCGCGATCCTATGGCTCCTCATCGTCGCCCTCTTGGTGCTCTTCGGTTGGGCGGTCGCGGTGCATCTGGACCTCATCGCGAGCGCGGCCAGCGTGAGCGAGGCGATCGGTGGCTTTGCGACGGATGTCACGCTGGTCGTGATCGCGGTCGTTGCGCCAAAGTTCGGCCTGGCCGTCGTGGGTTGGTTCGCGCGGCGCGATGCGAAGCGCGAGAAGGGGGGGAAAGAGAAGAACGAGACCGAGCCGAAGCAGGGAGCGAAGGGGGCGGCGACCAGGGACGCGTCGACGTGCCGCGGGACCTGGAGCCTTGCGAGGAGGATCGGGCTCCTGATCGGCGGGGCCGTGCTCGCGTATGTGGTCCTATGGTGCTTTTGTGGGCAGCTCCAGTGGAGCTCGCTCACCCTCGAATCCGTGGTCGCGATCGTGGTCCTGGTGGCTGGCTGGGCGTTCGGAAATGTGCTCATCCAGTACGTCGGCGACGTGGTGATCTACGTGTCGAGCCACGAGCTCAATCGGTACTGCCATGTGCGTGAGGCGATTCAGACCAAGGCGCTCGCGGTGGCGAAGGCCGTGTACGATTCCGAGGAGCAATACGACGAGATCGTGTTCGTCGGTCATTCGCTCGGTTCGGTCATCGCGTACGATACGCTCAACGCCATCCTCCGCGAACCGCAACGCGTATTCTATCTTGCGAGGACCCGCGCGTTGGTGACCTTCGGCTCTCCCTTGGACAAGACCGCGTTCATCTTTCGCGCGCAGGTCGAGGCCCGCATCATCCGCGAAGGCTTGGCCAACGCCGTGCAGCCGATGCTGACCGTCGCCGTCCGCAAGCAGGTCACGTGGGTGAACCTCTGGTCGCGCATGGACATCATCAGCGGTCCTCTCGACTACTACGATCCACCCTGCGACAGCGGCGCCAAGGCTGTCAGGAACGTGCGTGACCCGGCGGCCCGCGTGCCCCTCCTGGCCCATACCCGGTATTGGAACGGTGCCCGTTTGAAATGCTGGCTGCGAGCCTGCGTGGTCCAGCGCCGCGGGGAGACGAAAGACCCGTGCGGGGAGGGGCGGCGTGGTGGCGCCTGCAACAAGATAGAGGCGCGGAGCCAGAGCGACGCTGCTCCGAACGAGTCATAGTCCTTGCCAGTCCGCGCGAGCGTGTGCTAGCAGGCCGCCTCAGAACATCTCGCTGGCGGCGAGGAGCTCGTGTCGACCGTGACGCGGGACCCGACGGCCAGCCCCGTTCCGAGGGACCCCTGGCCGTTTCTGCCAGGCCTCTCGACGGTGAGGTGGACCCCAGGAGGGTCCTTTTTTGTGTCCGAAGAACGCCTAGCCGAAACCATGGAACGCCTTCACGCCCTCGTCGAGCCGCTGCTCGCGCGTGAGGGCTTCGAGCTCGTCGAGCTCGAGCTGAAGCGCGGTCCGCGTCGCTACCTCCTGCGGGTGACGATCGACAAGGCCGGGCGGACTTCCTATCGCGGCGCCGCCGTGCGGCACGATGGCGAGGACCCTACTCCGCTCGACGAGGTCGGCATCGACGACTGTACGCGCATCTCGCGCGAGCTCTCGCCGCTCCTCGACGTCGAGGACGTCATCACCGCAGCCTACAACCTCGAAGTGAGCTCGCCGGGCGTGAACCGCCCGCTGAAGACGCCGCGTCACTTCGCCCTGGCCAAGGGACTGGATGTGCGCCTGAAGACGCGCACCCCCTTCGGCCCCTCGAACGAGACCTTCTTCATCGCCCGCCTCACCGACGTGCGCGATGACGGGGTGACCCTCGACGTCCGCGGGACGTCGGTCGAGATCCCCTTCCGCCTCATCGCTCAGGCCAACATCGAATATCGCTTCTGAGGAAGCGAGACCGTGCCGCTCGTGCGCACGACTGGAGCCTAGAATGGAGATCGAGAACCTCAACATCATGCTCGACCATGCCGCCAAGGAGATGGACCTCCCGCGCGACATCCTGGTCAAGGCGATGGAAGACGCGATCGAGACCGCGGCGCACAAGATCTTTGGCGCCGAGCGCGAGCTCGAGGCGAACTACAACTCCGAGACCGGCTCGGTCGACCTCCTCCAGTTCATGGCCGTGGTCGAAGAGATCGACGACTCGGACCGCGAGATCACGCTGGACCAGGCCAAGCTCGTCGACCCCGACGCCGAGATCGGCGATGAGCTCGGCTTCCAGATCTTCTATCTGGAGCGCGACAAGGACAAGGCCGAGGCCGAGGACCGGAAGCACGGCGACATCCTGGGCATCAAGCAGGCCCGCGCCAACTTCGGCCGCATCGCCGCGCAGACCGCCAAGCAGGTCATCAAGCAGCGCATCCGCGAGGCCGAGCGTGGCCGCGTCTTCGACGAGTACAAGGACCGCCAGGGCGAGCTCGTCACCGGGCGTGCGCGCCGCTTCGAGCGTGGCAACGTCATCGTCGCGCTGCCGCGGGCCGAAGGCATCCTGCCCGCGCGCGAGCAGATGCACCGCGAGAGCTACCGCGCCGGCGACCGCGTGCAGGCCTACGTGAAAGAGGTCCGCGCGGACGCGCGTGGCCCGCAAATCATCCTGTCGCGAACCGATCCCGGGCTCATCTTCAAGCTCTTCGAGATGGAGGTCCCCGAGATCTACGAAGGCATCGTCCGCATCGTCGCCGTGGCGCGCGAGCCGGGTGAGCGCACGAAGATCGCGGTCGCCTCACGCGACCCCGACGTCGATCCCGTGGGCGCCTGCGTGGGCATCAAGGGAAGCCGCGTGCAGGCCGTCGTGCAGGAGTTGAAGGGCGAGAAGATCGATATCGTTCCGTTCAGCGAGGACATCGCCAAGTTCGTCTGCAACGCCATCGCGCCTGCCGACGTCGTGCGCGTGCTCATCGACGAGCGCAACGAGACCATCGAGCTCATCGTCCCCGACGACCAGCTCTCGCTGGCCATCGGCCGCCGCGGTCAGAACGTGCGTCTGGCGAGCCAGCTCGTGTCGTGGAAGATCGACATCCACCCCGAGTCGAAGATCGCCGAGTTCAAGGACGAGCTGCGGTTCTACCTGACCCAGCACATGCCCGAGCTCGACATCGACCAGATCGAGTTCATGTTCAAGCTGGGCTTCCACTCGGCCGAGAACATCATCAACGCCGACGCGAGCGAGCTGCTCTCGGTGCCCGATCTCGATCAGGAGACGGCCGAGAAGCTGCAGGAGGTCTGCGAGGACCTCGTCGACGCGCGCACGGCGAACAAGCTCTGGGGCCCGGGTGGGCGCCAGGCGGCGATGCAGCGATTCGCAGCGGGCGACGTGAAGCCCGCGCAGGGTTGACGGGCCATGGGCTCGTCGACGAACACTCAGCAGGAAAAGGAATCCCTACTCCTTGGTGACTCTCGACCCTCGAGGATCGACCGTGATCGATCCGTCCCCGGCTACCGCCGGGGCCTCGCGCGCGTGCGCACCCGCCGGCAGCCAGGCTTCGCCGGGCGTCGTGCGGAGCTGCGCCGCGTGTCGGGCGCGGGTCGAGGCTAGTCACCTCCTGAGGTTCGTCTTCCGCCCGGCGACCGAGTCGTCCGGGGCGGGGCCAGCCAAGACGGCGACCACGCGCGAGCGCGTCGACGCGATCTCGCTCGATCTCGGGCGGCGCCTCGGTGGCCGCGGCCTGAACGTCGGCCCCTCACCGCTGTGCGTGCACCGCGCCGTCAAGCGTGGGGCCTTCCAGCGGCTGTGGAAGGTCTCGCTCTCGAGCGAGGACGCCGAGGTTCTGTGCGCGCGTATCGGAATCACCGTGCGTGAGCGGCTCGCACACTATATGAGGTCGGCGTTCGCGCGCGGCGGGCTCGTCGCGGTCGATGGAATCGAGGCGGTCGTGCCGAGCGAAGCCCGTGTCCTCTGGGAGCACGAGGCGTTCGCGGCGGTGACCGCGGGGATCCCGCCCACGAGGGCGTCGACCCCGCGTATCGCCGCGAAAATAAAGGCGCTCACGAGCGTCGCGTCAGAGTTTACTTTCACTCGGGTGGGTGGTATCAAGCGCCGCCCCGAGGCCGCGGAAGCCTGCGAGGCCCTCGAAAGATGCGGGGGTCAAGTGGTCCGCGAAGCTGGCAAGTCGGGTGGGTCGGTCAGAGCTGGGCGACCCGCTAGGACGCACGAGACCACGGGCGGCGCCGGCGCCAATCATTCAGGGCCGGACGGTAGGAACGGATGAGCAAGGTTCGCGTATTCGAGTTGGCAAAAGAGATGGGGCTCGAGACCTCGGCTATCGAGGAGGTCTGCAAGGAGCTCGGCATCGACTTGCCGCAAAAGCACCTCACGCACCTGCCGTCCGAGGACGTCATGCGTGTGAGGCTGCAGATCAAAGAGGCGCCTCGGCGCGGGGCCAAGGACACGCGCGTCGACGGCAACGTCGTGCGCCGCAGGAAGAAGGTCGAGGACGAGAAGCCCTCGGCCCCCGTCCCTGCGGGGCCGGCCGTGCAGGTCGCCGGTGGCGCTGGCAGCATCGCGACGAGCCCGACGACGGTGCGTCGCAAGAAGGCCGTCGAGCCCGAGCCCGAGCCCGAGCCCGAGGTGCGCGCGTCCGAGCCGTCCTACGAGGCCCCGGCCTACCAGGCCGAGGAGCCCGTCGAGTGGCAGCCCGAGCCCGAGCCCGAGCCCGTCGTGGTCGAGGTGCCGCCGCCTTCTCCCAAGGAGAAGCCCGCACCCCCGGTCGCGGCAGCCAAGGCGCCCACGCCTCCCGTCGCCCCCGCGGCGCCGAGCCGTGCCAAGGAGCCGACCGATGACCGTGCGGTGATCGTGTCGCGCCCCGCGCGTCGCGTCGAGTCGCCGGCCGCGGGCAGCGGCAAGAACCGCATCCCGGATCGCACGCCGCCGCGTGAGGCTCCTCCCGAGGCGCGTCCCGTGGCGACTGCCGCCGCGACGCCGCAGTCGGGTGTGCGCACTGCGCCCCCGGTGCAGCGTGCGGTCGAGGCCGAGCCTCCGCGTGAGGTCCGCAAGGAAGAGCCGAAGCCCGTCGAGCCCCGGCCTCAGCCGGTGGTCGAAGAGATCCCGGTGGCCCGTGCCAGTGTCCAGGCTCCGCAGAGCCCGTCGCTGGTCCAGGTCGTGCGCCGCGTCGACGACGCGATCATGCAGAACCTCATCGCCGAGGCGCAGCGTCGCGCCGAGCGTCAGTCGGGTGGTCCGGCGCGTGGTCGTCCGGGTCCGAGTGGCCCTGGCGGTCCGGGTGGGCCTGGCGGTCCGGGTGGGCCGGGTGGCTTCAGCGGAGGGCCTGCCAGCCGCATGGGTCCGCGTCCGGGTGGCCCGGGTGGTCCGCCGCCGGCGGGTGCGCCTCCGGCTCCTGGTGCGCCGGGCGCGCCTGGTGCCGATCGCCGTGGTCGTCCGCCGGTCGCCGGCGAGGCGGCGCGCGGTCGCGTGGCGTGGGACAAGAACAAGGACAAGAGCTTCGACGACCGCGTGATGCGGATGAAGACGAAGCGGCGTCCGGGTCAGCGTGGGGACCTGCCCGAGCCGGCGGTGCCGCGCGCGGCCAAGCGGGTCATCCGCATCGAAGACACCGTGACCGTCGGCGAGCTCGCCGGTCAGCTGTCGGTGAAGGCCTCCGAGATCATCAAGAAGCTCATGCTTCTCGGCGAGATGGTCACGGTCAACAACGTCCTCGACATGGACACGGTCGGCCTGCTCGCGCAGGAGCCCGAGTTCAACTTCACCGTCGAGAACGTCGCCTTCGACATCGAGAACTACATCCCGAAGACCGAAGAGGCGCACCTCGAAGCGGTGCCGCGCGACCCGGTCGTGACCGTCATGGGTCACGTCGACCACGGCAAGACCTCGCTGCTCGACCACATCCGCAAGGCGCGTGTCGCCGCGGGTGAGGCCGGCGGTATCACGCAGCACATCGGCGCCTACAAAGTGCCGGTCATGGTCAACGGCACCCAGCGCCACGTCGTCTTCCTCGACACCCCGGGTCACGCGGCCTTCACGGCCATGCGTGCGCGCGGTGCCCAGGTCACCGACGTGGTCATCCTGGTGGTCGCGGCCGACGACGGCGTCATGCCGCAGACGATCGAGGCCATCAACCACGCGAAGGCGGCCGGCGTGCCGATCGTCGTGGCGGTCAACAAGATCGACAAGGCCGATGCCCGTCCCGACAAGGTGCGCCAGCAGTTGACCGAGTTCGGCGTCGTCTCCGAAGAGTGGGGCGGCGAGGCGATCTTCATCAACGTGTCGGCCAAGACCGGCGTCGGCATCGACCAGCTCCTCGAGGCCGTGGCGCTCCAAGCCGACGTGCTCGAGCTGAAGGCGATCATCAATCGCCCGGCCAAGGGCGTCGTCATCGAGGCCGAGCTCTCGAAGGGCCGCGGTCCGGTCGCGACCGTGCTGGTGCAGGAAGGGACCTTGAACCGCGGCGACATCGTCGTGGCGGGCAAGACCATGGGCCGTGTCCGCGCGATGGTCGACGACCGTGGTCGCAACCTCGCCTCGGCGGGGCCGGCGACGGCGGTCGAGGTGCTGGGTCTCGACTCGGTGCCCCCTCCGTCCGAGCGCATCTACGTGGTGAAGGACGAGCGCGACGCCAAGGCGATCGTCGCCCACCTCGAGGACAAGGACCGCAAGGGCCGCCTCGCCGAAGAGAGGAAGAAGGTCTCGCTCGACGATCTGTTCGCGCAGATGCAGGCGGGCGAGGTCAAGACCTTGAACCTCGTCATCAAGTCGGACGTGCAGGGCTCGCTCGAAGCGCTCCGCACGGCCTTCACCAAGCTGAAGCACCCCGAGCTCGAGGTCCGCATCATCCACGACGCCGTGGGCGCCATCTCGGAGCACGACGTCTATCTGGCGTCGGCATCCAACGCGATCATCATCGGCTTCAACGTGCGGCCGGAGAAGAACGCCAAGGTGCTGGCCGAGCAGGACAAGGTCGACATCAAGCTCTACTCGGTCATCTACACGGCCGTGGACGACGTGAAGGCCGCGATGGAGGGCATGTTGAAGCCCACCATCGAGGAGAAGTTCGTCGGACGCGCGGCGGTGCGCGAGACCTTCAGCATCCCGAAGTTCGGCACCATCGCCGGCTGCGCGGTGCTCCAGGGCAAGCTCATCCGCGGGCAGAAGGCGCGCCTCATCCGCGACGGTCGCGTCGTCAACGAGTCGAAGATCGACACGCTGCGCCGCTTCAAGGACCAGGTCACGGAAGTCGACCGCGGTCACGAGTGCGGTGTGCATCTCGAGAACTTCAACGACGTGAAGATCGGCGACGAGATCGAGTGCTTCGAGCTCATCGAGATCGCACAGAAGCTCGAGCTCTCGCTGTAAGCGATGGGAAAGAAACGTCCTTTCGCGCGCACTGAGCGGCTCGGGAGCCAGATCAGAGAGGTCATCGCGACGGCTCTCATGCTGGAGACGCGCGAGGAGCTCCTGCGCCAGGTGGTCATCACCGAGGTCGACGTGACCAGCGACGTGTCGCTGGCTCGCGTCTACTGGCATGGCTTCCCGGGTGTCGCCGACGTCGACCGCGAGGCGGTCTCGGCGGCGTTCCTCAGGGCTACACGCTTTCTGCGCAGCAAGGTCGGCGAGGTCGTGCGTGCGCGCCTCACCCCCGAGCTGCGCTTCATCCACGACGACGCCATCGACAATGGTCGGCGGATCGAGGCGGTGCTGCGCACCATCGTCGTGCCGCCGGCCGAAGCGGTCGTGGCCGCGGCGGCGACCCCGGAGGCGGAGGCCGACGACGATCGCGACGGACGCCCGCAGCCTGGCGCTGTCGGGCCTGGTGCGGAAGACGACGCATGAGCGTGCACGGCGCGCTCGTGCTCGACAAGGCGCGCGGACCGACGAGCTTCAAGGCGTTGAAGGGTGTGTGCCGGGCGCTGGGCGTCAAGACGGCGGGGCATGCCGGGACGCTCGACCCGATGGCCTCGGGCGTGCTCGTCGTGCTGCTCGGCGAGGCGATGAAGCTCTCGGCCCTCGTCATGGATCACGACAAAGAGTACGAGGCGGAGATCACCTTCGGCATCGGCACCGATACCCTCGATGCCGAGGGCGAAGTGGTCGAGCGCGTCGCGGTGCCGGCCGGGGTCGTCACGCGCGAGCGGATCGAGGCCGTGACGGCGTCGATGATCGGCGATGTCTCGCAGGTGCCGCCGCGTTACTCGGCGCTCAAGGTCGACGGGCGCACGAACATGAGCCGCGCGCGCAACGGCGAGGACTTCGAGGTCGCGCCGCGCACCGTGCGTTGCGACGCCATCGAGGTCCTGCGGGTCGACGGCGACAAGGCCGTCCTGCGCGTAGCGTGCGGCAAGGGATACTACGTGCGCGCTCTGGCGCGTGATCTCGGCCTGGCCCTCACCGGGGCGACGGCGGGAGAGGGTGGGGCGCGTGCGGGCCTGCCAGCGCACCTGTCGGCGCTCAGGCGGACCCGGGTCGGCGCCTTCGATCTGGCGCGCGCCGTGACGGTCGATGCGGTCACGCCGAGCGCGGTCCTGCCGATCCCCGAGGTCGTGCCGCAGGTGGCGCACGTCGTCGTGAGCACCGATGAAATGACAGCCCTTCGCGCTGGCCGCCTCGCGAGCTGGCCGGCAGGGCTCGAGGCCGAGGTGGCCCTGGCGCTCGGCCCCTCAGGTGAGCCGCTGGCGCTGGTCGAGCGGCTCGATAGCGACCCCACGCGACCCCCGCGCATGAAGGTGCGCAGGGGTTTTGTACCGATGGACCCGCCCCCTCCGGGGGACACGGGTCGAACTGATGATTGACATCCGGCGGCGGGGACTTTACGGTTCGCGCCGCCAAAAACGGACGCATTCAAGAGGAGAGACGATCCCATGGCGCTCACGCCCGAAATCAAAGCTACCGTCATCACCACGCACCGTCGCTCGGACGCCGACACCGGCTCGCCCGAGGTCCAGGTCGCGCTGATCTCGGAGCGAATCGGCCAGCTTTCCAAGCACTTCGAGTCCCACAAGAAGGACCACCACGGCCGCCGTGGGCTCCTCAAGCTGGTCGGTCAGCGCCGCCGCCTGCTCAACTACCTGAAGGCCACCGACGTCGAGCGCTACCGCTCGCTCATCGGCGCGCTGAACCTCCGCAAGTAATCCGTCGAGGGGCCTTCGTCCCTCCGCGCGCGCACTGCGATTGCGGTGCGTCATCGAAGCACCTCGCCCAGCTCTCGAGTGGGGCGAGGTCGCCGACCGGCGCGGAGACGACGAGGGCGCCCCCGTTCTCTCCTCGCGGAGCCCTGCACCGCGTCTCTCACGAGGCGCGACAGCAGGGCTCAAAGAGCTGGACGGCGACGCCCGAGTCCGGACGCAGGTCCCCTCCGAAGGGGACGCGGGCGTCCGTATCCTCGGCACGACCGCCGAAGGCGATGTGGCCCTCGGCATGAGCGCCGATGGCGATACGGTGGCGCCGGCCCCTCGGGATCAACCGGAGGACCGCGGCGCCGCGCGTCTCGCCCCACGTTGGTCCCGCGCCATCACCCAGGCTCGCTGGCTTCGCCCGAGCCGAGCCGCGTATCGGCCCCACTCCGCGGGCGGTGCGCGCACCAGACACGATCACAGCACAGCAGACAGTAGACATAGGACGAATCAGATGACGCTCTTCCCGAACCTCCACACCGAGACCATCGACTTCGGTGGCCGCAAGCTCACCCTCGAGACGGGCCGCATGGCCAAGCAGGCCGCCGGCGCCGTGCTCGTCACCTACGGCGAGACGATGGTGCTCGTCACCGTCACGACCACCTACGCCCCGCGCAAGGGCCTGGACTTCTTCCCGCTGGTCGTCGACTTCGTCGAGAAGACCTACGCGGCCGGCAAGCTCCCCGGCGGCTTCTTCAAGCGCGAGGCGCGCCCCTCGGACCAGGCGACGCTGTCGGCGCGCCAGATCGACCGCCCCATCCGCCCGCTCTTCCCCGACGGCTTCAAGAACGAAGTGCAGGTCATCGCGACCGTGCTCTCGGTCGACGGTGAGACCGATCCGGGCTTCCTCGGCATCATCGGCGCCTCGGCGGCGCTGCACATCTCCGACATCCCGTGGAACGGCCCCATCGCGGGGACCTTCGTCGGGCGTCTCGACGGCAAGCTCGTCGTGGCCCCGTCGCTCGCGCAGATGAAGGAGTCGGACCTCGAGCTCTTCGTTGCCGCCAAGAAGGACGGCATCGTCATGGTCGAGGGGTCCTCGCTCGAGGTCTCCGAGGACGACGCTGTCGGCGCCATGCAGTTCGCGGTCGAGCAGATGCAGCCCATCCTGGACCTCATCGAGCGCTTCCGCACCAAGGTCGGCAAGACCAAGCACGCGTGGGTCGCGCCGAAGAAGGACGAGGCCCTGGTCGCCAAGGTGAAGGAGCTCGCCTTCGCCAAGATCAAAGAGGCCGCGTTCATCAAGGGCAAGCACGAGCGCTATGCGGCGTACGCTGCCGTGAAGGACGAGGTCATCGCGGCGCTGGGCGAGGACGGCCCGTCGAAGGCCGACGACGTCAAGGAGCTCATCGAGGACTTGAAGTACTCGGCGGTGCGCCACGCGATCGTCGAGGAGGGGCGTCGCATCGACGGCCGCAAGTCGAACCAGATCCGCCCCATCGAGTGCCAGGTCGGCATCCTCCCGCGCACCCACGGCTCGGCGCTCTTCACGCGCGGCGAGACCCAGGCGCTCGTGGCCGTGACCTTCGGCACGAAGAAGGACGAGCAGCGCATCGACGCGCTGACCGGCGAGTACACCTCGCGCTTCATGCTCCACTACAACTTCCCGCCGTTCTCGACCGGTGAGGTCAAGCCGTCCCGTAGCCCGGGCCGTCGCGAGATCGGCCACGGCAACCTGGCGCACCGCGGCGTGACCCCGGTCCTGCCGGCGCCCGAGGACTTCCCCTACACGATCCGCGTCGTGTCCGAGGTCCTCGAGTCCAACGGCAGCTCGTCGATGGCGACGGTGTGCGGCAGCTCGCTCGCGCTGATGCAGGCGGGCGTGCCGGTCAAGGCGCCGGTCGCGGGCATCGCGATGGGCCTCATCGCCGAGAACGGCAAGTTCGCGGTGCTCTCCGACATCCTGGGCGACGAGGATCACCTCGGCGACATGGACTTCAAGGTCGTCGGCACCAAGGCGGGCATCACCGCCGTGCAGATGGACATCAAGGTCGAGTCGCTCACCTGGGACGTGATGCGCCAGGCCCTGCACCAGGCCAAGGAGGGGCGTCTGCACATCCTCGGCGAGATGGACAAGTCCATCCACGAGCCGGCCGACGACCTCTCGCCGCACGCGCCGCGCATCTTCACGGTCATCATCGACACCGAGAAGATCCGCGACGTCATCGGCCCCGGCGGCAAGCACATCCGCGCCATCGTGGCGGAGACCGGCTGCGACATCGACATCAACGACGATGGTCGTGTCGATGTGGCGGCGGTCAACGGTGAGGCGGCGGCGCGGGCCATCGAGCTCATCCGCAGCTACACGTCGGAGCCCGAGGTCGGGAAGATCTACCTCGGCACCGTGACCAAGACCGTCGACTTCGGCGCCTTCGTCGCGATCATGCCGGGCACCGAGGGCCTCTGCCACATCTCGGAGCTCGCCGAGGGGCGCGTCCGCCAGACGGAGGACGTGGTCAAGGAAGGCGACAAGGTGATGGTCAAGGTCCTCGGCATCGACCGCCAGGGCAAGATCAAGCTGTCGCGTCGTGCGGCGCTCGAGGAGCAGGGCGCGACGGCGGCCGCTCCGGTCGAGGCGTGACGATGAGTGAGGAGAGCGGCCCGGGCGCGCGCCAGCTGGCGGGTGGAGCCGGGTCGCTCGTCCGCGTGGGCGTCGAGCGAATCGACGCTTCATGCAGGGACCTCGAGCTGCCGAGCTATGCGACGCGCGGGGCGGCCGGCCTGGATCTCCGGGCGGCCGTCGGCGTCGACGAGGCGCTCGAGATCCCGCCTGGTGGGCGCGCGCTGGTGCCGACGGGCCTCCGGCTGGCGATCCCCGAGGGCTACGAGGGGCAGGTGCGGCCGCGCAGCGGGCTGGCGCTGAAGTTCGGAGTCACGGTCTTGAATGCGCCGGGCACGATCGACAGCGACTATCGTGGCGAGCTGAAGGTGCTGCTCGTCAATCACGGCGAGGCGCCGTTCGTGATTCGCCGGGGCGAGCGCATCGCGCAGATCGTGTTCGCGGCCGTCGCGCAGGTCGCGCTGGTCGAGGCCGTGGTCGACGAGACGGCGCGCGGGGCCGGCGGCTTCGGGCACACCGGGCGCGGCTGAGGTCGCGCCTGAGGTGGGCGTCGCGATGCGAGCTTCGCCCGGGAACAAAGGGCGAGGGCGGGGGCGTTCGTGCCTCGTCGCCGCTCGTGTCAGTGCACAGGCTCACGGCTTGAACCCTGGACCAACGGCGACTATGCTCGAGTCTCATGGGGTCTGGTCGGCTGCGATGCATTCGCTCGCTGCTCGGCGGGTCCTCGAATCCGGGTCGTGCGGAAGCCCTCGACGAGGTTGTCCGATGAAGGTCAGGTTCTCGCATCTGTTGGTGGTGACGTCGCTCGTGAGCATGGCTCTGGGCGCGTGCAGCTCGAAGCCCGAGACCCCGGAGAGCGCCGAGGAGATCTCGCTCGCGAGCAGCGAGTCGACGGGGCTGGCGAACCGCACGGGCACAGCCGTGACGGGGTCGGCCGAGGGCGTGGCGGCGGACGACTCGGACGATGAGGATGGCAAGAAGGACCACTGGAAGGCCATCAACTTCGACCGCGCGAACTTCGAAGAGGTGCGCCAGCAGGTCAAGAAGCGCTACATCGACCCGAGCTTCGACGAGGTCTGGGCGTGGGCGCAGGCGGCGACGTTCCTCGTGGCCTCGAACGAGGACAAGGCCTTCATCCTGTTGCCCGAGTCCTTCTACAAGGCCCGCAAGGACCTGCCGGAGGAGAAGGGGTCGTTGAAGGGGCGCATGTTCAAGCTCGCGCCGCAGGACAAGTTCGTCCTCCTCGAGGAGTCGAAGGAGAAGGTCGAGGACAAGACGAAAAAGCGTCTGTCGGACGACGAGATCCGCGCGCTGCGCACCGCGGCGATGGAGCGCAATCGGCAGCTCCACAAGGCGTGGGACGACATCGACTTCGGCAGCCGCGAGTTCGATCGCCTGGTCGACTACGTCGCGCGTGAGTTCAAGGGCGCGGCCAAGTGGACCCCGAAGCAGGGGTGGATCGCGGCGGCGCAGGGCTTCCTCTATTCGCTGGACCCGCACTCGTCGCTCATCCCGAAGGAGTCGTGGGACGAGTCGAACCGCAAGACCCAGGACAGCTCGTTCGAGGGCATCGGCGCCATCCTGACCCAGCGCCCCGACTCGGACTACACCATCGTCGAGAGCCCGATCCAGGGGCAGCCGGCCGTGAAGGCGGGCGTGCGTGCGGGCGACATGATCCTCGAGGTCGACGGCAAGGACATCAAGGGCGAGTCGCTGACCAAGGTCGTGTCGCGCATCCGCGGGCCGAGTGGGACGCCGGTGATCCTGACGCTGCAGCGTGAGGGGGATCCGGACGCGAAGAAGATCAGCATCGTGCGCTCGAAGATCGCCATGAAGAACGTGCAGGGCAGCCTCGTGGACAAGCACGAGGGCATCGGCTGGATCAAGGTCAACGGCTTCGTGAAGACGGTGGTCAACGGCGTGCCGCGCACGACCGACGACGACCTCGCGGCCGAGGTCGCGCGCCTCGGCAAGCTGTCGCCGACGGGAACGCTGCGCGGGCTGGTGCTCGACCTCCGCAACAACTCCGGAGGGTTGTTGAACGAGGGCATCAAGATGGCCGACCGCTTCCTGCGCCAGGGCATCATCGTGACGGTGAAGAACCGGAACTCGGCCGACGACGAGATCTACCGCGCCACGGCGAGCGAGACCTGGGACTTCCCGGTCATCGTGCTGGTCAACGACGGCACCGCGTCCGCGGCCGAGATCGTGTCGAGCGCGCTCCAGGACAACCAGCGCGCGCTGGTCGTCGGCGACCGCAGCTTCGGCAAGGCGAGCGTGCAGACCCTCTACAGCCCGCTCATGCAGGACGACTACTACATCAAGCTCACGGTGGCGCGCTACTACGGGCCGAGCGGTCGCACGCTGCAGGTGACGGGTGTGTACCCGGACGTGCCCGCGACGCCGGAGTACCAGGGCAAGGTGCCGCTCGGCTTCCGCGAGGAGAACCTGTCCGGTCACCTCGTGCCCCTCGACGGTGAGTATGCCAGCCCGAACGCGGCCTGGGCCGAGCGCGCCAAGGCGTGCGCGGCGCAGAAGGGCATCGCCAAGAAGGTCCTCGACGGAGACCCGAACCCGGCGATCAAGTTCGACTGGCAGCTCATGTACGGCGCTGATTTGCTGGAGTGCACGATCTCCGAGCAGGCAGCCAAGGCCCCTTAGTAGGCACGCGCGGCTGCGACGGGCGTTTGCGTTAGCAGGCACGCGCGGCTGCGACGGGCGTCTGCGGCGTCGGGTCCTCGGTCGCTCACTAGGGTACCTATGGGGCGTCGCGACGTCGGCCTCGTGATGAGCGAGACTCGACGGCGTGCTCCTGGTGCCCCACGACGAAGGCCCCGTTTGCTTGCTGCCCGACAGCCTGCACAAGACCGCCTCGTCGTGGGATGCCGGGAGGCTCGACCGGCATA
>JAEUKJ010000056.1 GCA_016792665.1 Deltaproteobacteria bacterium | reverse complement strand
CGAGTAGGCCGTGCCGACACACGTCCCGGCCACGCACTTGTCGGTGTGCGTGCAGCTCTGCCCGTCGTTGCACGAGGCCCCGCTGTTGGGGCTCCACGCGGTCGTCGACACCGCCGGCAGGCACTGCTCGCACGGGTTCTGCGGGTTGAACGCGTTGGCCGCGATGCACTGCCCGCCGATGGCGCAGCCGGTTGTCGCCGTGAACGTGCAGCCGCCCGCGCCGTTGCAGCTGTCGCTCGTGCACGCGAGGTTGTCGTTGCAAATGTACGCCGTGCCGCCGCAGCTCCCGGCGTTGCACTTGTCGTCCTTCGTGCAGGCCTGGCCGTCGTTGCAGCTCGTGCCCTGGGGCTTGTCGCTGTAGCTCGTCGCGCTGGTCGCGGGCGTGCACTGGCGACACGCGTTCTGCGGGTCCGTCGTGCCGCTGGCGACGCACGTCCCGCCGATGACGCATGCCGATCCGTTGGGCGCGAAGGTGCACGAGCCATCACCGTTACAGCTGTCGCTGGTGCACGCGAGGCTGTCGTTGCACACGTAGGGCGTGCCGACGCACGTCCCGGCCGAGCACGTGTCGTTGCTCGTGCACGCGTTGCCGTCGTTGCACGCGACCGTGCCCTCGATGGGGCTCCAGGTGCTGGTGCTGAGCTCCGGCCGGCACGCGAGACACGGCTCGCCCGCCTTGACCGCGCCCGGCGCGTAGCACGCTCCGCCGATGAAGCACGACCCGGCGCTGGGCGCGTGTCCGCAGGTGCCATCGCCCAGACACACGTCGTCGGTGCAAGCGAGGCCATCGTCGCACGAGTACGCGCTGCCGACGCACGCCGTGCCGACACACGCGTCGCCGCGCGTGCACGCCTGACCGTCGTTGCACAGGGCGCCGTCGTTGGACGACCACCCCGTCGGTGCCAAGGCCGAGTCGCAACGTCGGCAGCTCGCGAGCGACTCGCGCTGGCCGTTCGCGTAGCAGCTGTTGTCGATCAAGCACTGCCCCGGCCTCAGCGAAGCCGTGCAGCCCCCGACCCCGTCGCAGGCGTCGCTGGTGCAGCCGAGGCCGTCGTCGCAGACGTACGGGACGCCGCCGCAGCGGCCCGCATTGCACTGGTCGTCCTTCGTGCAGGGGTCGCGGTCATCGCAGGCCGTGCCCACCCCGTCGGACCAGGCCACGGTGGTCACGTCCGGGATGCACTCGCGGCAGGGGTCGCCCGGCTTCTTGTCGCCGGCCGCGTAGCACGCGCCATCGATGAAGCACGCGGCCTCGGCCACGGCGTGCGTGCACCCATCCAGCGGATGACACACGTCGACCGTACACGCGATGCCGTCGTCGCAGGTGCCTTCATCGGTGGAGGCATCGCAGTCGTCGTCGACCCCGTTGCAGGTCTCGACCGACGCCGCGCGACCGGTGCAGATCGGCGCCCCGGCTTCGCAGCCGCGCGTGCCGACGCAGGTGCCGATCCCGTTGGTGATGGGACACGCCTCGGGCGCGACCTCGTCGGTGACCCCGTTGCAGTCGTCGTCGATCCCGTTGCACGTCTCGACCGCCGGCGTCTGCCCGACGCAATCGCCGAGGCCATCGGCCACGCAGCCCCGCGACCCCACGCACTCCCCGAGCGCGTTGGCGATGACGCAGCTCGTCTCCCACGAGGCGCCCGCCCACGCCGCGCGACACTCGCAGAGGCCCGAGGTCGGCACGCACTGCCGCGTCGACGCGCCGCCCTCGCGGGGGATGTCCTGGCACTCGAAGCCCGCTGGGCAGAGCGTCGTGCCCTCGCACGAGGACCCGCAGAAGCTGCCGTCACGCGGGTCGGCGGCAGGCAGGCAGAGGCCCGGCGTGATGCCCCCGGAGAGCGGACTCGCGCACTCGGCGTCGCCGCGACACGGCCGACACAGGCGCACGTGCTGAGGCACGCACACGCTCTGCGGATCGGGTCCGAGGCCCGAGACGAGGAGGCAGTCGTAGCCGCTCGGGCACTCGGTGAGGCAGGGCTTCGTGCACACGAAGCCGTCGGCGCTCTCGATGCAGAGCTCGTCGAGGCAGTCGGCGTTCGACTGACACGCGCACCCGAAGCCCACGCACGGCCCAGTGTCGGTCTCGGCAATGTCCGCCGCGTCCCCCGTGTCGGGCTCGGCGGAGTCGACAGGCACGGCCGTATCGACCTGCGAGTCGGTGAGCGTGTCGGTCGGGAACAGGATGTCGCGGATGGTCGCGTCGGTCGTGTCGCGGTTCTCGCCCGCGTCGCCGCCGCACGCTGAGAGGAACGCGATGAGCACGAGCGCTCGACGTCGAACGGTGTTCGGCATGTGATTCTCCCCCCTCGATTGACGGGGAGAGTCTAGCAAGCCTCGACCTTCGATGCGACTGGCCGCCGCGAGCGACCGCGAGCGCCCGGGAAGCTCAGTAGAATCCGAGCTCGAGCTGCGCTTCTTCGGTCATCCGATCCGGGCCCCAGGGCGGCTCGAAGGTGAGCTCGACCTGGGCATCGATGACGCCCGGCACCGCGCGCACCTTGCTCTCGACGTCGTCTTTCAAGACCTGTCCCATGCCGCAGCCAGGCGCGGTCAGGGTCATCGTGACCTTGACGATCTTGGCGCCCGGCTCGGTCACAGCGTCTTCCACCGCGAGCCCATAGATGAGCCCGAGGTCGACGATGTTGACCGGGATCTCCGGGTCGAAGCAGGTCTTCAGCTGGGCCCAGACCTGGTCTTCGATGTCGCCACCCGCGGCCGGCCCGCGCGCCTCGTCCGGCACCTCGCGACCGATCGCCCCGGCATCCTGCCCGCTGACACGGACGAGATGCCCGGTATCGAGCCGCACCGTGAAGTTGCCGCCCAACACCTGGATGACCGCGCCGCGTGTCCCGATCGGGACCACCAGCGGGGTCCCGTCCGGGATCTGGACGACAGAGCTCTCGTAAGCAAACTCGACCGGCTCGTTCATGCCCAGCCTCCGAACGGGGCGCACTCTATGCCCGTTCTCGGTCGGCACAACAGAAATCGGACCTATTTGGTCCGATTCGCCCAACGCGGCTCGGGAGAACGCCCGAAGCTCCGGCGGGTCGCTCAAAAGTGGCCAGATGCAAGGAGCGCGCGAAGGGAACGCGGAGGCGTACCCGAAGGTACGCCGCACAAGTGACCGAGCA
>JAEUKJ010000040.1 GCA_016792665.1 Deltaproteobacteria bacterium | reverse complement strand
AACGCGGCGAGGGTCGATCGTGGGGTGGGGCGGAGGCGGCAGGTCGACATCGTGGTCCTCGGTGACGAGATGGGACTCAGTACCAGATCGACCGCGGCGGATGTAGCGCAACTCCGTCGAGACGCGCGGGGCTGTGGTCGGCATGCGGCAGACGGGCTCGAGTCTACGCCGTGTTCGACGACGCGCTGTGGATCCTGGGCGGCGTCGCCGCGGGGCATGATGGGCGGCGAAGCGGTCCATCGCGGCCGCATGTGGATCCTCGGCGGCGGCACTTACGACATGCCCGAGGTTCCCGCGCGTCGCTACGAGAACGACGTTTGGTCCAGTGCCGACGGGATCGCGTGGCGCCACGACCTCGTCGAGGCGCCGTGGGCCGCGCGCCAGTACCACGAGGTCGCCGTCTGGGACGGGCGCATGTTCGTCCTGGAAGGCTACGACGGGGTCGGCAATCGGAAGGACGTCTGGTACTCGGACGACGGGGTCAGCTGGTACGAGCTCGTCGACACCCCATGGGCGCCGCGACACGCGTCGAGCATCTTCGTCCATGACGAGGCGCTCTGGGTCGTGACCGGCAACAACCTCACCTCGGACGTGTGGCGCCTCGACTGCGCGCCGCCGACCCTCAGGTGACCTTCAGGTCGGACTCGATGGCGATGCCGTACGAGGCGAGCTTGTTGTAGAGCGTGCGGCGATCGATGCCGAGCTGTTCGGCGGTCTTCTTCTTGTTCCCCTTGTTGTCCTTGAGTGCCTGCACGATGGCCAGGCGCTCGAGGTCGGCGAGCGTGCGGCCAGACAAGGACAGCGAGGTGGCGTCGGTCTTGTCGTTGGGGGTCGTGCCGCCCGGGCCGCCGCCACCGCCGACGATGTCGGGGAAGCTCGTGAAGTCCTGAGGGTAGAGGACGGTGCCGTCGCAGAAGACGCTCGCATTCTTCATGACCGTCTCGAGCTGGCGTACGTTGCCGGGCCAGGCGTAGCGCTGTAGCAGCGCGAGGGCGTCCTTGGAGATCGACTGCACCTGGCCGAGCCCGCTCTTCTTGTTCGCCTCGATGAAGTGTTGGACCAGCAGCGGGATGTCGTCGCGGCGTTCGCGGAGCGGCGGCACCACGATGGGGACGACCGAGAGGCGATAGAAGAGGTCCTCGCGGAAGCGCCCGGCGGCGACCTCTTCGTCGAGCTTCCTGTTGGTGGCGGTCACGATGCGCACGTCGACCGTGACCTGCTTGACCGCGCCGACCTTCTGGATGTCGCCCGACTGCAGGACACGGAGCAGCTTCACCTGCATCTCGAGCGGCATCTCGCCGATCTCGTCCAGGAAGAGGGTCCCGGTGTGCGCGACCTCGAAGAGGCCCTTCTTGTCGGAGGTCGCGTTGGTGAACGCACCGCGGATATGACCGAAGAGCTCGCTCTCGAGCAGGGAGGCCGGGATGGCGCCGCAGTTGACGGCGACGAAGGGGCGTTCGCGCCGTGCGCCCGAGAAGTGGATGGCGCGCGCGACGAGCTCCTTGCCGGTGCCGGACTCGCCCTCGACGAGCACCGCGATGTCGGTGTTGCGCAGGCGCTCGATCATCTGGAAGACGCGGCGCATCGGGGCCGAGGTCCCGATGATGTCGTCGAAGCGGTGCTCGGCGAGCTGGCGGCGCTCGGCGATCATCATGATACGCGTATCTTCGAGCTCGCGGGTCCGCCTCTCGAGCTCGGTCTCGAGGCGGCTGGCGAGGGACTCGACCTCGCGCTTGGCGGTGTCGGTGGCCTTCTTCTGGGCCTCGAGCGACTCGACGAGGCGCGCGTTGTCGAGCGCGATGGCGGCCATGTCGGCGAAGGCCTCCATGAAGCGGAGGTCCTCGTCCGCGAAGGCCGACGCGCGGAAGCGATTGTCGAGGTAGATGGCGCCGAGCACCTTGCCGCGAAAGGCCATCGGCAGGCACAGGATCGAGCGCAAGCGGAGGTCGACGACCGAGAGCTGCTCGCGATAGCGCTCGTCCTCCATCGCGTCGACGGTGACGACCGCCTCGCCGGTCGCGATGACGCGGCGCGCGATGCCGCGGCTGATCTTCATGTGCTTGTTGCGGATGTTCTCCTGATCGAGGTTGCGCGCGACCTTGACCTCGAGCCCTTCCTTGTGGCCCTCGTCGTCCAGCAGCAGGAAGCCGCGCTCGGCCCCGGTGAGCAGGATGGCCGAGTCGAGGATGTACTCGAGGAGGCGCTGGACGTTGTGCTCCTGGGCGAGGCGCTTGTGGACCTCGAGGAGGCGTGTCCAGCCGAGGGCGCGTGCGGACTTGTCGTCGGGGCGCGAGGCGCTGTTGGTGAGCGACACGAGTGAGGCCGTCTCGCGATAGGCATCGCGACGATCGCGCCGCGCTCGGAAGCGCTCACGGTGGGCGGCCGGGACCTGGTCGAGCTGGCCCTGGAGGACCTTTCGCACCTCGCGCGCCCAGTTCTCGGCGGCCGAGAGGTCGTCGCGATCGCGCGCGGCCAGCGCGGCCTCGAGGTAGATCGGCCAGCGCGCGTCGGCGTTCTTGAGGGCCTCGATGCCGGCCAGCGCGGATTCCATGAGGGCGCCCGGAGTCGCCTGGCGAGCCGTCTTGGCGTCGACGCGCGCGCGCGGGTCGGACGGTGTGGTGCCGCGTGCGGGCTCGTGGCTCGAGCGGCGCTCGATCGTGGCGAGCAGCGCGAGCGACACGATCTGCATCGGGCGCTGACCCTCGGCCTCGGTCGCGGTCAGGGTCTCCTCGGCGACCTCGCGCGCGGCGCGGATATCGAAGCGCTCGATGAGGACGCGGGCGAGGTTCACCGAGGCCTCGATGGCCTCGGGTCGGCACTGCGCATCCTTGGCGATGGCGACCGCCTCGCGGAAGAGGGCCTCGGCCTTGGCGAGGTCGCCGCGATCCGAGGCCACGTCGCCCAGCAGGTTGGTGATGACCGCGTCGAGGTGCCGGTTCTTGTCGGCGCGCGCGATCGCGAGGCCGCGCTCGAGGACGGTCTCGGCGCGATCGGTCTCGCCGAGGTAGCGCCAGAGGTTGCCGAGGTTGCCGGCGAGCTGTGCGATGCGGGCACGTGCGTCGAGGCCTTCGGCCAGCGAGAGCGCGTGGCGGTAGGTGTCCAGGGCCTCGGTCCACTCGCCGCGCTCGTGCTGGAGGACGGCCTGGTTCTGGAGGACGGTGAGCACGCGTGCCTCGTCGCGCGCGGCCTCGCCCAGCCGTAAGGCCTCCGAGTAGTGGCGCGCGGCGCGGGCGTGGTCACCGCGGCGGTGCGCGACCAGGCCGAGTGCGGTGGTGATGGCGGCCTCGTCACCGGCGTCCACGCCCGGACTCGCGCCGCGTTGACGGCCGTCTTCGCTGGGGACGGGATGCGCACGGGCGGCTTCCAGGGCGCGGGTGAGGCGCGGCTCGGCCTCGTCGAGGCGGCCGCGGTACCAATCGACCAGGGCGCGCGTGTAGAGGAGGCCAGCCTCTGCGGCCGGCCTTGGGGCGCCCGGAGGCCCGGCGGTCGGTCCATCTGCGAGGGCGAGGCCGCGCTCGGCGGCGCTCTGGGCGACCTCGAGCTCGCCTGAGAGGGCGGCGGCGCGGGCGAGGCCCGAGAGCACCAGCACCTCGAGCTCGGGACCGAGGGGGCGGTGGTCTTCCGTGGGCGCCTCGGGTCCGGGAAGGGCCGCGCGAAAGGCCTCGAGGGCGAGGGGGTAGCGGGCGGCGCGCGACTCGAGGCGACCGAGGCCGAGGGCGGCGCGCGCCAGCAGTTCGGGTGAGTCCTCGCGCTGGGCGAGGCGCATGGCCTGCTTGTGGAGGTCGATCGCGGCCTCGAGGTTGCCCAGGCGATCGGCCAGGTTGGCGGCGACCAGCGCCGTGCTGGCGTCGGTGGGCCAGGGCCTCGGCGCGCCCTGTGTCGCGGCGGGTGGCGTCGCGGCGGCAACGGCCGGCGCCGCGTCGCAGAGGACCTCCATCAGGACGCGCGCGGCGGGGTCGCGAGGGTCGAGGTTCGGCAAGAGCGGGTCGGCCTCGGAGGGCTCGGCGTCGCCGGCGGAGATGCGGTGCGCCAGGGCCAGCGCGGCCTGGCCGTGGGCGGCGTAGATCGTCGACAGGGTGTGGTCGGCGCGAGGGCGCGGCATGCCCGGGCGGGCGGCGGTGACGAGCGCGTCCGAGGCGAGGCGTAGGCCGCGCGCGTCGCGGGTGGCGAGGCCGGCAGACACGAGCTCGTCCGCGCCATCCAGGGTGGGAACCGGGAGGTGGGCCCAGGCGAGGAGGGCCGCAGCGCTCTGGCCGGTGGGCGAGAGGCGGGCGAGGGAGGCCTGCGCGGCCGCGTCCAGCGAGGCCGGAGCGGCGCCGAGCGCGTCGGCCTCGAGCGCGATCTGGGCGGAGTCGACGCGCAGGCGGTGGGAGGCGAGGGCGTGGTCGACCAGGGCCCAGAAGAGGCCCGGGCGGCCGCGGGAGGCCTCGATCAGGGCCTCCAGGTCCCGGGCGCTGATGCGACGGCCGGGGAAGCGGAGCTCGAGGGCTTGGCGCGCGTCGTCGACGGTCCAGAGCGGGAGGTTGGTAGCCGCGGCGACCTCGTCCTAGAGCCCCGCGGTGACGCGGTGCAGGACCGGGAAGCGATCGTGGACCGCGCTAATGGCGCGTTCGAGGCGGCCAAGCAGCGCGCGCACGGCAGGGGCGGTGGCGAGGTCGTCGACCGCCAGCAC
>JAEUKJ010000033.1 GCA_016792665.1 Deltaproteobacteria bacterium | reverse complement strand
CGACCCAAGCAAATGGCCCGAGAGTCGAAAGCAACCAGGCGATCAGGACCCAGGTCATCACATTCTGGCGGCGCCACAGCCAAGGCATGAGCCAAGGAAATGTGAGGTAGAAGAAGGCCTCGGCCGCTACCGACCACCCTGGTGGGTTGAACCAGGCCTGCCCCCCTGGCCACCACGATTGCAGCAAGCCGAGGGTCAGGGCGACGGCGATCGCGAGCTTGACGGCAGCCACGCCGAATGTATCCGCCGCGAACCGATGCCCCACGGCTTGAGGTGAGGCTATCGCGCACGATAGCGCATACATCGGATAGATTCGGGAGAAGCGATTCACGAGGAAGCTTCGACGCGTCCCTCGCAAGCGGACTTGACCGTCGTCTCCGATACTCGCGTAGCCGTACGTGAGAATGAAGCCACTCAGGACGTAGAAGAAGCTGACACCGATATAGCCGTGCCCGATGACATTTCGAATGACGCCTGGGGTTCCTTCGGGGAGTGCGCCGAACGCGTAGTGGTAGAGAACCACATGAATCGCAGCGACGAAGCGGAGTCCGGTCAGGGCGTCGAGCGACCGGCGTTCCGACCCAAGCGTCAATCGTTCATGGCTCATGTGGAGGCCGCGCGATGAGGTCGTGGTTGCCGTCCAAGTCTCCCGCCCTCAGCGCACGTTCCTCACCGGCCCTGTCCCCGGCGAGGACCGTCACCCGATAGCCCAGGGCCTCCAAGCGCTTGGCGATGTGGTCACGCGGCAGGCCACGGCTGTCGAGGCGGTAGGCCGAGGACTCGACGCAGAGCACCGGGTGATGCGTGGCGAGCGTGCTCGCGAGGCCGTCCAGCACCTCGGGCTCGAAGCCCTCGACGTCGATCTTCATGACGTCGGGCGGAGGCACGAGCCCGCTCGCGATGAGGTCATCACCGCGCGCCGTCTCGACCGCGGTCGCGAGCGCGACCGTGTTGGGCGCGGCGTAGAGTGTGCCGAGTCCGCCGTTGGAGACCTCGGCGCTCTCGTGGAAGTCGGCCGTGCCGGCCCGATCCGAGAGGGCCAGGCGGTGGGCCCGGACGGGCAAGCCCGGGTTCAAGGCGAGCTGACGCGCGAGCCGCGCGTGCACCCGCGGTGAGGGCTCGAAGCTCTCGACGCGCGCCCCGGCTGGGGCTCGGCGGGCCGCAAAGAGCGACATCGCGCCGATGTTCGCGCCCACATCCCAGAGCACCGGATGCGGGCGCTGAGCCAGCTCACGCGTGAGCCACGCGAGGACGTGCGGCTCGTGGGTGCCATCCCAGAGGAGGCGGAACTGGATGAGCTCGCGCACGTCGAGCTCCCAGCGCAGGCCGTCGAGCTCGACCTCGAGCGCGCGCGGAGGGTCGCCCTGCGGATACAGCGCGCGTGAGATCGTGCGTTGGAGCCGCCCCTTGCCCCGAAAGATGGGGAGGCGGCGCGAGAGATCGGCCAGTCGACGGAGCATGAGGTCGCGAATCATCGGGCTCATCAAAGCACGAGGCCCGGCCGAGCGCGAGCACGGCTTGACACCACGTGCCTCGCATCCGATCCCGTCACGATGAGCACGTCATTCTCGGTCACCGACTGGCAAGAGCACGATCGTTCGGCGCGCACCGCCCCCTGGAAGCGCCTCGCCTACCGCGCCGCGCGACCGCTCATCACGCTCGAAGCCCGCCGCCACCTGAGCACCGCTGCATGGCGCCGCTGGGGCGTCTCGTGGGCCTACACGCAGCGCGGCTTCCCGCTCGAAGAGCGCCGCACCTTCGCGGCCACGGGCACCTCGCTCGCAGCAGCGACCCTCCTCGTGCAGGGCACCGGCAGCGGCTGGGACGTCGTGAGCTGGGCCGAGCAACGCCCGAAGAAGATCATCGCCGTCGACGCCTGGCCCTTCCCGCAGTGGGACGACATCGCGCGCCACTGCAAGGACCGCCTCGGCGTGGAGGTCGCGTTCCACGAGGCCCCCCTCGAGCGTTGCACCTTCATCGCCGACCACACCATCGACCTCTGCACCTCGGACGCCGTCTTCGAGCACGTGCGCGACCTGCCCGCCGTGCTCGCCGAGTCGCGCCGTGTCCTGCGCCCCGGCGGCCACCTCTACGCGGGCTTCGGGCCGCTCTGGTTCGCACCGGGCGGCGATCACTTCGCCACCCGCGGCGGGCTCGAGCACGCCTATGCTCACATCGACCGCGACGCGACCGCCTATCGCGCCTTCTTCGAGGGCCTGAAGTCTCCCGTCGAGGACTTCCAGAGCGGGGGCCGCTACGTCGAGCTCGACCTCTTCTCGAAGCTCACCGTCGACGAGTACCTCCGCGACTTCCGCGCCGCGGGCCTGCGGGTCGAGGCCCTCATCGCCGAGATCTGCCCGCTGGCCCTCGCCTACGAGCGCCGCTTCCCGGACGGCGTGACCGCCCTCATCGCGCGCCACGCCGGCCGCATCACGCGCGACGACCTGCGCACCAAGGCGCTGCTGGTCCGCCTGATCGCACCCAGCCGTTAGCGGCGCGGCCCCACGCGATTGCTTTCCTCGCACGCGGGCCTGTGACACCTTGCCGGGCGATGTGTGGCATCTTCGGCTTCTACGTTCCGCGCGCGGCCCTCTCCGAGGCCGTCGCGACCATTCCGCGCGCGCTCGTCGCCCTCGCGCATCGCGGCCCCGACGACACCGGCAGGGCCATCTCCGAGGGGCGGGACCACGCGGCAGGTTTTGCGCAGACGCGCCTCGCCATCGTCGACCTGTCGCCGGGTGGACACCAGCCGAAGCTCACCGACGATGGCCGCTTCATGCTGGTCCTGAACGGCGAGATCTATAACCACCTCGACCTCCGCCCCGCCCTCGAGGCCCGCGGCGTGGTCTTCAAGAGCAGCTCCGACACCGAGACCCTCCTGCACCTCCTCGCCCACGAGGGCATCCCCGGCCTCGACCGCGTGCACGGGATGTATGCGTTCGGGCTCTGGGATCGCGACGCCGGGACCCTGACCCTCGGACGCGACCGCCTCGGCAAGCGCCCCCTCTACTACGTCACCACCGCCAACGGCGGCCTCGTCTTCGCCTCCGAGGTCCGCGCGCTGCTCGCGACCGGACACGCCCCGCGCGTGGTCGACCCGATGGCGCTCGCCGGCTGGCTCGAGCGTGGCTCGGCGCGCGACCCCGCGACGTTGCTCCCGGGAGTGCGCTCGGTGCGACCCGGACACGTGCTGGTGCGCTCGGCCAAGGCCATCACGGAGACTGCCTACTGGCGCCTCCCGCCCGTGCTCGAGGACGGCGCGCGCCCGCCCGACGACTGGCGCCAGCGCCTCGCGACCTTGCTCGATGATGCGGTGAAGATCCGGCTCCTCTCCGACCGACCGCTCGGCGTCTTCCTCTCGGGCGGCGTCGACTCGACGGCCATCGCGGCCATGGCGGCGCGGCATGCACCCGGCGGACTCGACACCTTCACGCTGACCTTCGACGAGGCAGCCTACGACGAGGGCGAGCGCGCCCTCGCGATGGCCCGGCGACTCGGCGTCCGCCACCACGCCGCGCACCTCTCCTCGACCGACGCGGTGGGCTCCATCGAGGCCGCCCTCGAGGCCCAGGACCTCCCGAGCCACGACGGCCTGAACACCTGGTTCATCACGCGCGCCGCACGTCGACATGGCCTGGTCGTGGCGCTGGCCGGCACGGGCGGGGACGAGGTCTTCGCCGGCTACCCGCACTTCCGCCGCTTCGGCGACTGGCTCCGACTCGGGCAGGCGCTCGGGTTCACGCAGCGGGCCAGCGCGTTCTTGCCTGCCCCGATCCAGAGGCGTCTCTCATCCACCGCCTCCGACCTCTGGCAACGGCTTCCCACGCGGCTCAGAAAGGGGCTCGGCCTGCTCGGAACGCGGGGCGACCCCAGCGGCGTCTACGCTGTCGTGCGCGAGATGTTCCCGCGCGGGCTGGCTCGGGACCTGGCTCCTAACGTTTCTTATTGGACCAACGACGGTGCGGAGGGGTATCCTCGCGGCGCGCGATGGACCCACGCCCTCGATCCCAGCCTCCTGCTGAGTCACCTCGAACTGTCCCATTACCTCGTCGACACGCAGCTTCGCGATGTCGACGTGATGTCGATGGCACACGGCTTCGAGGTGCGGGCGCCGCTCCTCGACCATCGCGTCGTCGAGCTCGCCCTCTCGATCCCCGGCCACCTCAAGGCGCCGCGGGACGGCGTGAACAAGCCGCTGCTCGTCGAGGCCGCCGGCCTTCCGATCGCGCACTTCCAGGCCAAGAAGCAGGGCTTCGTCCTCCCTTGGGAGGCGTGGCTGCGCGGACCGCTCGCCCCCTGGGTCGCGCGCCATCTCGACCCGGCTCGCCTCCGCGACGCGGGGGTCTTGTCGCCCGAAGCCGTCACACGCGCGCGTCGCCACTTCGAGCGCGGCCCGGGCATCATCAATCACTCTCGCATCTTGTCGTTGGTTGCGCTCTCGGCCTGGTGCGAGCGGCATCAGATCCGAGGCCTCGCCGAGGAGTCACCCCGTGAGCATCGCGCCTCCAACGCCTCCCGCTGATCCCGCCCGCGACGTCGTCCTCCTCGATGTGACCCTACGAGACGGCGGCTTCCACAACGCCTGGGACTTCGAGCCAGACCTGGTTCGCGCCTACCTCAAGGCCATGGACGAGGCCAAGGTCGACTGGGCGGAGATCGGCTATCGCTCGTTGGTGCGCAAGGGCTTCGCCGGCGCCCTCCGCTACACCGACGAGGGCTACGTCGACGGCTTGCCGCCGCTCAAGCACACGCAGCTCGCGGCCATGCTGGACGCCAAAGAGCTCGAAGGCCGCGAGGCGATGATCGAGCGCCTCTTCGCGCCGGCCGATCGCTCGCGCATCGGGCTCGTGCGCATCGCGACCCGCCCGAGAGACCTCGCGACCACCTTCGAGCAGGTCGAACGCCTCGCCGACCGCGGCTACCTGACGACCATCAACCTCATGGCCTGGGCCTCGGTCCCCGCGGCCGAGCGCCAGCCCCTGCTCGAGCGCCTCGCGCGCTCGAAGACCGACGTCGTCTACATCGCCGACTCATACGGCAGCATGTACCCCGAGGAGGTCTTCGAGGCGGTCAGTCAGTGGCGGAGTACCATCGCCGGCCTCGGGCTGAGCGACGCGGAGCGCCCCTTCGGCGTTCACCTCCACAACAACCTCGAGCTGGCCTTCGCGAACGCGTTGGCCGCGAAGAAGGCCGGCGCGCGCTGGATCGACGCGGCCGTCCTCGGCATGGGGCGCGGCCCCGGCAACCTCAAGACCGAGATCCTGCTGCAGCACTTCGAGATCCGGCATCGCCACCCGCGCTTCCGCACCGGTCCGGTCTACGAGCTCATCAGCCAGTCGTGGGAGCGCCTTCACCAGCAATACGGCTGGGGTCCGCGGGCCCCTTACGTCCTCTCCGGTCACCTCGCGGTGCATCCGACCTACGCTCAGGACCTCCTCGAGAGCGGCCGCTACACGATCAGCGAGGTCACCGCGATCCTCATCGCGCTGCACCAGGCCGGCACCGGCCGGAGCTACTCGCGCGACGCTCTGGACGAGGCGATCTCGTCGCGACCGACGCATCTACCGACGCGCCGCATCGACCGACCCGCGCGCGGCGGCACCACCGAGCCCTCGTCGCCCGCCATGCCGATCGCCTACGCGCGCCTCGACGAGTTCCGCGGCAAGGACTGGTCGAACCGCGAGGTGCTCATCGTCGGGCGCGGGCCGTCGGTCGCCCAGCACGCCGATGCGATCAATCGCTACATCGAGTCCTTCCGTCCCATCGTGCTCGAGTGCAATCACCTGCGCGAGATCCGGACGAGCCCCGACCACCTGAGCTGCTTCATCGTGCTCGCCAACGCGCAGCGCATGCTCGACGAGGTGCTCCAGGCCGGCAAGGGCGTCCTCTTCGGCGTGGCGCGCAAGGCGGCCGCGCAGATGCCGACCGACGACCCCGACGCCCCGATCTACGTCGAGCCCTACGAAGTCGCCGCGCGCGACTTGAACGCGCAGCGGTGCACCATCCCGGCCGACGTCGTGTCCATGTTTGCGCTGGCGCAGGCCGTGCGGCACGGGGCCAAGAAGATCCGCGTGGTCGGGTTCGACGGCTACGAGGCGACACGCCTGCCCGGGCCCGGGGCGCCGCCCACGGTCGCGCCATCCGCGCGCGAGCTGCGCATGCAGCAGGAGCTGGACGAGTTCTTCCGCCTGCTGCGCGAACGCTATCCGGCGGTCGAGGTGGTGGCGCTGACGCCGACCTCGTTCGCGCTCGAGGTGCGGTCGATCTACGGCGAGGTCGCGCTGGGGCAAGAGCCGGACGCGGCACACGACGAGGGCAATCCCCGCGAAGCGCGCGAGAACCAAGGCCTCAGCGCATGACGCTGGCGATGTTCCTGCCGTGTCGCGCGGGCAGCGAGCGCGTGAGGCGAAAGAACACGCGCCCCTTCGCCGGGGTCGAGGGCGGGCTCCTGGCGGTGAAGCTCGCGCAGTTGGAGGCGGTCGACGCCCTCGACGTGGTGATCCTCGACTCGAACGACCCCGAGGTCCTGGCCACCGGCGCGGCCAAGCAGCGCGCGTGGCGCGGGCGTGGCGAGCTCGTCGTGAGGCCGCGGCCGGACGCGCTCGGGGCGTCCAGCACGACGACCGATGCGCTCATCGCCTATGCGCTGGCGACCGTCGAATGTGACACCCTGGCGTGGACCCACGTCACCTCGCCGCTATGTGACACTTCGGTTTATTCGACAGCAATCGCAGCTTTTCGGGAACGAGACGCCGCGAACGACTCGCTCATGGCGGTGACGCCGGTGCGCACGTTCTTGTGGCGCGACGGCGAGGACGGGCCGAGCCCGGCGAACTACGCACCGGAGCCACTGCGCTGGCCGCGGACCCAGGATCTCGCGCCGCTCTACGAGGTCAACTCGGCGCTCTTCGTGGTGCCGCGCGCCGTGGGTGTGGCGCGGCGCGACCGCATCGGCGAGCGACCGATCTTGCACGTCCTCGACAAGATCACGGCCGCCGACGTGGACTGGGAGGAAGACTTCGCGCTGGCCGAGTCGCTCTTTGCGGCGCGGCGCGATTCGCACAAGGCCGCGCGGAGCGAGGCTGCCGTCGAGCGCGATTCGCACAAGGCCGCGCGGAGCGAGGCTGCCGTCGAGCGCGATTCGCACAAGACCTCGCGGAGCGAGGCTGCCGTCGAGCGCGATTGAACGCCGAAAAGGTTGCGACTGACCGACACATCCGACATTGTCGGGCCGTCATGATTGCTTCACTCGTCCGCCAGCGCCTGCCGCAGCTCACGCACCTGACCCAGGTCCGTCCGGGAGAGCTGCGCTTCCTCCTCGATGACGCGCTGGTGCTCGGGTGGAACACCGTCGCACGCGCCCGCGAGGCGGCCCTGGCGCCCGCCCACAAAGAGCTCCTGAGGAAGAACGAGGGCATCCGCGGCATCCATCGCGGCAAGCGCTGCTGGATCCTCGGCAACGGACCCTCGCTGAAGGACCACGACCTGCTTGCGCTACGAGATGAAGAAGTATTTGTCGTAAACCGATTCATTCATCATCCAGATGCCGACAAGATTCATCCGAGTTTCTATGTCGTCATCGACCCGAAGTTTGGTGCCGGCCACTGGGGCCACGACTTCGTGGAAGAGGTCGAGAAGCGGCTGCCCGACGTGTGGGTCTTCACCGGCTACGACGGCTGGAAGTTCCTGGGAGAAAAGCAGATTTTGCAGCGCCACCGACGCTTCGTGGTGCACCCGAACCAGCTCTTCCACTTCGGATATCCCTTCGAGATCGACCTCACGCACGGTATCCCGGGCTCGGACAATGTGACCAAGACGGCGGTGTCGATCGCGGTGTGGATGGGATTTACCGAGATCAATTTGCTGGGGATCGACGGCAACGGGCTGCTCTTGTCCGAGAACTCGCACTTCTACGGGCACGTGCCGCAGCCGGCCGACCAGCTCGAGCTCGAGCGCTCCCTGGCCTCGGCGGCGATGTCGATGCGGAGCTGGCGAGCCCTCCCGGATTGGCTCGCCAAGCGGGGCGTGCGGCTCGTCTCGAGGAACTCGAAGTCGGTCCTGACGGCGCTTCCCTACGAGCCGTTCTCGGTCCCCGGGCTCTGAGTGGGAGACGTCGGCGTGGCGCCGAGGTGCTCGGCCCAACGCTCGGCATAAGCCCGCCACGAAAGGCGAGAGAGGCGCTCTCCGAGTTCGTCCCGAGCCGCGGCGACCGCTTCGTAGGCGGTGATCATCGCCTCTGCGAGCGCCGCCGGGTCGTCGGGGGGCACGACATGGCAGGGCGTCTCCGCGAGTTGGGCCAGGTCCTGTCCTCCCGTGCGATCTGTACATACGAGACGCAGCCCAGCGGCGAGGGCCTGGGCCTGCACGACTGCCAATCCTTCCTGCCGTGAGGCCAACACGAAGACGTGGGCCTTGGCGTAGCGCGCGAGGAGCGCGGGTTGGGGGACCGCGTCCTCGTGGGTGAAGCCAAGGACGGACCTCGGCAACGGTGCATCGCCGAGCGGTCCAACGTGGTGGAGCTCGGCGTCGGGAAGGCGTCGCCGCACGAGCGGGAACGCTTGGAGCAAGACATCGACCCCCTTCTGATAGGACCACGTTCCGGCCATGACGAAGCGGGGCGGGTGGGCCGGCGGGGCAGGGGTCGGATGGAACTGCGCGAGGTTGGTTCCAAAGGGGTTCACGAAGAGCTTGGCCGGCGGGAAGTCCTCAGCCAGGAAGCTCTCGCGAGCGTGGAGCGCGGGCACGACCACCTCGTCTGCGAGTGCGTACTCGGCGAGCTCACGCACGATCATCGCCGGCGGCACGAGCGAACCGGACGGCGTGGTGCGATCCTCTCTCGGCATGGCGGCCAAGATCGCGGCCTGCGAACGGATATGACGGCTCGAGCGCTCGAGGTGGACGACCGCGCCCATCGACTTTGCACGCGCGATCGTGTGGCGCGCCATGCCGGACATGATGATGAGATGGTCGGTCCTTTCCAGCATTTGCGCGGCCGCGCGATCGACCGCCTCGACGAGCCAGAGGTTCGTGCGGGGGGTGGGACGCGCGCGATGGAGGGCCCACACCGGCATGGCGGGCCAGAGCCAACGACATGCGTGACGTGGGAGGCCCAGCGCGGCGGTGCGCGACGGCGGGAGCAGCGAATAGAACGTGACGTCGATGCCCAGCCCGATGAGCTCGCGGGCGAGGTCGCCGACATGGAAGCGACCCGACGTGACGATGGCGACCTTCATCGCGAGAACGCCACCTCGAGACGATGAGCGAAGGCCTCGAACGAGAAGGCCGCTTCGAAGCGAAGGCGACCGGCCTCGCCCCAGGTCGCGTGGGCAGGGTCGGTGACCTCGAGAACGCCGCGGACGACCTCGTCCGGGCGGCGTGGGTCGATGGTGCGGCCGGTCTGGCGGTCGAGCACGATCTCCTTGGCGGAGTCGTCGACCCCGGCCAGGACCGCGCGGCCGGCGCGCATGGCCTCGAGGTAGACGAGGCCAAAGCCCTCGCCGCGAGCGGGCAGGGCGAAGGCCGCGGCGGTCGAGAGTGCCCATTGCTTGGTGTGCTCGTCGACGCCGCCGAGGAAATGCACACCGATATCGCGCGGCGAATGTGCCAAGATGCCGAGGTCACGCGCGAGGCCGACCAGGCGGTCGCGGTCGTCGCCCTGGCCGATGATGGCGAGGGAGAGATCGGGCCGGGACCGACGGACCTCGGGCCAGGCGCGGACGAGCTCTTCGTGGCCCTTGTAGCCCTCGGAGCGCGACATGCGGCCGATGACGAGGAGGAAGGGATGGTCGGGGAGCGGGGTCGCAACTTGCGCAGGATCGCCGACGGAGGCATGGCCGGCGAAGGCCTCGCTGCGTCCGACCTCGGCCTTGTCCTCGGTCGGGAGGAGCCCGAGGTGGAGCACCCCGTAGTCGAGCTTGGCGAGCCAGGGGTTGTGCGCGATGGCGGTGCGGCGCGAGTGGTCCGAGACCGAGACCCAGCGGCCCGCCGACCCAACGCGGGTCACGCCGGCACGACGGACCGGGGAGAGTGGGGTCCAGGCCTCGAGGCTGTGGATCACGCCGAGCGCGCGGGCGCCGCCGGAGGCCCGGCGAGGCCAGGCTGCCCGAAGAGGGGCGCCGCGGAAGAAGCCAGGGACCAGGGTCACGGGCGCGAGGTTCAGGTGCATGACGAGGACGCGATCGAAGCGCTCGGAGAGCGCGGTCTTCGCGGCCAGGAACGCGGCCTTCCGGCGATCACCACCGGCGCCGAGGAGGCGCAGTCCGGGCAGACCCAGGCGCTCGGCGTCGGCATCGCGGTCGAGCACGCTCACCACCGTGAGCGCAGCGCCGCGCGAGGCCAACGCCTGCGCGAAGAGTCGTCCGGCATATTGCACGCCGCCACGACCCGCGACCTCGGTCGCGAGCACGAGGACCTTCATCGCAGACCTCCGATCACGCCGCGCGCCGCGACGGGGTGCGCGCGACGACCCGCGCCGCGTCGATGGTCGCCTGGGCCGAACGTTCGATGCTCCAGTCGGCGATGCGCGCACGCGAGGCAGCACCGCGGGCGGCGAGCGACTCGGCCGGCGCCCTCAACACATCGCCCAGGATGGCGGTGAGGCCGGCCACGTCGCGCGCGGCGAAGGTCCAGCCGTTGTCGGCCTTGACGAGGTCGACGCCGCAGCCGACCTGGTCCGAGACGATGATGGGGAGGCCGAGGCACATCGCCTCGTTCACCGAGAGACCCCAGGCGTCCGAGGTCGAGGTCATCGCGAAAACGTCGAGCATCGCGTAGGCCGCGGGCATGTCCGACTGGTTCACGAAGCCGGCGAACTTGATCTGCGCGTCGGGAAAGCGCGTGGCCTGCGCCTCGAGCGCGCCGCGCAAGGGGCCATCGCCGACCAGCACCAGCGCCGAGTCCGGCGTATGCGCGCGGCCGAAGGCCTCGACCAGGGTGCGCAGGTCTTTCACGTCGTAGAGCTTGCCGGTGTAGCCGACGACGCGCGTGGCGGGCGCGATGCCGAGCTCGTTCCGCCAGGCCGCGGCGCGGGCGCGCGTCTTGTCGGGATCGGCCTGGAAAAAGGCATTGTCGACGCAATAAGGCGCGTGAAAAATGCGCGCCTCGGGAATGCCATAATAGCGCCAATATTCGCGATTCAGCGTGCCGATGGCGAGCGCGCCCGCGAGCTGGGTGCGGAGGAAGGCCGCGCCGAGGGCCTTGGTGAACCGGACGAGGGCCCGGCGATGACCGAGCAGGTTCGAGTCACCGCGGATGAGGACGGGCACGCCCGAGAGTGACGAGGCGAGGATGGCGACGAGCTCGGTGACGTGGGCGTAGCCGTGGACGATGACGGCGTCGGGGCGGAAGCGACGCAGCGACAACGCGATGGACGGGTTCACGAGCCCGAAGAAGTGGTGGGCACCGGGGTCCCTGGCAAGGTTCGGCACGAACTCGTGCTCATATCCGGAGAGGAGAGGCACGTCCCACTTCACGCTGCGCCCGAAGTTCGGGTCGACGCGTTCCTGGACGCCGAAGTCCCACGCGAAGAACGCCTTGAAGTCGACGTCGGGCGCCGCGGCCAGGGCGCGGAAGACCGGCGCCTGGTACTGGATCGGGTGGGAGGTGACGTAGGCCAGGCGCACGTTCGGGCTCCCTCAGCCTTGGCCCTGAGGCTTGGTCACGACGAAGTGCCCGATCGAGAGCACGTCCATCTTCGTCCGCAGGTAGCAGTCGATGGCGTGGTCGGGCGTGTGCACGATGGGCTCGTTCTCGTTGAAGCTCGTGTTGAGCACGACCGGGATGCCGGTGAGCTTCTCGAAGTGCGAGATGAGGTTGTAATACAGCGGCGCGTCGGCCTTGGACACCGACTGGAGGCGGCCCGTGTGGTCGACGTGGTCGGTCGCCTGGATGTCCTCGCGGCCGGCCGGCAGGGTCGGATAGACGAGCATCATGAACGGCGAGGGGTGCGACTCGGTGAAGTAGTCGCCGACCCGCTCTTCGAGGATCGACGGGGCGAAGGGACGGAACCACTCGCGGTGCTTGATGCGCGCGTTGAGGGTGTCCTTCATGGTGGGCAGACCCGGGTGGGCCACGATCGACCGATGCCCCAGCGCGCGCGGACCCCACTCCATGCGGCCCTGGAACCACCCGACGACCTTGCCGGCCGCGACGTGCTTGGCCGTCTCGGCGCAGAGCGCGTCGTCGTCGGAGAGGCGCGTGGCGATCTCCAGCAGGCCATGGCGCTCGAGGGCCTGGGCGATCTCGTCGTCGGTGAAGGCGTCACCGAAGTAGGCGTGGTGGATCGGCTCGCCGCGCGGGGCGCCGAGCGTCATGTGGTGCACGAAGTACGCGGCGCCGAACGCGGTGCCGTCGTCGGTGGCGGCCGGGTGCGCGTAGAACTTCGTGAATCCGGTCTGCTGGAAGATCTTGCCGTTGCCGACCGAGTTCAGCGACACGCCGCCCGCGACGCACAGCGCATCGAGTCCGGTCACTTTGTGCAGGTGACGGAGGATATGGAAATAGACCTCTTCGAAGCGCGCCTGCAGCGAAAATGCGATGTCCATGTCGCGCTGCGTGATCTCGGAATTGCGCACGCGCGGGGCGCCGAGGCGCTCGGCGAGCTTCGGCGAGTAGAGCGGGGCCAGGGTCGGGTGGCCGTCGTCGGTGGTGCCGTAGTCGACGCCCTCGCTGTGGTGGATGAAGTAGTCGAGATCCAGGGAGAATCGGCCGTCGTCCTCGAGCTGCACGATGTCGCGCATGACGTCGAGATAGGTCGGCTTGCCGTAGGGCGCGAGGCCCATGACCTTGCCCTCGTCGCCGTATTTGTCATATCCGATGAATTGGCAAATTGCGGAGTAAAAAACTCCGAGCGAGTGCGGGAAGAGGACGCGGTCCAGGACCTTGAAGCGCGAGCCCTCGCCGACCGCGGTCATGACCGAGGCGAAGTCCCCGAAGCCGTCGATGGTGAGGATGGCAGCGCGTTCGAAGCCCGAAGGCAGAAACGTCGAGGCCGCGTGACAGAGGTGGTGCTCGACGTGGTGGACGCGGGCCTTGATGGCGTCGCGGGGGACGCCGGTGGCCTCGGCCAGGAGCTCGGGGATGTCGCGGATCTGCGCGCGGTTCTCGAGGCGCTGGCGCGCGAGCTTGGAGATGCGCGAGAGGTTCTTCAGCGAGAAGCTGAGCTTGTCGAGGAGGTTCGCGCGGCCATCGCGCCCGATGGCGATGTGGTCGAGATCGGTGACCTTGGCGCCTGCCATCGTGAGCAACTTCTGGATGGCCAGCGACGGAAAGCCCGCGAAGTGCTTGACGCGGTTGATGCGCTCTTCGGCGATGGCGCCGACCAGCACGCCGTCTTTGAGAAGGACGGCCGAGGCATCGGCGTGAAAGGCGTTGATTCCGAGGATGAGCGCCATGGGTTCCTGTCGCGGGCCGCGGTCTCAGCGCGGGTCGGGGTCCGTTGCGCCGGCCGGGGAGGTCCCGGCGGGCGGACTTTCTAGCACGGGAGGGTCACGCCGTCGCAAGACCTCGCGGATGTAGCGCAGCTCGCGACGCATGTGTTGGCCTTCGAGGGCGATGAGGGCGAGGCCTGAGGCCGTGAAACCGGCGAGCAGCCCGAGGGTCGCGCCGAGGTAGCCGGGGGCGAGGAGGGACTCGACGATGAGGCCGGCGCCGAGCCCGATGAGGCCGGCGAAGAGCGGTGGCAGGCCGATGCGGAGGTGGTCCTTGGCCTGGAGGCCGAGGGGGCCGGCGGTGCCGCGGGCCCAGACGACGAGCTGGGCGGCGACCGCGGTGGTGTGGGCGAGGGCCACGCCGGGGGCGCCGAGGAGCAAGGCGAGGGGGGCGACGACCGCGGCCAGGGTCAGGGTCGCGGCGATGAAGCCGATCCGGATCGGGCGCCAGAGCTGGAGCGCGGTCAGCAAGATCTGGTGGTTCACGGCGACCGGGACGAGCAGGGTCCACAGCGCGAGAGCCTGGAGGATCGGGGCAGCCTCGACCCAGGCCGAGCCATACACGATGCGGATGGCGAGCTCCGGGGCGAGCGCGGCGCCGAGGGCGAAGACGAAGACGACGCGCGCGATGCCCCATTGGAGGAGGGCGAAGGCGCGGGCGCGGCGGTGGTGGTCGTCTTTGAGCTGGGCCAGGACGCGGAGGCCGACGGTGCTGGCAACGGGGCCCAGGGCCGTATTGGGGAGCGCCGCGAGGTAGCGGGCCTGGTCGTAGAGGCCGAGGGTGCGCTTGCCGAGGAGCTCGCCGACGAGCAGCGAGTCGACCTTGAAGAAGGCCGCCTCGAGGGCGCGGTTCCAGAAGAGGGAGCGGCCGAGTTCCCAGACGCGCTGGGCCGTGTCGCGATGGAAGCCTTCGTCGGGGAAGGCCTCGTGGCGGGCGCGGCGGGCCGAGTAGGCGATCATGCCGATGACCAGGAGGGGCGCCAGCGCGTCGCGCAGGACCAACACGAAAGGCCCGGGGAGGGCGATGCCGAGCGGGATGACGGCGCCGGCCGAGACGACGTTGGCGATGAGGCGGAGGCCCGAGGCGGCGTGCCAGTGGTGGACGCGCTGGAGGGCCTGCTCGTAGGCGAGGCCGACGGAGACGACACCCTGTGCGAAGACGAGGCCGACGAAGCAGTGGCCGACCGCCGCGTCGCGCAGCGCAGCGACGACCGGCCAAAGGACGAGGCCGAGCCCCATGATGAAGACCGAGAGGAGGAGCGTCATGCGCCGCACGGTGGCGACGAGGCCGGGCAGGTCGGGGAGCTGGAGGAGGGCCTGGGGGAAGCTCACGGCCTGGAGGAGGCCGAGGAAGGCGGCGTAGACCGAGGCCTGGGCGTAGGTGCCGAACTGCTCGGGGGCGATGAAGCGCGCGAGGATGGCGTTGCCTGCGAAGCGGAGCGCGAAGCCCGCGAGGTTGCCTCCCGCCATCGAGAGGCTTCCGGTGAGTGCGCGGCGACCGATATCTCGCATCGAGTCGGGGCTATCAGGAAAGCGACTCGATGCAAAGAAAGGTCGATGGTATACGGGTCCGCTATGGCGCTACCGACCCGTGCCCACGTCTTCCATCTGGCCGACCTCCTTGCCGGGCATGTGCGCGGGCTGCGCTGTCCGAGCTGCGGAGCACGCGGCGCGAGCGAGGTCCTGAAGAAGCACCTCGGGGTGGCCTCGATCTACCGCTGTGGGGCTTGCGAGCTCCTGTTCCGACCGACCGGCCTCCAGACCGGGCGCGTCGCGGCGTGGTATTACTCGCGCCTCTATGGAAATCAGGGGATCGCGACCGAGCCCCAGGACGACACGCGCGAGACGGCGCTCGTGCGCGCGAGAGAGGCCGGCAAAGACCGGAGCACGTTGGTGGCGACATTGCTGCCGCTGCTGCCTGAAGGTGCCAGGACGATCGGCGTGGTCGGCGCCTCATGGGGCTACGAGCTCTTGTGCATGGAGCACCTGGGCCTGCCCCTCTACGGGATCGAGCCCGGCGAGCCGCGCCGCGAGCACGGGAAGCGCCGCTTCGGTCTGGCCCTGTTCGCCGACGCGCGCGAGGCCAGAGCCGCCGGCCATGGGGGCGGGCTCGTCATGAGCTCCCATGTGCTCGAGCACATCGCCGAGCTCGAGGCGACCCTCGACGCCGTCCAGCGCGAGCTGACCCCATTCATGCAGGTCCACGTCACCCCCCGGGTCGACCCCTTCACATCCGAACTGGCGCCGACCATTGGTCGCGAGCACCCGCTCGGGGTGACCGAGGCCTTCTGGCGGCGCTGGGCCGCGCGGCATGGGCGCGCGGTGTCGTTCCGGACCCACCGCCCCGAGCCGCACATGCCCGCGGGCGAGCTCGTGACGATCGTGTATGACCCGACGCGGGTCGCGCCCTCGGAGATCGAGGCGATTCGCTTCGCGGGGCAGGAAGGCGAGGAGCGCGCGTGAGGGCGCGCGGGTGCATCGAGCGCTCGGACCTGATAGGAACAGAGACATGACGACAGGCTTCTCGAACTCGCGCGGAGGTCACGCGCAGTCCCACGGGACCGCGACGAGTCCCCCGATCATCGGCCCCGCCGGGAAGCTCGCGCACATCGCCATCGTCTCGAGTGGAGCGCGCGGCGCGCTCGGGCTGTCGGTGAAGGCCGGACTCGAGCAGCTCGGTCGCAAGGTCACTTACCTGCCTTACACCGACTGGTTGCCCGGGCTGACCGGGGCGACCTTCCGAGGCTCGGGCCTCATCAACCGAGGGCTCGCTTCGTTGTCACGCCCGGCGATCGAGGTGCGGCTCGTGGCAGCCCTGGCCAAGGCGAAGCCCGACCTCGTGCTCATCATCAAGTGCGATGATCTCCACGGCGCGACCTACACGGCCATCCGGCGCGCGACCTCGGCCCCGATCATCGCGTTCCATCCCGACGATCCGTGGAACCAGGCGCGCGCGTTCCGCAAAGGTCCGGCGCATGTGCGCGCGGATCTGCAGATCCGCACGGTCGACGCGATGTTCCTCTGGTCGCGGGCCCTCACCGAGAAGGCCGCGCGCGAAGGGGCGCAGCGCGCATTCTATGTGCCGTTCGCGTGCGACCCGGCGCTGCACCCGGCGATCGAGAGCGTCACCCCGGAGGAAGAGCAGGCCTTCGCAGCCGACGTGACCTTCATCGGGAACTGGGACGCCGAGCGTGAGGCGTGGCTCGCGCCGGTCGCGGACGCGGGCTTCGATCTGGCGATCTGGGGCGCGGACTACTGGAAAAATCGCTGCAAGCACGAGGGCTTGAGAAAGGCCTGGCGCGGGCGTCCGCTGCTCGGGCGCGAGCAGTCCGCGGCCGCGCGGGTGACCAAGGTCATGGTCAATGTGCTGCGCAAGCAGAACAAGGGCGCGTGCAACATGCGCACGTTCGAGATCCCGGCGGTCGGGGCATTCATGCTGCACG
>JAEUKJ010000030.1 GCA_016792665.1 Deltaproteobacteria bacterium | reverse complement strand
AACCCCGGCGACGGTGAGCAGGTGGAATGCCAATCAGGTAGCGCGGCCGCGTCGCTCGATGGCCACAAGGGATGTTGCAGCCTGAACGGAGGCTCGTCTGCGGAGACCGTGAAGATCAAGGCCGGGTGCGACAACGGTGGCACGTTCGGCACGGACTCCGATGTTGGCACCGTGATCATTCGCGTCTACAACGCGACAGCAACCTGGACCTGCTCGGACTACAAGCTGAGGTGGGGCGAGGACTGAGGTCGAATCGCGGGGGCGGTTCGCCGACCACAGTTGGGGGGCTCGATGTGCGCATTGCGGTTCGACGGCTTCGTCGTGGCTAGTCTCGGGTTGGGCCTATGCGCCATGCTTGGTTGCTTCCCAGATCCGGTGGCGGCCACCGATGTCGAGGCCAGCGACTCCTTCGAAACCACGCAGAATGACACCCATGACCCGCGCGTGGACGGCACGGACGCGGACACATCACCGACAGCTCTGTCCTGCACCCGGGACTTGGATTGCACCATCGCGGCCGGGCCCTGTGAGGAGATTGCCTGCATCGACCGCCAATGTGTCCGACTCCCGAACACGGGGAAGACCTGCGATGACGGTATCGCGTGCACGTCGGGCGAGAAGTGCAGTGCAGGCGTCTGCGAGCGAGGCGCCTCGAACTGCGCAGACGCAGGCTCGTGCCTCGTTGCCTCGTGCGACTTCGAGTCCGGGACTTGCGTGCAGACACCGCGCGCTTCGAGCGATTCCTGCGACGACGCCAACGCATGCACGGTCGCCGACCATTGCTCGTCCGGCGTCTGCGTGGGTGGCGGCCCGCCCGACGACTCGCTCGGGGACTTCACGACCGCCTTCACCAGCGACGCGAGCGTGTCCGTCCACGGGGTAGCGGCCGCGGCCGACGGGGGTGCCTTCGTCCTGCTCTCCGTGGCCGGTCCCGTCCCTCTCGTCGCGCACGCAGGCCCGGGGCAACCGCAGTCGACGGCCGCGCCCGCCGGTGCAGACGCGTACGTGTCACTCGTCCGCCTGCGCCCCGACGGCACACTCCAATGGGTGAAGCCCCTCATCACGGCCAGCGGCTCAGGTGCGCGCGCCACCGGCTGGGGTGGTCTCACGATCCACGAGGGCGACCTCCTGACCGCGAGCTTCTTCGCTGCCGGCGAGAACCTCAGCGTCGGCTCCCTGCTCACGCGTGACGTCGCCACCAACCAGGTGCTCGGAATCGTGCGGCTCTCGGCCGACGGGGACGTCCTCTGGAAGTCCTATGTCGAGGCGAGCTTCGTCGAAGACGGAGCGTTGGGAACCCGCGTGACCTGCACCTCGCGCTCGGGTCGCGCGGCGCTCGTCGTCGCCCCGAGGGTGACGGTGTACGACCAGTCGGATGTGCACGACCTCCACCTCCACGACGCCGTCGCGCGAATCACCCCCATACGCGCCCTTGCTTTGGGCGCGACTGTCGCCGTGGTCGCGCTCACCGCGACGGGTCAGCTCGCGTTCTCTGGCCGCATCGACAGCGACAACGACCTGAGCGCGCTCGGCTGCGCGATCGACGACAGCGGGCGGCTCGCGGTCACCGGTGTCGCCGAAGGCGTCCAGCTCTCGAGCGCGACCTTCGAAGGAACGCACGTCACACCGGCCAACGTCAGCCATGTCAACAATCGGACGGGCTGGGTCGCCGGCTTCGGGTCGAACCAGATCCCGATATTCGTCACCCGCTTGCACAGCGCCCTGG
>JAEUKJ010000734.1 GCA_016792665.1 Deltaproteobacteria bacterium | reverse complement strand
CCACTTGAGGCTGTGCTTCCAGGGCAGGAAGCCGAGGCCCAGGGTCAGCTCGCGCGTGGTCGCGACCGCGTCGTCGTCGGGCATGACGCTGACGAAGCGCAGTGCGGGCAGGAGCTTCGGGCCGGCGATGAAGTACGAGACCTGGGCATAGAAGCCGGTCTTCTCGAGCCCGCCGCCCTCGTCCTCGGACCCGAGGTTCAGGTCGGCGAAGAAGGCCCCGGTGAGCTCGAAGCCGCTCACCTTGAGGATGAGGTCCAGCTCACCGACGACCTGGCCCTTCTTGCCGTCGTCGGGGGTCGAGCCGTCGGCGTAGGCCGAGAGTCCGACCGCGAAGCGCGCGCCGCATTTCTCGGGCTTGTCGGCACACTCGAGGTCGCCTTCGACGTAGCGGTCTTTACCAAAGCCCGCGGTGCTGTAGCCGATGCGGACCAGGGCCTCGGGCTGCCACTGGTCGGCGACCGCGTTCTCGCCGTTGCCGTTGAAGATGCCGACGGCCCACTCGAGGCCGCCGACGGCCTCGTAGTCGTTGTGCAGCAGGAGGCCCAGGTCGCGGCCGGCGCCGAAGGCCTTGTCGGTCGAGGCGCGGTCGACCAGGGCGAGGCGCGTGGACGAGGTGATCTGCTGGCGCGAAAACGGCTTCTTCCACTGGCCCGCGCGCAGCTGGACCCCTTCGGAGAAGGCATAGTTCCAGTAGAAGTCCTTCAGCGCCACCTTGGCCTGCCCGAAGTCCGCCTGGAACTTGTAGGTGAGGGCCTTGGTGAGGAAGTGCCCCTCGGCCAGGAGGCGCGCGCGGGCGATGCCGAAGGAGATCTTGTCGACCGCGTCCTCGGCCTCGAAGTCCTCCCAGGTGAGGCGCGTCTGGAGCACGCCGCGGAGCTTGAGCTTGTAGGACTGGTCGCCGTCTTTCGACTCGATGAAGAAGCCGCCGTCATAGCCGGACTCGGCGTGGGCGGCGGACATGAGGGCCGCGCTGGCGGCGACGAGCACTGGGGCGAAGACACTCGGGATTCGCATGGATGACCTCCGGGGCGGACGCTCTGCCCGCGCCGCGGCGCCAGCATGGACCCCGGGCAACACCTCGGCGACTTCTTCGTCGCGATCCCGTCGCTCACATACGTGCACGGGTGCGGCGTGGGCGGCTGGAGCTCAGTCGAACGTCGCGACGATAGCGCCGTCGGGGTCCGAGCGCAGCGACGGCACGACCAGGGTGCGCCCGTTGAAGGTCAGCGTGACCGGCACGGCCCCGGCCTTCAGGTAGCGATCGACCGCGACCAGGAACACCTGCAGGACGTCCTTGAACGCCGCGACCTCGTCGCCCGACTCGCGGTCCTCGCCCTCGTCGAAGAAGAAGAAGGCGATGGCCGTGCGCTCGGCCGCGGTCAACGCCGGGGTGCTCATGGTCTCGCCCGCGACGACCAGCGTGTCGCGACCGGTGACGACCGCCTGCGACTCGGTGAAGGCGATGAGGTCGACGTGGCCCAGGCCGAAGGGGATGCTCTGGAACAGGGCGCCGACGAGCGTGCCCGGAGGGGGCAGGGCGCGGAGACGGACGAAGCGGTTCGAGACCGTGAACGGCTCGCGGAAGTAGTGGACGGGGCGATCGGCCAGGCCCGAGCCGTGGAGGAAGAGCTCGTAGTGCGCGGTCGGCGAGACGTTGATGGGCCCGAAGGAGCCGTCCTCGGCGATGGTCACTCTGGTCTCGGGGGTGTCGGCGAGGCGTCGTCCGGTGGTCGCGTCGACCGGGAAGACGTCGAGGGTCCAGCCTGCGACCGGCACGTTCTCGCCCAGCGTGAGCGCCTTGCCCGCGATGACGGGCGCGGTCTCGGTCGGCACGTCTTTCACCTTCGGCTTCACGCCGGCGTTGAAGTACGTGAACACGTCCTCGAAGGCCTTGGCCGAGGTCGCGACCTGGTAGTGGTCCGCGTCCGAGAGCGTGAAGTTCAGGACGCCGGGGATGTCCTCGGTCTCGACGATGGTGTCGGCCAGCGAGCGGATGGCGACGGTCTGGATGGGCGCGTCGGCCGGGCCGGGCGGGCCGGGTTCCACGCCTTCGATCGGGTTCGGGCTCGAGGCGAGGTGGGCGTAGACCTCGACCTTGGCGGCCTGCGACGGGACGCGCAGGTAGCGGTAGCTGATCGATCCGCCCGCCGAGTGACCGACGAGATCGACTTGCTCGGCGCCGGTCTCGGCGAGCGCGCGGTCGATGAGGGCATCGAGGGCCTCTTCGGCACCGACCCGCGAGAGGGAGTCGTAGTCGAGCGCGTAGAGGGACTCGGGGCAGTAGCCGTTGGCGATGAAGCGCTTGGCGAAGGAGGCCCAGGTGTCGCCGGAGGCGAGGAAGCCGTGGACCATGACGATGGGGCGGTGCGTGGGGTCGCAGGCCTCGGGGGTCACGTTCGTCGGCTGGGCATCGTCGCCGCAGGCGGAGAAGGCGAGGGCGAGCGCGAGGGCGAGCCGAGGGGAGGAGAGGCGGCGAAAGACTTCCATGTCGGTCCTGATAACCCTTGGGAACGAGGTCGCCAAGCTCTCGCCGTCCGAGCGTGTTCGCGCTTGACGGGCGGCGGCTCGGCTGACTAACGAGGTGACCTCACGTAGGAGGCCCTTCGATGTCGTCCCCGCTCACCGTCGTCTCGCAAGAAGAGAAGATGTTCTACGACCAGGCCTACGCCTTCGCGCGTGAGCGGGTCCTGCCGCACGTCCGCGAGATGGACGAGAAGCAGGAGATGCGTCCGTCGATCGTCCGCGAGTGCTTCGACCTCGGCCTCATGGGGATCGAGATCCCGGAGAAGTACGGCGGCGCCGGCTCGACCTTCTTCAACTCGATCATGGTCATCGAGGCGCTGGCGCGCGTCGACGCGAGCCTTGGCGTCATGGTCGACGTGCAGAACACGCTGGTCATCAACGCGCTGCTGCGCTGGGGGACCGAGGCGCAGAAGGCCAAGTACCTCGCGATGATGGCCAAGGACACGGTCGGCGCCTACGCATTGTCCGAGCCGCAGAGCGGGTCCGACGCGTTCGCGCTGCGGTGCTCGGCCAAGGACGCGGGCGACCACTGGGTGCTGAACGGCACCAAGCTGTGGATCACCAACGCCAAGGAGGCCGGTGTCTACGTGCTGATGGCCACGGTCGATGCGGCCAAGGGCTACCGCGGAATCACGGCCTTCATCGTCGAGCGCGGCTTCCCCGGCTTCAAGGTCGGCAAGAAGGAGGACAAGCTCGGCATCCGCGCGTCCAGCACCTGCGAGCTCGTCCTCGAGGACTGCATCGTCCCGAAGGACAACGTGCTCGGCGAGGTCGGCGTCGGCTACAAGGTCGCCATCGAGACCCTGAACGAAGGCCGTATCGGCATCGGCGCGCAGATGGTCGGCATCGCGCAGGGCGCCTTCGACTACGCCATGCAGTACATGCGCGAGCGCAAGCAGTTCGGGTCGCGGCTCGTCGACTTCCAGGGCATGCAGTTCCAGTTCGCGGACCTCGCGACTGAGATCGAGTGCGCGCGGCTCCTGGTCTACAACGCCGCGCGCTTGAAGGACGCGGGCAAGCCCTTCTTGAAAGAGGCCGCGATGGCCAAGCTCAAGAGCTCCATCGTCGCTGGCCAGGTCGCCTCGGCCGCGGTCGAGTTCCTGGGCGGGGTCGGCTTCACGAAGGACTACCTGGCCGAGAAGTTCTACCGCGATGCCAAGATCGGGCCCATCTACGAGGGCACGTCGAACATGCAGCGAATGACCATCGCGAAGCAGCTCCTCAAGGAGTACGGCGACTGATCGGCCCACCGGCCCACCGAGACGCGACGCCGTAGTCAGGGCTTCCTGCCGGACCCGCGCGCTCTGCGCGACGGCGGGCTGGCAACCGGTCGCGGTGGCCTCGGGGGCTCCGCCGCCCAGAGTCAACGGCGACCCCAGCGCGCACGGGTCGACGAGACACCGAGCCCGCCCCCCCCCCCCCCG
>JAEUKJ010000710.1 GCA_016792665.1 Deltaproteobacteria bacterium | reverse complement strand
CCCGACCGAGGCCGTCGGGCTCGGCTTCCAGCGCCGCTTCGCGAGGTTGGTTGCGGCGCACGCGGGGCCGCCGAGCGCGCTCGGGCCGAGCGACTTCGTCGAGGTGGGGACCGCAGATCAGCGCGCGGTGGTCGAGGCCTTGATTAGACGGTGGTCTATGGAATCACCGACCTGGACGGTGGTGGTCGCGGACCGCGGGCGCGGCAAGTCGGCGGCGCTGGGCCTGGCGCTGCGAGCGGCTGGGAAGCGCGCGTGGGTGACGGCCGCCGAGCCGGCGCAGACCGACGAGGTGCGGGCCTTCGGCGCGGTGCCGTTCATCGCGATCGAGGCGTTGATCGGTCATGGGCAGGCTGACTCCGCCGAGGCCGAGGCAGGGCCGCCCGAGGTCATCGTCGTCGACGAGGCGGCCGCGGTGCCGGTGCCCGTGCTGAAGCAGCTCGTCACGGCGCACCCGCAGGCGCACTTCGCGTGGGCGACGACGGTGCGCGGCTACGAGGGGACGGGACGCGGCTTTGCGCTGCGCTTCGTGCCGTGGCTCGAGGCGCAAGCGGCGCGGGGCGCGGCGACGCCAGGAGTCGAGCGCGTGGTGACGCTGTCGATGAGGGCGCCGATCCGCTGGCCCGAGGACGACCCGCTCGAGCGCTTCGTGTTCCGCGCGCTGGCGCTGGACGCCGAGCCGGTGGCGCTGGACGAACCCAGGGCGGAGGTCGGGACCGAGGCGTCGCTCATCGCGCGGGAGAGCCTCGCCGACCCTCGCGGCGAGACCGACCTGCGGGACCTGTTCGGACTGCTGGTGCACGCGCACTATCGGACGACCCCGAGCGACCTCTGGCGCATGATCGACGCGCCGAACCTGGCCGTGCACGCCGTCCGGCGCGGCGGGCGGGTGGTCGCGACCTCGATCGTCGCGCGCGAGGGCGGACTCGACGCGGCCCAGTGTGAAGCGATCCATCGCGGGCAGGGCCGCATCCGCGCGCACGCCCTGGCCGATGCCCTGGTCGCGCACCTCGGGCACCGCGACGCGGGGGCCCTGCGCATGGTCCGCAGCGTGCGCGTCGCGACCCACCCGGAGCTGCGCCGGCTCGGCCTCGGGCGCATGCTGGTCGAGCACGTGCACGAGACCTATGAGGACGAGGTCGATCTCTTCGGCACCCTCTTCGGCGCGACCGCCGAGCTCCTGGCCTTCCGGCACGCGCTCGGCTACCGCGTGGTGCGCGTGTCGGCCTCACGCGGGGCGCGCACCGGCGAGCCGTCGGTGCTCATGCTGCGCCCGGTGACCGCCGAGGCTGAGTTGCTTTTTGCAACTCTGCGCGCCGAGCTCGCGCGGGACCTGCCGACCCAGCTCGCGCTGCTCGCGTCCGAGCTGGTGCTCGAGCCCGCATTGATCGAGGCGCTGGCCTTCGAGCTCCCGCCGCCGGCGACCTTCGACGCGGCCTCGGCGCTCCACACCACGCGCGAGTACGTGGGCGGCCCGCGCACGTTCGAGTCGGTCGCGCTGGCCGTGCGCTTGACCCTCGAGGCGCACCCCGACCAGGTCCATGCGCTGCCGCTAGCGCTCGGCGCGCTCGTCACGGCGCGCGCCCTCGAGGGTCGGACGTGGGCCGAGGCGCGGCGGCGCAGCGGACTCCCGAGCGTCGCGGCCGCCATGCGCGCGATGCGGCGGGCGGTGCGTGCGGTGGTGGACGGCCTGCCTGACTCGGCACCGCGCCCACCCTGATGGAGAGGTTGCGCGTGGGCCTGGGTCGTGATGCGCTGGGCATGCCATGAGTCACACGGTCGTCATCTATGCCCATCCGTATCCCGATCGCTCGCGCGCCAACCGCGTCCTCTTCGACGCGGTGAAGTCGCTACCGAACGTCGATGCGCGCCCGATCTGCGACCTCTATCCGGACTTCGCCATCGACGTCGAGGCCGAGCAGGCGGCGCTGTTGCGCGCCGATCTCATCGTGTGGCAGCACCCGATCTACTGGTACACCGTCCCGGCCATGCTGAAGCTCTGGTGGGAGAAGGTCCTCACCCACGGCTGGGCCTACGGCGACGGCGCGCGCGTCCTGTCGGGCAAGCGCTGCCTCTGGGTGACGACCACCGGCGGCGACGCGAGCGCGTACGACGAGGGCGGCATGCACGCGCACCCGTTCTCGGTGTACGAGCCGGTCGTGCGACAGACCGCGCGCTTTTGCCACATGCACTGGCTCGAGCCGCTCATCATCCACGGTGCCCATCGCATGAACGACGAGCAACGCGCGGCCTACGCCACGCTCTACCGCGAGCGCCTCGGAGCCCGCTGATGCCCGCCCTCCAGCAAGCCTTCATCTACTTCGCGGTCGCCGTCGTGCTGGTGCCTCTCGGCAGCCTCCTCGGGCTCGGCTCCGTGCTCGGCTATCTCATCGGCGGCGTCCTCATCGGTCCCGCCGTGCTCGGGCTGGTCAAGGGCGGCGAGTCGATCGCCCACTTCGCCGAGCTCGGCGTCGTGCTGATGCTCTTCATGATCGGCCTCGAGCTCGACCTGAGGCGCCTCTGGGGCATGCGGCGCCAGGTCTTCGGCGGGGGCACGCTGCAGTTCGTCGCGTGTGGTGCTGCCGCCGCGTTGCTCTTGCTCGCGTTCGGGCTCACGCTCCAGATGGCGGTCGTGGGTGGCCTCGCCCTCGCCCTGTCGTCGACCGCCATCGCGGTGCAGACGATGAACGAGCAGCACCTCGACAAGACCCCGGTCGGCCGCACGGCCTTCTCGATCCTGCTCTTCCAGGACATCGCGGCCATCCCCCTCATCGCCTTGATCCCGATCCTCGGCGGCGCTGGCGGCGGCCACAGCGAAGGCGGACTCGGCGCGCTGAAGGGCCTCGGCGCCATCGTCGGCATCATCGCCGTCGGGCGCTATCTCACGCGGCCCATCCTGCGCTTCATCGCCAAGACCGGCCTCCGCGAGGTCTTCACGGCGTTCTCGCTGCTGCTCGTCCTCGGCATCGCCGAGCTCATGGAGATGGTCGAGCTGTCGATGGGGCTCGGCGCCTTCCTGGCCGGCGTGCTGCTCGCGAGCAGCGAGTTCCGACACGCCCTCGAGTCCGACCTCCAACCCTTCAAGGGCCTCCTCCTCGGCCTGTTCTTCATCTCGGTCGGCATGACCATCGACCTCGGCCTCATCGCCGACGAGCCGGTCAAAGTGATCGGCCTCACCCTCGCCTTCCTCGCGCTGAAGCTCGGCACCCTGCGCCTCATCGCGGGACGCCTGGGCGTGTCGACGTCACAGCGCTGGCTCTTCGCAGCGCTCATCGCGCAAGGCGGCGAGTTCGCCTTCGTCGTCTTCAAGGCCGCGGCCGAGGCCTTCGCCCTGCCGCCCGGGGACACGACGCTGTCCCTCCTGACGGTGGTCGTGGCCCTGTCGATGGCGATGACCCCCTTCATCCTGATCCTCCACAACCGCCTCTTCGAGCGGCACGGCAAGAAGGCCAGCCCCGAGGAGGCCGTCGAGGACGAGGGCGCCTCGGTCATCATCGCCGGCTTCGGGCGCGTGGGGCAGATCATCGGCCGCTTCCTGTTCGCGTCGGGGGTGAAGGCGACGGTGCTCGATCGCGACCCCGATCAGATCAAGCTCCTCGAGCCCTTCGGCTACCGCGTGTTCTACGGCGACGCGACGCGCATCGACCTGCTCGAGGCCGCGGGCGCCGCCCGAGCGCGCCTCTTGATCGTGGCCATCGACGACCCGGAGTCCTCGGAGATGGTGGTCGAGCGCGTGCGCGAACACTTCCCGAACCTCGAGATCATCGCGCGCGCCCGCAACGTCGGACACTACGCCGCCCTCCGACGACTCGGCGTGAAGACGGTCGAGCGCGAGACCTTCGAGGGATCGCTGGTCCTCGGCCGCAAGGCGCTGGAGGCGCTCGGGTGCCCGCCCTTCGAGGCACGTGAGAGCGCTGACGCCTTCCGACGCTCGAACGTCCGCACGGTCGAGGACCTGCTCACGCACTGGGACGACCCCGACGACGAGTTCGTGGCCCTCGCCAATCAGGCGCGTCGCGCCCTCGAGGAGCAGTTCGAGATCGACCGCAAGTCGCTCGAGAAGCGCGGCATCAAGGGCTGGCACTTCGACCCGGAGGAGTGACGAAACGTCGCCGCCTCAGCGACCTGTCGAGCCCCGACGGTGCCCGCACACCGTCAAGTCCACGTCAACTTTCCGAAACCACCCTCGGTCCCCGGGAATCTCGCGACTCGACCGGGACCCGCGAAGCACCGCGGAAAGCTGACGGCGCACGCACGCCGCCTTCGTATTCGAAAATACTCGCGGGAGGCATTGCCACCCGCGAGCCAACTCCCTTCGCAACACATGCCAAATCAAGGGAGGAACCACCACACGCACTGGGATTCATACGCAATGGTTGTGCCACGCACTCCGGTCGACCTCGGCGTACCCCTGAGATCCCGCGCGGGCCTTTTCGTACGGGCCTCTGAGCGGCGCGCAAATGTGATTGACGAAATTGTGATAACTCAGCACCTCGCTCAGGCTGCAACGTGAGTCGGACCGTCTCTCAATCTGAGATTCGGGGTCGGAGGGCTCGTCTCGAATTGCACCGATGGAACGACCGGACCGCTCCTGGTCGTTGTGTCCGCGCTTCAATCGCGTAGACCTGGGTCGTCCCTCGGAGACCCCTGGCGGACAGGCCTCGGTGCCTCAAGGAGAGCGCTCATGAAGAAAATCTGGTCGGCCCTCGCACTGCTCTGCGCGATCGCCCCTACCCATCAAGCCGCCGCAGAGGCTCCGCTGCGCATCGACGAGCGCGGGATCCCGCTCGTCCGCCCGGAGTCGCTGCCGCGCCGGACCTACGCCTTCTCGACGTTCGTGGTCGGGACCGATGACGTGCACATCGTGGTGTCCGAAGGGACGGACGCCGACCGGCCGGCGCGCTGGCTGGCCGTCGACAACCGCGGCAACTTCGCGTGGTCCGCCGACCATGCATGCCCGAACTTCGACGACTACACGACGCTCTTCACGGTGGATCAGCGCGTGGTCTGCAAGTGGCGAAAGCAGATCGTCGCGATCGACACCAAGACCGGAAAGGAGGCCTGGCGCTTCTCCGACCCGCGCCCCATGTACATCACCGCGGGTGCCGCCGGCCGCGTCGCGGTGAGCATCGACAACCAGCAGCTCGCCGTGCTCGACGCCGCGACCGGACGCGAGGTCGCGCGCTACGACGTCGACGGCGCCGTGCTGGAGGCGGTCGCAGCCACCGCGAAGGGGCCGATGGCGCTGCTCGTCCAGGACACGCCGGGGGTCGTGAAGGACACGATCGAGCTGCCGACGGGTGAGGGCGGCGCGCTCGAGAAGGTCGAGCTCTCGGGGGACGACGCCGGGCGACGGCTCGTGGCGGTGGCGATCGGCGGCAAGCCCCAGAAGGGCATCGCGCCGATGAAGCCGGCCTGGACCACCCCCTTCGAAGGCTACAGCTTCGATGTCCAACCGACGGCCGGCGTGGTCGTCGGCCTGCCGCGCGAAGGCATCCGCGCGGGCTGGGACCTGGCCGACGGCAAGCTCCTCTGGGAGAGGAAAGAGACCGAGGGCGAGCTCTTCTTCTTCGGCGACGACGGCGGCATCTTCGCCCACCGCCTGCCCGGGGTCGCGGCCGAGCTCGCAGCCCTGGCCGACTACAGCTGGGGGGCCGTCAACGCACGCACGCTGAAGCCGCTCTGGGAGCTCCCCCTGCCCGCTGGCGACCGCCCGATGAACGGCGGTCAGGGCGGCGGCGACGCGGGCATCGTCACGACCGGCGGCTTTCTCCTCGCCCGCTACGCCGACGGCCAGACCCTCGCGAGCGCGCGTGTCGACCCGGGCTACGAGCTCGTGGGGCTGCGCTCGACCAAGCGGTCGGTGCTCTGGGTCGTGCAGCGCGACGACGAGCGCTGGGTCCGTCTGCGCACCCTCGGGAACTGAGCGGGGCCCGCTCGGGGCTTGCCTCGGAGGGACGCGTGGAGTAGACGCGCGGCGATGTTGCGCTTGCGTTGGCAGACCCCGCCGGGATGGTTCGAAGTCGTCCAGAGCGACTTCGTCGCCTTCCTGCAGGACCACGCCGCCAACGAGCGCAAGGTCTCGCAGAGTGCGTTGGTCCTGGCCTCGCACCACCCGAACCGGATCGAGCTGGTCGACCTCGCGCTGGCCATCGCCGACGAAGAGCTCCAGCACTTCCGACAGGTCTGGGAGATCTTGAAGGCGCGCGGCGCGACCCTCGCCGCCGACGCACCCGACCCCTACATGAAGCGGATGTTCGGGCTCATGCGCAAGCACGATGCCCAGCTCTACCTCCTCGATCGCCTGCTCTTGTACGCCGTGGTCGAGGCCCGCGGCTGCGAGCGCTTCGGCCTGGTCGCCGACGGGCTCGGGGACCAGGAGCCGATGGGCGCCTTCTATCGCGAGCTGGAGCGATCCGAGGCGCGCCACCACGCCCACTATCTGCGCATGGCGCGCGCCTATTTTCCGGCCGAGGTGGTCAACGAGCGGCTGGACGAGATCCTCGATGCCGAGGCCGAGATCGCGCGCACGACGCCGTTTTCGCCCGCGCTCCACTGAGCCATGCGCTTCGCGTTCGACCCGGCCCGGCCCGACTCGTTCCCGCCCCGCCTGTGTGCCGTCTTCCCCCACCCGGATGACGAGGCCTGGGGTGCGGGCGGACTGCTCGCGCGCGCGGTCGCGCACGGCAGCGAGGTGACGCTCGTCACGTTGTCGGCCGGCGAGGCGGGCCGCGACCATCGCACCGGCCTCCGCGGCGCGGCCCTCGCGACGGCACGCACGGTCGAGCTGCGCGAGGCGGCGGCGGCGCTGGGGATCGCACGCGTCCGTGTCTGCGACCTGCCCGATGGCAATATCACGCTCGAATCTGCCATTTCGCAAATCAGCGGCATTCTCGACGACACGTGTCCCGAGGCATTTGTCACTTTCGATCGCGACGGTGGCTATCCGCACCGCGACCACACCACGGTCGTGCGCGCCGTCGAGGCGG
>JAEUKJ010000705.1 GCA_016792665.1 Deltaproteobacteria bacterium | reverse complement strand
CCTGCCCGGCGGGCTACGCCGGCACCGGCGCCACGGGCTGCGTGGACATCGACGAGTGCCTCACCCAGAACGGCGGCTGCGACTCTCGAACCTCCTGCCAGAACATGGCGGGCGGCCGCACCTGCGGCGCCTGCCCGGCGGGCTTCACCGGCACCGGCGCCACGGGCTGCGTCGACGTCGACGAGTGCAAGGCCGACAACGGCGGCTGCCACTACCTCGTGACCTGCCAGAACACAGCCGGTGGCCGCACCTGTGGCCCCTGCCCCGCGGGCTTCACGGGCGACGGGCTCGTCTGCGTCGAGGCCGCGCCCCTGCCCATCGGCGCCGTCGAACAAGGCGGCGCCACCGCGGCCGATATGGAGGCCGTGCGCGACGACTGGGACCCGATCCTACCCGAGGACCGGAACGAGCTCGCCCCGAAGCCCGGCGTCGCGACCACCACCGAGTCGCAGGCCGACGAGGTCGTCGTCACCCCCGAAGCCCTGCGCTTCGATCGCCACGAGCACCCCGAGGTCCTTGCGTGGGAGCGGGGCCGCATCATCGTCAGCACCCCGGGCGAGAGCGGCGCCTCCGGGCGGAACCCCTTCGGCTTCATCCGCAAGGTCGAGGCCGTCCAGGTCGAGGGGGACGAGGTCGTCATCAAGACCACCGTGCCCGCCCTGGAGGAGGTCTTCACCGGCGAAGTCCAGATGGAGTTCGACGCGACGACCGCCAAGACCGTCGACTGGGACGAGTTCGACCACAGATGGGCGGCGCAGAACCTCTACCAGGACGTCGGCCTCATCGGCGACCACTTCCCCGAAGCGCTGACCGACGACGAGTCCCTGCCCGACCGCAACGACCGCGGCGAGATCATCGTGGGCGATCCGCTCTGCTGCAAGTGGGTGAGCAAGGTCACCAACGCCGTGACCAGCGCCGTGTCGAACGCCGTCGATGCCGTCAAGGAGACCGCCGTGTCGGTCTACCAAGCCGTCATCCCGTCGAGCTTCGAGGGCACCTTGCGCCTCGACCGCGAGCTCAGCCTGTCGGCCAAGTCGGGCGTCTTCAACTACACCTTCTCGAAGGCGTGGGCCGAGCCGGGCAAGCCGGGCATCGAGGCGCGCTTCTCGGGCGCGGCCGAGTTCGAGGGCTCGATGACCTTCAACCCGCGGACCTCGATCGGCGTGCGCATCCCGAACCCCATCGGGCCCAACCCGCCGCCCTTCAAGATCTGGATGGACATCGACGCCTACTTCAACACCTATCTCAAGCTCGACATCGACCTCGAGGCCGCGTTGGCCTCGGTCGAAGGCAAGTCCGGTGGCGAGATGCAGGAGGCTTTCGACGAGGTCGAGGGCTTCGCTCAGAGCGCCTTGACCTACTTCAAGGTAAAGTCGCTCGGTGACGCCGACGCCAAGCCCGCGGGCGGCTGGAAGAAGACCCTCTACATCTCCAAACCGTCAACGCAGTGGGTCCAGGCCGGCCCCGTGCCGGTCGTCTTCACCCAGACCTTCCAGCTCGACCTCGAATGTGGCTTCGAGGTGAAGGCCAACCTGCACGCGTCCCTCGAGCACTCGGCCTCGCGCACCTTCAAGTTCCGCGCGGAGTACGAGAAGGGCGGTAACGCCTTCATCAGCGCGCCCGAGTTCAACTCGCAGACCTCGCGCACCGTGACGGTCGAGGGCGGCGGCGAGGCCTCCATCAGCTGCGGCCTCATCCCGCGCGTGAACGCCTTCGTGTACGACATGGTCGGCATCAACCTCGGCCTGCGTGGCTCGGGTGTGGTGCGCGCCAAGTACGAGTCGACCTGCGACCCCGATCCGGTCAAGACCCAGCCCAAGGGCGAGGTGAAGCTCGGCCTCTACGCCAACGTTGGCGTGCAGTTCGGCGGTCGCGTGCAAGCTCCCGGCTCGAGCTATGCCGGCTCGAACGGCAACGACCTCGGCTTCGACATCGGGCCCTACGAGCTCTGGACGAAAGAGTGGCCGATCATCGAGCGCACCTGGGAGGTGCCCGGCCTCGGCTACTGCACCCCGACCTGCAAGAACGGACGGACCTCGCCCAGCGAGCAGGAGACCGACGTCGACTGCGGCGACGCCTGCGCCACCGCGTGCGTCGCGAGTCAACACTGCAGGGTGAACCGCGACTGCAAGAACGGCCTCTATTGTTCGGGCGGGACCTGCAGCGACAACCACTGCGGCGACGGCGTGCTCTCGGGTGACGAGACCGCCATCGACTGCGGCGGCGCGCGCTGCGGTGGCTGCGCCGTGGACCGCGCCTGCGCCGAGCACCGCGACTGCCTTTCGAACGCGTGCCGCAAGGGCTCGGGCCTCGGCACCGCGACCGACATGGGTTCGTGCGTGGCCGACCCGTGCCTCGACGGCACCGTCTCGCCGGGCGAGTGCGGCGTCGACTGCGGCGGCAGCTGCGCCCTCTGCCGGGTCGGCATCGCCTGCGCGCAGAACGCGGGTTGCGCCTCGGGGATCAGCAACGGTGCCATGTGCGTGCCCGGCAACTGCGGCAACCTCCGCCAGGACGGCACCGAGAGCGACGTCGACTGCGGCGGCGGCCTCCTCTGTGCGCGCTGCGCTCCGGGTCGCCACTGCAACTTCGACAGCGACTGCTCGGCGGCCGCGCCGATCTGCGACCCCGACACGCGCCTCTGCGCGCTGGCCCAGTGCATCAACGGCCAGAAGGACGCGAGCGAAGGCGACGTGGACTGCGGCGGCGCGTGCGAGGCGAAGTGCGCGGCGGGCGCGAACTGCCGCGTGAACTCTGACTGCGCGCTGGGCCTCGAGTGCGAGCCGGGCACCAAGGTGTGCAAGGCCCCGTCGTGCAACGACGGGTGGAAGTCGATGGTCGAGGGTGACGTCGACTGCGGCAAGAGCTGCCCCCAGGGCTGCGAGCTCGGCCAGACCTGCAAGTTCGCGCGCGACTGCGTGAGCGACATCTGCAGCGGCGGACGCTGCGTCGATTCGGACTGCTTCGACGGCCAGAAGAACGGCCAGGAGAGCGACACCGACTGTGGCGGGAGCTGCGTGCGCCAGTGCGCGACGGGCAAGCGCTGCGCCGGCGACGGGGACTGCGCGTCGAAGCACTGTGAGGCCGGGGTGTGCGCGGCGGCGAGCTGCGTCGACCAGATCGTCAACGGCAACGAGTCCGATCGCGACTGCGGTGGCCCGTGTGGGGGCTGCGAAGCGGGGCGCGTGTGCCGCGTCGGCTCGGACTGCGCGAGCAGGAACTGCGACGGCTTCGTGTGCGCGGCCCCGAGCTGCGTCGATGGTATCAAGAACGGCGACGAAGGCGACCGCGACTGCGGCGGGACCTGCCCCGAGCGCTGCGTGCAGGGGCGCCTCTGCAACCTGGCCGCGGACTGCGCGTCGAACACCTGCCTCGGCGGGATCTGCGCGGACGCGCGCTGCAGCGACGGCTATCTCAACGGCGACGAGAGCGACCTCGACTGCGGCGGGACCTGCCCGGTGAAGTGCACCCTCGGCAAGGCGTGCCTGAGCGGCAGCGACTGCGACACCCTGGCGTGCGACGGCGGCCTCTGCGTCGCGCCGCGCTGCGATGACGGCGTCGCGAACGGCGCCGAGACCGGGCGCGACTGCGGCGGCGTGTGCCGAGTCGACTACGGGATCCGCTGCGAGCCGGGTGAGGGCTGCCAGGACAACGACGACTGCGACTCGCGGAGCTGCGTGGGCGAGGTCTGCATCGCGGCGCGCTGCGACGACGGGGTCGAGAACGGCAACGAGACCGCGATCGACTGCGGCGGTGACTGCGGGGCCTGCCCGCCCGAGCGCATGGGCGGCCTCTTCGCCTCGTCCGCGTCGAACGCGCAGGGCTTCGTCGTCATGGGCACCACGGCCTACTTCGTGGCCGACGACGGCGTGAGCGGTTACGAGCTCTGGCGTGAGGACGCAAACGGCGTCGCGCGGGTCGCCGACCTGAACCCGAACGGGGCTGCCTTCTCGATCTCGCCCCTTGGCAACAGCGAGCCGCCGCGTCTCCTCGTGTTCGGCTCGAGCTTCTACTTCGCGGCGACCGACGGCACCTCGGGCGTCGAGCTCTGGAAGTCCGACGGCACGCTGGCCGGCACGATGCGCGTGAAGGACATCGCACCCGGCAGCGCGAGCGCGAGCCCCACGGAGCTCACGGTCTCTGGCGGCGCGCTCTACTTCCGCGCGAGCGACGGCGTCAGCGGGGCCGAGCTATGGAAGTCCGACGGCACCGACGACGGCACGGTCCTCGTGAAGGACATCTGGGCCGGCACGAACGGCAGCACGCCGAACACGCTGCGCGCCGCCGGCGCGAACCTGTTCTTCGTCGCCAGCACCGCAGAATCCGGCGCCGAGCTCTGGGTCTCCAATGGCACGAGCGCGGGTACGCGCATGGTGGCCGACCTGCGCCCGGGCAGCACGGGCAGCCTCAACTCGCCGCACATGGCGGCGCTCGGGGCGACCCTGTTCTTCAACGCCGACGACGGCACGCGCGGCTCCGAGCTCTGGATGAGCGACGGCTCGGCCGAAGGCACGATCCTCCTGAAGGACATCCAGCCCGGCGCCGCGGGCAGCTCGGTCCAGATGCTCCGCGCGGGCGCGAACCGGGTCTACTTCGCGGCCGATGACGGCACCTCGGGTGGCGAGCTCTGGACGAGCGACGGCACCGCCGCCGGCACCGTACGCCTGAAGGACATCAACCCGGGCTCGGGCTCGTCGTTCGTCAGCGAGATCCTCGTCAACGGCAACAGCGCCTGGTTCCGAGCCACCGACCCTGCCAGCGGCGCCGAGCTGTGGAAGACCGACGGCACCCCGGCGGGCACGGTGCTCGTGAAGGACATCAACCCGGGTGCCACCGGTGGGTTCCCGATCCGCCTCGTCCAGGTCGGCGCGATCCTCTTCTTCATCGGTAACGACGGCTCGACCGGCAACGAGCTCTGGAGATCGGACGGCACCGCCGCCGGCACGATCATCGTCGCCGACCTCATGCCGGGCACGGCGGGCGCCTTCAGCGGCAACCTCCCGCTCGCCGGTGGCAATGGCAAGGCGTACTTCGGTGCCGACGACGGGATCGGAGGCCTCGAGCCATGGACAAGCGATGGCACCGCGGCGGGGACGATCCAAATCGGCGACGTCAACACCTCGCCTTCGGGCAGCCCCAGCATCCTCGGCCTCGGCGGGAGGATCTACTTCACGTCGTTCGAGGCGGGCAGCGGGCAGGAGCTCTGGAGCACGAACGGCACCGCGGCCGGCACCGCGATCTTGGCGGACGTCAATCCCGGCGCCGTGAGCAGCAACCCGGCCCAGCTCACAGCGGTCGGCCAGAAGCTCTACTTCGTCGCCACCGATCCGCTGGGCGCCGAGCTCTGGGTGACCGACGGCACGGTCGCGGGCACGCGCTACGTCTCCGCACCCGCGGGGCGGCCGCGCGCCTTCTACCAGCCGACGCAGCTCGCGGCCGTGGGTCAGAAGCTCTTCTTCTCCGCGCTGCTGAGCGGCTTTGTACGCGAGCCGTTCTCGAGCGATGGCACGGCCGAGGGCACGGGGCTGATCAAGGAGCTGAACCCGGGCACGCAGGGGGGGAGCGCTCCGGCCTTCCCGGTCGCGCTCGGCGGGAACGTGCTCTTCACGGCCAACACCGCCGCGAACGGCTACGAGCT
>JAEUKJ010000647.1 GCA_016792665.1 Deltaproteobacteria bacterium | reverse complement strand
CGGCACGGCCCGATCGGACCCGAGCGGCTGGACCTCACGCTCCTGCAGGACGCGGAGCAGCTTGCCCTGGAGCGCCATCGGCATGCTCGAGACCTCGTCGATGAAGAGGGTGCCCCCCTCGGCCGAGACGAAGAGCCCTTTGCGATCCTGCTGCGCGCCGGTGTAGGCGCCTTTCTTGACCCCGAAGAGCTCGGCCTCGGCCAGGGCCTCGGGCACGGCCGCGGCGTTGAACGCGACGAAGCGCCCCTTGCGGCCCGAGGTCTCGTGGAGGGCCTTGGCCACGAGCTCCTTGCCGGTGCCGCTCTCGCCGCGCACGAGAACGGTGGCGGCCGAAGAGGCGACCTTCTTGATGACCTCGAAGACGCCGAGCATCCGGCGGTCGCGACCGACCATGCCGCAAAACGTCTGTCGCGCCGCGAGCTCGGCGCGGAGGCGGAGGACCTCGTCCTCGAGCGCGACGTCGTTCAGGGCACGCCGCACGATGGCCAGGAGCTCGTCGTTGTCGAAGGGCTTCGCGAGGTAGTCGAGGGCGCCGAGCCGCATCGCCTGCACCGCGGACTCGATCGTCCCGAAGGCCGTGAGCAGGATGACGCGGGTCTGTGGGTAGCGCTCGCGCAGGGTGCGCAGCAGGCTCAGCCCATCGGCGCCGGGCATGCGCACGTCGGTCAAGACGAGGTCGGCCGCGCGCGCACCGAGGAGCTCGAGCGCCTCTTCGGCGGTGAAGGCGACACGGATGTCCTGGCTCAGCTCGGTCAGGATGAGGGCCACGCCGCGCGCGAGGTCGCGGTTGTCGTCGACGACCAGGACGGAGCCATTCATGCGCGGACCTCTCCAGCGGGTGCGACGGGCGGGGTCGAGACGCGCGGCAGGATCAGCGCCAGGCGTGTGCCGGCACCCGAGGTCTCGAGCAGCGCGACGCGGCCGCCGTGGGCGCTCGCGAGATCTCGAGCGACCGCGAGGCCGAGGCCCGTGCCTTCGGCCTTGGTGGTGAAGAACGGGGCGAAGATCTGGGCGCGGGCGCTCTCGGGGATCCCCGGGCCGCTGTCAGCGACCACGAAGGCGAGCTCGGTGGCGTGGGCCTCGATCGCAAAGGAAAGCACGCGCGGGCGATCGGGCGTCGGATCGCCGAGGGCGTCGATGCCGTTCAGCGCGAAGTTCACGAGGACTTGAACCACTTGATCGGGATCGACGACGAGCGCGCCGAGCCCTTCGGGTGCGGGCGCGATCTCGACCTGGACATGCGCGCGATCGGCCTGGGGACGGATGGTCTTCACGGCCAGGGCGATGAGCTCGGCGGGCGCGATGGACCGCGTCTCGGGCGGGCGCTGGCGCGCGTACTCGAGAAGGTCGCGGACGATCTTCTTACAGACGTTGGCGTTGCGGAGCACCGTGCCGAGGTGCTCGGAGAGGGGCTCCTTGCCGTCGAGCTGTTTCAGCGCGTGTTGCGTGTAGAGCTGGATCGAGCCGAGGGGGTTGTTGATCTCGTGAGCGAGCGCCGCGGCGAGCTTGCCGATCGTGACCATGCGCTCGCGCTCGGCCCGCAGCGCCTGCTCCTTCAGGCGCTCGGTGACGTCGCGCGCGACCATGACCGCGCCCAGCGTCGCGCCGTCGGGGCCGATGACGCGGCCATAGGTCGCCTCGTAGGTGCGGCCGCCGATCGGCAAGAGGGGGTGGTGTTCGAGGTCGGCGGCGTGGATGAGCTTGTCGAGCATGTGGGCCCAGCGACTCTCGGTGTGGCAGACGCGGAGGTCGTCGGCCGGGCCCTCTTCGCGGCCGGGCCAGAGCGCGCCGGCGGCTCGGTTGCGGAGGAGGATGCGACCGTCGGGGGCCGCGAAGAGGACGGCGTCGGCGATGCAGTTCACGACCGCGTGGAGCTTGCCCTGCTCGACGGCGAGCGAGGACTTGGCGAGCACCAGCTCGCGCGCCTCGCGGCCGCGCTCGAGGCTCGTGCGGGCGAGCGAGTCGCGCTCGCGTTGGAACGAGCGGGTGAGCGTCGCGACGAGGAAGCCGCAGCCGAGGGTGAGCGCGACGATGCCGACGCCGGCCGCGAGGATCGCCAGGGGATCGGGCGACGTACATTGGGCCCGATCGAGGCGGAGGCAGTCCGCGGGGGCGAGGCCCGAGGCTTCGAGGACCCCCAACGACAAGGCGACGAAGGCAACGAACAGGATGAGGCGGGCGCACGTACGCGGCGATGCGAAGAGCCCGGCCATAATCGCGTGGAACACGAAGAAGGAGGCGAAGGGGTTCAGCACCCCACCCGCCGTGTGCAGCGCCATCGCGAGCAGGCTCGTGTCGACGAGGACCTGGAGGGTGATGCTCCGCCGCGATGCGGTGGCCGCCGGCCCGCGCAGGGTGAGGGTCAGGTCGAAGGCGATGAGGAGGCCGATGACGATCCAGAGCTGGCGCGTCGCGGTGGGGGCGAGACGCGGGTCGATCGCGGTCGTGACGAGGGCCACGACGCTGAGCGAGAGGGCGGCGATCCAGCGGACCGCGAGGAGCCAGGCCCCGAAGGTCGCGGGAGAGCCGAACGGGCCGGCGGCGCTGGAGGTGGGTTCGATCGACATGCGCACGCCGGGTGGTGGGTGAGGTCCGCGGGCGAAGGTGCCGGAGGGTAGCACAGCTCGGGGTCGATCCCACGGCGCGTTGTGCGCGGCGAACTGTATACGCGCGTATCCAGGGTGAAGCGTCGCGTATCCCCGAGGGCGCGTGTTGATGGCCCGCACGAGGCCATTCCAGGCGGGTCTCACGTGTGGACCGGAACTTGCGAAGTTGAGGGTCGGGCCGAGCCGGTGAGACGCAGCGCAGCTCCCGGCTCGTCCACACCGCCGCCTGGAGACTCTACGATGTCTACGTCGAACCCACTGTCGTCCCCCTGCCACTCGCTGTCGGTGCGCCGCTCTCTCGCTGGGTTCGCATGGACCGCGACCCTACTCGGCGCCGGACTCGGCGCGTGCGAGTCCGAGCCTCGCCCCGGGCCGGTCGGTGAGGCCGCGTTGCTCGACCTCGTCGGGTCGGGGGTGCCGCCTGTGGTCGTCGACTCGACCGCGCACGGCAAGGCCATCTTCGACCGCATGTGCGTCGCGTGTCACACCGTCGGGGGCGGCGGCAAGATCGGGCCGGACCTCCTGAACGTCACGCAGCGCCGCAGCAGCGAGTGGCTCGGGCGCTGGATGAAGGACCCGATCGGGATGACCCAGACGGACCCCATCGCGAAGGAGCTCCTCGCGAAGTGGAAGGGCGTGCAGATGCCGCCGCAGGGCCTCACGGCGAGCGAGCACGACGAGCTCTTCGCCTTCATCGCGAGCGCGTCCAGCCCCGCGGCGGCCGCCCCTCCCACGTCGGGCCCGAGCGGCGTGGCCGGCTTCGGCAGCGGTGGCGACACCGGCGGATCGAGCAGCGGCGATCTCGGCGCGCCGGTCGGCGAGACCGTCGACCTCGCGCTCACCGCCCCACCGTTCGTGCCCGAGCCGCCGACCCATCGGCAGCCCGCGAAGCTGCGCGTGAACCTCGAGGTGAAGGAGCTCACGATGCCGATCTCTGACGGCGTCGACTACACCTTCTGGACCTTCGGCGGAACCGTCCCGGGGTCGTTCATCCGCGTGCGCCAGGGGGACACGGTCGAGTTCCACCTGAACAACCACCCCGACAACAAGATGCCTCACAACATCGACCTGCATGCGGTCACGGGCCCGGGTGGCGGCGCCGCGAGCTCGTTCACGGCGCCCGGGCACTCATCGCAGTTCACGTTCAAGGCGCTGAACCAGGGCCTCTACATCTATCACTGCGCGACCGCCCCGGTCGGGATGCACATCGCCAACGGCATGTACGGGCTCATCTTCGTCGAGCCGCCGCAGGGCCTCCCGCCCGTCGACCGCGAGTTCTACGTCGTGCAGGGCGACTTCTACACGGTCGGCAAGTACCGCGAGAAAGGCCTCCAGCCCTTCGACATGCAGAAGGCCATCGAGGAGAACGCGACCTACGTCCTCTTGAACGGGTCGGAGGGCGCGCTGGTCGGCGACAAGGCCCTGAAGGCCCGGGTCGGCGAGACCGTGCGCATCTTCGTCGGCAACGGCGGGCCGAACCTCGTGTCGAGCTTCCACGTGATCGGCGAGATCTTCGACCGGGTCTACACCGAGGGCGGCACGCGCTATCAGGAGAACGTCCAGACGACCCTCATCCCGGCCGGCGGCTCCGCCATCGTCGAGTTCAAGCTCGAAGCCCCGGGCACCTACATCCTCGTCGACCACTCGATCTTCCGGACCTTCAACAAGGGTGCCCTCGGCATGCTCATCGTCGAGGGCGAGCCGAACAAGGACGTCTACTCCGGCAAGGAGGTCGACGAGGTCTACCTCGGCGACAAGGCCGCGGGCGGCAACGTGGTGCCCGAGGCGGTCGCCAAGGCCACGGCCGCGCACCAGGAGGGCAAGCTCACCCTCGAGCTCCAGATCGAGGCCGGCAAGGTCCTCTACAAGGGCACCTGCTCGGCCTGCCACCAGCCCGACGCGCGCGGCCTGCCCAATGTGTTCCCGCCGCTCGCAGGCTCGGACTTCCTGCTGGCCGACAGCCGCCGCGCGATCGGCATCGTGCTCAACGGCCTCTCCGGCCCGGTCACCGTCAACGGCAACAGCTTCAACTCGGTGATGGCGCCGCTCTCGCAGCTCAACGACGACGAGATCGCGCACATCCTGACCTTCGTGAACAACAGCTTTGGCAACAAGGGCGACCGCGTCCTGCCCGAGGACGTCAGTGCGGTCCGCGCCACGACCAAGCGGCCGCCGGGCTCGGGTCATTGACGGGAAACCACGGAGGGCATCGCCATGCACGGCTCGAGCATCATCCCATGCCTCTTCCTCTGCGCCTCGCTCGCGTCGAGCGCGCGCGCCGAGCCGACCCTCGGCCCTGAAGAGGTCCGCGTCGGGCCGGCCACGCTGCGCGTCATGTACCCGGCCCCGAACGAGCCGAAGGAGGTCCTCGTGCCGGCCTTCGCGATCGACCGGGCTCCCGTCGACAACGCCGCCTTCCTCGCCTTCGTGCTCGCCCATCCACGTTGGCAGCGCGGCGTCATGAAGCCCGTGCATGGCGACGGCGGTTACCTCATGCACTGGGCGAGGCCCACCACGCTTGGCCCCGCGGGTCTCGACAACCGCCCCGAGCAGCCGGTCACGCGCGTGAGCTGGTACGCCGCGAAGGCCTATTGCCAAGCGCAGGGTAAGCGCCTGCCGACCGAGGCCGAGTGGGAGCTCGTAGCCGCGGCCGACGAGACGCGCTTCGACGCACGCCGCGACCCCGCCTTCCAGGCGCAGATCCTGGCCTGGTACGGGCGGCCGGCAGGACGCCTCCTGCAGGGTGTCGGCTCGGGACGGCCGAACGCATGGGGCGTGCGCGACCTGCACGGGCTCGTGTGGGAGTGGGTCTACGACTTCAACAACACGATGGTCACGGGCGACAACCGCGAGCGGAGCTCGCCCGACAAGCAACAGTTCTGCGGCGCCGGGGCGCTCGCCGCGAGTGACGACGCCGACTACGCGAGCTTCATGCGCTACGCCTTTCGGTCCTCGCTGGAGGCCGCCTTCACGGCGCGCAGTCTCGGGTTCCGGTGCGCACGCAACCTCGAGGAGGACTCCCCATGAAGAAGACCCCGACGCTCATCCTCATCGCGCTCGGGCTCGCAGCCTGTGACGCGGGCCCGAAGACGACGCCCACCCCGAGCGCCAACCTCACAGCGCCTCGAGCGAGCCGCGAGGCCGCCCCCTCGATCTCGCCGAGGGTGACCGTCGACACGACACCACCGGCCGAGACGGCAGCAACCGCGCCCCCGTCGACGCATGCGCTGATGCCGGCTGGGAGCGCACCGAAGGGATCGATCTACGAGCTCGGGCTTACCCTCGAATCGCAGCGCGGCACGCCCTTCGCGCTCGACACACTGGCTGGTCACCCCACCCTCGTCGCGATGTTCTACGCCAAGTGCGGCTACGCGTGCCCGACCCTCATCCAGGATCTCGAGAAGCTCGAGCAGGCCCTGCCCGAGGACCAACGACGCCAGGTCCATGTGCTGCTCGTGACCTTCGACCCGGTGGCCGACACCCCCGCCGTGTTGAGCGAGCTGGTCACCCGCCACGGCGTCGACGCCGCACGCTGGACCTTCGCACGCGCGCCCGACGACGAGGCCACCCGCGAGCTCGCCGGCGCGCTCGGCATCAAGTACCGCCGCCTGCCCGACGGTCACTTCAACCACACGACGCTCATCACGCTGCTCGATGCCCACGGCGTGCCACTCGCACGCATCGACGGCCTGCGTCAGGACTCGACCGCATTGCGCGCGGTCATCACAACAACGCTCGGCCTCTGACCGAGCCTCACCCCGAGAACGAAGATGCTCGACACCCAACGCTCCATCGCCGACCTCGTCCTGGCCCACTCGGCCTGCGCCCCGGTCTTCCAGCGCCACAAGATCGACTTCTGCTGCCGCGGCCACCTGAGCCTCGAGGAAGCCGCCCGCGCGCGGGCCCTCGACGTGGACGCACTGATCCAGGAGCTCACCCAGGCCATCGCCGAGCGCAGCCCGCACAGCCCCGACCCGGCCATGTTGTCGACCGCGGGCCTCGTGGGGCACCTCGTCGACACGCACCACGCCTACCTGCGCGAGGCGCTGCCCTTCATCCTGCAGGTCGCCGACAAGGTCGCGCGCGTCCACGGCGCCCACAACCCGAAGCTCGTGCCGCTCGCGCGGGACGCGCACGCCATCGCCGAGGCCCTCCTGCCCCACCTCGACTTCGAAGAGGAGATCCTCTTCCCGAGGCTCTTGCAGGAGGCCCCGGACACGGTACTCATCGCTCGCGAGCTCGACGCGATGGTGGCCGAACACCGCGGGGTCGGCGAGCTGCTGGCGTCGATCCGCGAGGCGGCGGACGACTTCACCCTGCCCGCGTGGGCGTGCAACAGCTACCGCGCCCTCTTTGCCGAGCTCGAGCACCTCGAAGCAGACGTCCTGACCCACGTGCACCTCGAGAATCACGCGCTCATGCCGCGCTTCGTGCGCCCCGAGGTCCGGTCATGAGCCCCGAGGCGCCGCAGGATCCCATCGCCGGACTCATGACCGAGCACCGCCTCTTCGAGTACCTCCTCGGCGCCTTCGAAGCGTGGCTCCTGACGATCGAAGGCGGCGCCGCCGTAGGCCAGGCGCTGGCCGACTTCATCAGCGTGTTCGCCGAGCTCGTCGACGTGCACCACCACGGCAAGGAGGAAGACCTCCTCTTCACGGCGATGATCGACGCCGGCTTCCCCGCGAACGGTGGCCCCCTCGCGGTGATGCTCCACGAGCACGATATCGGGCGCGTCCACGTGCACGCCCTGCGCGCCGCCATCGGGAACGACGGCGCCGACGCGCGGAGGTCCATCGTCGAGCACGGCCGGACCTACGCGATGCTCATGCGAGCTCACATCCGGAAGGAGGACCAGATCCTCTATCCGATGGCGCGCGAGGTGCTCGGCGGCGGACTCGCGACCGTGGCCGAGCTCTGCCGGGCCTACGACGACGCGCCCGAGCGACGAGAACGCGTCGCGGCCCTGACCGGACTGGCAATGCGCCTCCTCGGGCGCTGAGCGTGCTCAGGGTCGGAAGCTGCGCACCTTCTTCACGAGCTTCGCGACCACGTCCTTCTTGTTGGCGAGGTCGGGGTTGGCCGGCATGAGCTCGCTCTTGCCGACAGCCTTGCCGCCCTCGACGATGACCTTGGCGAGGTGCTCGTCGGTGACCGAGCCCTGCCAGGTCGCGTCGCCGAAGCTGCGCGGCTTGACCGCGAGCGGTGCGGCGCTGGGCCCGTCGCCCGTGCCCTTGTTGCCGTGGCACGTCACGCACAGCGTGTCCCACTTGACCTTGGCCTCTCCCGTGAGGGTGACCGGGGGACGTACCGCCGCGTCTTCGCCCTGCCCTCCGCACGCACCCGAGAGAATTGTGCTTCCGATGAGAAGCAGCGAGAACCGAAACATCCTGACCTCCACGACGACGCACCACGCGCGTCGCGGCGGGCGGGAGGCAAGGCACGTGCCGGGCGAGCAAGAGGCAGCAGAGCCGCACTCCAGGCCGTGGTCATGGGCGTGCAAGGTCCGACGGGTGAGCGCTGGCGCACGCTCGCTGGTGGCGATCACCCGCACGATGCGAGTGTGCGAGCCGACCCCGCCGCGTGACGGGAGACGGCTCTCACACGCGTGAGGTCAGTCGCGCATCCAGTGGCAGGTGTACCCGTTCGGGTTCTTCTCGAGGTAGTCCTGATGGTAGTCCTCGGCCGCGGTCCAGGCGCCGGCCGGGACGATCTCCGTCACGAGCGGCTTTTTCCAGAAGCCCGAGGCCTCGACCCTGGCCTTCACCTCGGCCGCGATCTTGGCCTGCTGGGGCGTGGTCGTGAAGATGGCCGAGCGGTACTGCGTGCCGACGTCATTGCCCTGGCGATTCTCGGTCGTTGGGTCGTGCATGCGGAAGTACGACTTCTCGAGGAGGTCCGCGTACGAGAGCTGGGTCGGGTCGAAGACCACGCGCACCGCCTCGGCGTGCCCGGTGCGGCCGGTCTTGACGTCGGTGTAGCGCGGGTCGGACGTGGCGCCGCCGGTGTAGCCGACCTCGGTCTCGATGACGCCGGGGATCTTCCGGAGCAGATCTTCCATGCCCCAGAAGCAGCCGCCCGCGAGCACCGCGGTCTCGAAGCTGGTCTCGCAGCCCGGCGCCTTCGCGTCGGCCTCGACCTTGGCGGTGAAGTCCGCAGCGCAGGCGTTGTCGTGATCGGCCGGGATGGCCGCGCCGGCCTGGACCTTCGGCAGGTAGGCGCCATAGCCCTCGGCCGCCATCTGGGCGAGCGGCACGAAGCGGAGCGAGGCCGAGTTGATGCAGTAGCGGAGGCCGCCCTGGTCGCGCGGCCCGTCGGGGAACACGTGGCCGAGGTGGGAGTCACCGGCCTTGCTGCGCGCCTCGACGCGGACCATGCCGTGAGCGCGGTCGGTCTTGGTCGTGATGCGGTCAGGGTCGATGGGCCGCACGAAGGACGGCCAGCCGGTGCCGGAGTCGAACTTGTCGGCCGAGGAGAAGAGCGGCTCGCCGCTGGCGATGTCGACGTAGAGGCCGGCCTCGTGGTTGTCCCAGTAGACGTTGTGGAACGGAGGCTCGGTCGCGTCCTGCTGCGTGACGCGATACTGGAGGGGCGTGAGCCGCTCGCGCAGGACGGCGTCCGAGGGCTTCACCCACTTCTGGGCGGTGTTGTCGGCGGGAGTGGTAGCGGGGACGGGAGAGCTCGCGGAGACCATGGGCATCACCTTCTGTCCGCAGGCCGATGTGAGCGCGGTGAGACCGAGCACGCCTGCGAGGAGGACGGAGCGTAGGAACGGACGGCGCGCAGTCGAGGCGGCGTCCGAAGGAGACGAAGACGAACCGGACCTGAGCATTGGGGACCTCGCTTGGAGCGCGCTCGGTGGGTGAATGTCGACGTCGCTGCTATGCCTGCCCGACCCGGGTGGTTTCAGGCGGGCCGAGAAAGGTGCGAGGCGCGCGCGCGATCCGAGGGAGGGCTCAGGTGCGCGGGCGATGCTCGCGATAGAGGCGCTGCGCGAACTGGCCGGCCGGGGTCGCCAGGAGCTCATCGGTGATGGCCGCGAGTGGGGCCGGGCGTTCGCTGGCGGCGGGCCAGCGGATCGGGTGTTCGGGCGGGAAGAGGAGCGGGGCCGCGAGGGCCGCGAAGGTGAGGTCGGCAGCGGTGAAGGTGTTGCCGACGAGGTAGCGGCGATCGGAGGACGTGAGGAGGGCCGAGACGTCGGCGAACACCTTGCGGACCTTCTCGGTCGAGCGCGCGGCGCCAGCAGGGGTGATCTTCAGGCCGCGCATCATGATCGCGCGCACCAGCGGGAACATGGGGCCGACCGCGGCGACCTCCCACCTGGGGGCGCGCTGCGCGATGATGGAGAGCGAGAGCCGCTTGTGGGGCAGGAGGTGGAAGTAGCCGAGGCGGCGCAGGTGCGGGCCGAGCTCGAGGTCGAAGCGGTCCTCGAGAGCGAGTGCCTCTTGGCGGAGCGTCGGGTCGGTCGGGTAGAGGAGGCCGGGATGGCGCGCATCGATCCAGAGGAGGATGTCGGTCGAGTCGCGGATCGGGCCGTCGGGCGTGAGCAGCAGCGGGGTCGAGCGGCCGCCACGGCGACGCGTGTGGACCGAGTGGAAGATGGGGAGGTGGCCATCTTCGACAAAGGGCAGGCCCGCGAGGTCGAGCGCCCAGCGGGCCTTTTCACAGAAGTGACTGATCGGGATCGTGATGAGCGTGAGCGTCATGCCCGTGGACTAGCACGGGTGAGCCGGAGCGCGTAGTCGCGGTCGAGCTCGGGGCGCAGGGTCTGGTCGGTCGCGAACAGCCAGGGCATCGCGAGCTTCTCGGGCACGACGATTTTCTCGGGGCGGACGTAGGTCCCGAAGACGAGGTCCCAGATCGGCGAGGTCACGCCGTGGTTCTTCTTCGGGTCGTGGAAGTGGTGGAAGAAGTGGTGGCGCCGCGCCCAGCGACCGTACGGGCCGACGCCGGCCCACACGTGCATGAGGCGATGGAGGACCTCGTAGGAGAGGTAGAACGCGGTGAAGCCGATGACGTAGGCGAGGCCGTACGAGCCGGCGAGGAGCCAGGCGGGAGGGAGGAGGATCGCCAGGAAGAGGCCGGCCGCGAGCCCCTTCTTCCAGGCCGGGGCGAAGTAGTTGCCGCGGCTGTGGTGGGCGGTGTGCTCGATGCCGAAGGGGTTCTTCCGCGCCCAGGTCCGGTGGTGCCCGAGGAAGCGATGGATGACGTACTCGAGGAAGCTCCAGGTGAGGATGCCGAGGACGATCGCGATGAGCATGGAGACCTCCGTGCGTCAGGGTCGGATGGGGCGAACTGGTCGTGAATGACATTCACGACTGGGCGTGGTCAAGGATTCGGGCGCTTCTCGGTCGGGGCGCGCGCGGTCACGATCCAGGCGCTCGAGGGCGAGGCGACGCCGCGCGAGGTGGCGAAGGGCCGGAACGCCTCGGCGAGGGCCTGGACGATCTCGGGGCGTCGGGCCTCGGCCGCGGGGCCGGCGAGTCGCATGACCTCGCCACCAGGGCCGAGAGTCAGCGCGAAGGCGACGGCCTCGTCGAGGTCGCGCCCGAGGAGGAGAGGCACGTCGCTGCGCGCGAAGGTGGGGTCCACGAAGCCCGCGGCGAGGAGCTGGTCGCTCACGAGGTCGGGGTCGGCCATCGAGAAAGGGCCGGGCTCGGGCGGGGCGGGTGCGGGCGGCGGAGAAGGTGCAAGGCCGAGGACGCGGCGCACGACCTCGGCCGCGATCACGAATGAGGGCGTCGCCTCGCGTCGGCGCCAGACGACCATGCAGAGGGTGCCGCCGGGCACGAGGCTCGCGCGGAGGTTGGCGAGGGCCGCGACCGGGGCAGCGAAGAACATGGTCCCAAAGCGCGCGTAGACGTGGTCGTAGGGGCCGCCGAGGGCGGTCGTCTGAGCGTCTCCGACGCGAGCCTCGAGTGCCGCGAGGTCGGTGCGATCGGCCGACGCGAAAGCGAGGCGGGCGGCCTCGACGAAGCGCTCGGCGGCGTCCAGGCTGACGACCTCGCCCTCGGGTCCGACCGCGCGCGCGAGGTCCAGGCTGAAGTCGCCAAAGCCCGCGCCGACCTCGAGGACGCGCGCCCCGCGACGCGGCGGGAGGCGGTCGAGGGCGGCCCGGCCGTGGGCCCCGTTGCTGGCCGTGACGAGCGCGCGGAAGCGCGCGAACTTGTCGAAGAGGACCGAGTTCCAGAGTGCGATGCGCTCGGCGTTGGCGGGGTCGGTCGGGGCGCGGCTGGCGTCTGACATGGTCGCCTCTCATCCGATGGTGGCGCTGGCGGGGACGCCCGGGCACGCAGGCACGATGAACGAACGGTTGCGCGCTGTCGACCGCGATAGGAAGGTGGGGGCATGGCCGGTGACACAGCGCACGAAGAGCGGGTTCGTTTCTGCCTCGAGCACGGGGTCGCGCATTGGCGCGAGGGCGACGTGCGCCTCCTCGCGGAGACCCTCGTGCGCGGGCCCGAAGGCGTGCTCGACCTGCGGCGTGGGGAGTCCCGGCTCGTCGCGTCCCTGGTCGAGAAAGCCGACAGCGAGATCGACTGCGCCGAGCTCGTGCCGCTGGGTCTGGTCGGAGACGAGGACCGCGCGCTACTCACGGACGCCGTCGCGTGGGCGCATGCGCTGGCCACGACCGGAGCGCGCTCGGTGCTGAGCGTGCCGCTCGGGCCGCGCCTTGCCGCACATCGCGCGTGGCTCATGGGCCTTGGGTTCGCACTGGCGCACGAGTCGCTGACGATGACGACGCCCGACGCGACGTTTCCCGACGTGCCGCCACCCGAGGGCACGGCGTTTGTCGACTGGCACCCGGGCGTCGCGGCCGAGGTCGTCGATCAGATGATCCGCCGCGCCTTCGTCGGGATCCCGGGCATCATGGTGATGGACGTCGCGTCCCTGCGCGAGCGCCTGAGGACCGCGATCCCACCCGCCCGCGTGCTCATGGCCGGAGACGCGCTGGTCGGTCTCGCCCGCACCCGCGTCCCGGACAGCGACGGCACGGGCTTCATCCACCTGCTCGTGCGCGAGCCGACCTGGAAGGGACGCGGGGTCGGGCCGGCGCTGCTCGCCGAGGCCTGCCGCGTGCTCGTCGCGCACGGGGCCCAGCGCTTCCAGCTCGACGTGGCCAGCAAGAACGCGCGCGCCATCGCGCTCTACACGCAGAGCGGCTTTGCGACCACGTCCACCGAGGCGAGCTTCGTGCGCCCGCTTCGTTAGGCCTGCTGGAGGTCGTCGGCCTGTTGGAGACAGGCCGCGAGGTCAGCGCGGAGGTGCCTTGTCGGCCGCGGTCGCGAGCGTGTCGAGGAGCTTCGCGAGCGTGCTGATGTCGGTCGAGGCCGGCTGCACGAAGACGCCGACGATGAGCGCGCCCCACGACACCTTGTGGCAGAGGGTGAGCTCCTGGGTGCCGCCCTCGAGCGTGAGGCGCGGACCGACCTCCCACCCGCCTGGCACGCCGCTAAGCTTGACCTTGCTCTGGGTGGCGGTGAGGGCGTCGAAGGCCTCCTGGCAGGACTCGGCCTCGTCGAAGCGAGCCATCTCGACCGTGATCTCGGGGATGGCGGGCACCATGCGATCGAGCTGGTCGATCTTGTCGGGCCCCTCGCCCTTCAGCCAGACCGAGCCGTCACTGGGCAGGGTCAGGCCGAAGGCCAGCCCCGGGAAGTCGAGCGGACGCGCGGCGTCGATCTTGCCGCGGTTCCGGACCTCGGGGCGCGAGAGCGGCTCGCCGACCGAGACCTTGTCCTTGGCGAAGGCGCGATAGGCGCGCTCGAGGACGGCGGCCTTGGGGAGCTCCTTGAGCATCTGCGCCTCGGTCATCTCGACGGTCTGATCGAGGAAGAAGCGATAGAGGAGGAGCTGCTTGCGATCGCCGCGGTTCAGGCAGAGGGCGATCGCGGGCTTCTTGCCGAGCGACCCGTCGAAGGTGAAGACGCCGCCGCGCGCGGCGAACTTCGTGCCCCAGAGCTTCAGCTCGGGGCGCTCCCACGCGTTCTCGAGGTCGGCCGCCTTGACGACCGCCATGCAGTCGCCCGCCGTGAACCACCCGACCATGACCCACGAGCCGGCGACGAGCTTGTCGGCGACCTTCTCGTCCACGACGTCGCGCCCGTCGAAGGTCGTGTCGCTGTTGAGCGCCCAGCTGGCCGACAACATGTAGGTCACGCCCTTCTTCTTCGGGAGCTCGATGACGAGGCCCGAGGTCGACAGGTTCGCGACGCCGCTCTCGAGGGCGACCGGATCGGCGCGGACCGAGGTGGTGGCGAGGACGGTGACGAGCGGCACGAGGCCGGCGAGGCGTGTGAGCGACAGCATGTGGGACTCCTCCCTCGCATCGCCGCAGCGCGGCCCGCGCGGCGTGCGGGGGCGCGCCTTCGTCCGGCATTCAGCGTGCGTGAACGGGGCGAACGAGGAGCAAGGGCCACGGTATTCCACTTGGGCGCCGCGGGAAAGAGGCTTCCCCCCGACGCGCGCGCCTACTCGGTCGGGGCGGCGGCGGCCTCGGGCGCGCCGATGGGGCGGAGGTCCAGAGCCAGGAGCTCGCCCTGGTAGAGCCAGAGGTAGCGCGCGAGCGTCTGGGTGACGCTCTTGGCATAGAGGTTGGCCTCGCGGTACGGGATGCGCTCGACGAACTCGTCGAGGTCGACGTCGCCGAACTGCTTGCGCCACTTCGAGACGGCGCCGCCGCCGGCGTTGTAGCCGGCCGAGGCGAGGGGGATCACCTTGTGCCGCCCGAGGAGCTTCTCGAGGTACTTCGTGCCGAGCTCGATGGCGACGGCCGGGCGCATGAGGTTCTCGCGCGTGGGGGCGTGCGGCGTGTCGCGCGCCAGGGACTTGGCGGTCGGCAGGATGATCTGCATGAGACCAATCGCATTGGCCCAGCTCACCGCCGTCGGGTCGAAGTTCGACTCGACCCGCATGATGGACCACACCCAGTTGGGATCGATTGCGCGCGTCTTCGCCCAGCGCGTGACGAGGTCGACGTAGGGCCTGGGATACGCGAGCTTCCAGGGCAGCGCCGCGAGCCCCACCGGGAAGGCGAGCTCGGTCGTCGCCTCGAGCGTGCGCGCCGTGCGGATGGACGGCGGATAGCCCCCACCCAGCTGCTGCACCGCGACGCGCGTCCAGGCCCAGTCGGTCGGGCGCACCGCGGGGGCCACCGCGTCGAGCTCGGCATCGACCCAGGGCAAGAGCGGAGACGGCCGATCGTAGCTCGCCCCAGCCAGCCTCGACCACTCGACCGCGAGGCGGAAGTGCCTGTCCTGCCATAGCTTTTCCGGCACAGCGGGCGTGGTCGGAGGTGTCTCGGGGGAGGCCGGCACGAGGGCCTTGGCGGCCTCGGGATCGGCGGCGGCGAGGCGCGCATTGGCGAGCAGCGCGTACCACGAGAGCGGGTGCTTCTCGAACACGGTGCGCCACGCGACGAGGGCCTCGTCCTTCTGCCCGAGCTCCCAGAGGGCGCGCCCGCGCCAGTAGCGGAAGCGGCCCGGGTGGCGGCCGGGGATGTCGTCGGGGACGAGGCGGAGGACCTGGTCGAGGGCTTCGAGGGCCTTCTTCCAGTCGCGGGCCTCGATGTGGGGACCGACCAGATCCCAGGCCACGCTGTCGGCCATGTCGCCCTGCGGGTAGCGACGCAGCGTGTTCAGGAGGGCCTTGGTGGCGGCCTTGGGCTTCTTCTCGGTCTCGGCGAGGAGCAGCAGGGCGTCGTCCGCGGTCGAGCGGTTCGGGAACTCCTTGGCGTGGGCCTCGAGGAGCTTGCGCCCTTCCTTGGGGTTCGTGCCGACGCGAGCGCGACCGCCGAGGAAGGTCGCATCGGCGCGCACGTCGCCGTGGCAGGCCAGGGCCTTCTCATAGAGGGCGAAGGCCTTGTCGAGCGCGTCTTTGTCGTCCTTCTTCTTGCGCTCGGCGGCGCGGCCCGCGAGGACCCAGGCCTCACAAGCGTCGGGGTCCGCCTTCTTGGCGGCGATGAGCGGTGCCAAGACGCCGCGCATGGCCTCGAAGCGCCAGGCCTCGAAGAGCCCCTTGGCGATGCGAAGGCGCTCGGCCCCGCTGAGCTTGACGCCGGACAAGGCCTGCAGCGCGGCCTGACCGAGGGCGTGGGTCGGGAAGCGGCTCACGAGCTCGACCCGCGCGAGATCGGCGCGAGGCCCGCCTGGCGTGGACGTGCGCAGCTCGGCGAGCATGGCCCACGACTCGGGGAGGAGGCGCTCGGGGGTCTTCTTGGCCGCCGCCTCGAGGCGTTCCAGCACCTTGGTGCGACCGTCGGCGCCAGCCACCTGCGACTCCAGCGCCAGCACGCGCCCGATGAATGCCGCGTCGTCGCCTACCTTGGCGAGCGCGAGCCTGGCCTTGTCGGGGTCCCCCAGCGCGAGCCGCAGCTCGGCCTCGCGTAGCGCCGCGAACTCACCGAGCACCGGCCAGTCGGTGACGAGCTGCGCAAAGCGATCGGCGGCGGCCTGGCGCACGTCGACGTCGCCGAGCGTCGGCGCGGGCACACCCGCGGGCGGCGGGGCGTCGCCGAGCTCGGCCAGGATCCAGGCGGCGAAGAAGCGTGCGGGGCGCTGGCGCGGGTCTTCGGGGTGGGCCGACACCCAGGTGTCGAGGACGGCCACGGCATCCAGGGGGCGACCCGCGTCATAGGCGGCGAGCGCGGGCTGGAAGGCGGCGCCGGCGAACCATGGGGTGAGGTCGCTCAGGACCGGCGGGGCCTCGGGGCCGGGTGTCGGGACCGGGATGGCCTCGGGGGGCGCAGTGTCCGCGGTGTCCGCGGCGTCGGTCTGGGCTGTGTCGCCCGCGCCGTCCGGGCCTTGGGACGACACGACGTCCTCGCGGCCACCGATGACTTCGGTGACGGTCGACGCGGTCTCGCGCGTGGCTTCGGGCGAGGCGCATGCTCCGAACGACAGAGCGAGACCGGTCAGGCAGGTGGCGATCCGCATTGCAAACTCCCAGGCAACAGCGAGCTGTGTAGCGCGCGCCAACGATCCGGTCGAGCTTCGTCATCCCCCGGAGAAGGGCCGCCGACCTGGCCCTCGCCGCTCGGGCCCTCGGGCCTTGCGCCGAGGGTCCCTATCCCCCATTCTTCCGCGCCATGCGTTCGCGGCCCGCCGATGCTTCCAACCCCTCTCGCCTGGCGAGCCCGCTTGCCGTGCTCGCGATCGTGATGCTCGTGGGCTGCGGCGACGATCCCGAGATCGTCTCCGCGACGGCCACGCGCCCGAACGCCGTCGTCCACGCCACGTCCGACACCACGAACGGCGATACCTCGGACGCGACGGACACGAACGACACGACCGACGCGAACGACACGATCGACATCGATACGAACGTCGGGCCCGACACGCGCGACACCACGGACACGACGCCTCCCGTCGACACCACGGACACGACCGACACCCTCGACACGAGCCCCGACACCGGGCCCGACACGACGCTCTCCGGCCCGTCCTTCGAGGTCCCCCCGACCCTCTCGATCCCCTGG
>JAEUKJ010000613.1 GCA_016792665.1 Deltaproteobacteria bacterium | reverse complement strand
CAGTGCACCGTGGTCGGCGCGTCGAGGTCGTTCTGGAAGTGGATGATGACTCGGTCGCCGACGCGCGCTTGGATGAGCGGCCCGGGGAAGAGTCCGTTGTAGTTCAAGAGCGCGGTGCGCGTGCCGGACTGCAGGCGGACGTCGTTCGCGGCCGCGGTGAGGTGGACCTCGACGATGCCCGGGTCGGGGTTCTCGTCCTCCAGCGTGGTGAGGCCGTAGAGGGTCGGGAGGGGATCGGTCGGCACGACCTCGGCGTCCGAGTCGGCGTCGTCGGGCGTGGCATCCGGGTCGACGTCGGGCGCGTCGCTCGCGTCGCCGGCATCGTTCACCTCACCCGCATCGGGGTCGCTCGCGTCGACCTCGGCCGCGTCGGCCGTGTCGGTGGCGACCTCCTCGCCGCCTCCGCAGGCGCTCAGTCCGAGCAGCAGCGACACGACGACCGGGACCCTCGACATTGATGACGGGCGCTTCACGGCGCGTGAATAGCCCTGCGGCCGGCAGCGAGTAAAGCCTCGTGGACTGTGCCGGGCCCTCCGCGACCCGGCCTCTCGCGGGTCGTCGCCGCGCCTCGGGTCCGCCCGGGGTGCCGCCCGAGCGAACCTCGGCCGAACGTTTTGGTGCTTTTCAACCCCAAACCGCGCCACAGCATCGACCACAACTATCGAAAACAGACGCATCCAGGCCGCACCGACCGAATTAGCAATGAACGACTTGAACGTTTTGACGGCGTGCTCAAGCTGGCTGAGCGAGAGATTCGGGCGTCGCCGTCGCGGGTGGGCGCGGGGTCTCGAGGACACAACCCACGACACGGAGTGACGCCATGCGGATGACCCTCAGGCCCCTTCTGGCCATGCCCTTGATCGGAATGCTCGCCCTCGGCGCCGCCTGCGGCGACGACGACGACACCACCGAGACCCCGACCGAGAAGACCATCGCGGCCATCGTGGCCGACAACGCGGACTTCGACACGCTGCAGGCCGCGCTCGACGCAGCCGAGCTGACCGCGACCTTCGAAGGGGCCGGTCCCTTCACGGTCTTCGCACCGACCGACGCGGCCTTCGACAAGCTCCCGGCCGGCACGCTCGACGGGCTCCTGGCCGACAAGGACGCCCTGGCCGAGGTCCTGAAGTACCACGTCGTCTCGGGCAAGGTGTTGGCCGCCGACGTCATCACCAAGACCAGCGTCTCGACGCTGCTCGGTGAGGACATCGCGATCGAGGTCGTCGATGGCGGCGTGGTCCTCAACGGCTCCGTCAAGGTCACCAGTACCGACATCCCCGCGAAGAACGGCGTCATCCACGTCATCGACGCGGTGCTCTTGCCGCCCGAGCCCGTCCAGCCGCTGAAGTCGATCGCCGAGATCGTCACGGGCAACGCCGACTTCGAGACGCTGCTCCAGGCCGTCGTCGCAGCCGACCTCGCCGCGACCCTGTCGGGCCCCGGGCCCTTCACGGTCTTCGCGCCGACCGACGCCGCCTTCGACAAGCTCCCGGCTGGCACCCTGCAGGCGCTGCTTGCGGACAAGGCCGCGCTGACCGAGCTCCTCCTCTATCACGTCGTCGACGGCACGGTGAAAGCCGAGACGGTCGTCACCCTCGACAAGGCCACGACCAAGGCCGGCCTCGACGTCTCGATCAAGGTCGTCGACGGCAAGGTCTACCTGAACGACACCATCCAGGTCGTCCAGACCGACATCCTCGCGTCGAACGGCGTCATCCATGTCATCGACGCGGTGCTCGTGCCGCCGCCCACCATCGCCGACATCGTGAAGTCCGACGCTCGCTTCTCGACCGCTCTCGCCGCCATCAACGCGGCCGAGCTCGCCGCGACCCTGGACGGCCCCGGCCCGTTCACCGTCTTCGCCCCGACCAATGAGGCGTTCGGCAAGATCCCGTCGGCCACCTTGAACGGCCTCCTGGCCGACAAAGAGGCGCTGACCGACGTCCTCCTCTATCACCTCGTCGACGGCTCGAAGCTCGCGGCGGACGTCACTGGCTCGGCCTTCCTCACGATGAAGAACGGCGCCTACACCCTCATCGAGGTCAAGGACGGCAAGGCCTACATCAACACCTCGGTCATCACGACGACCGACATCAAGGCCCGCAATGGCGTCATCCACGTCATCGACACGGTGCTCCTGCCGCCCCCGACGCTCGCCGAGATCGTGGCCGGCGACGATCGCTTCGAGACGCTGCTCACCGCCATCGGCGTGGCCGAGCTCGGCTCGACCTTCGCGACCGGCGGCCCGTTCACGGTCTTTGCGCCGGTGGACGACGCCTTCGCCGCCATCCCCGAGGCGACCCTGAACGCGGTGCTCGCGGACAAGGCCGCGCTCACCGACATCCTCCTCTACCATGTCGTCGATGGCATCGTGCCGGCCTCGGTCGCGGTGACGCTCAGCTCGGCGACGATGAAGAACGGGGACTCGGCCCCGATCGTGTTCGCCAACGGCGAGCTGACGATCGACGGCGCCAAGGTCACGGCGACCAACATCCTGGCTCGTAACGGCATCATCCACGTCATCGACGCGGTGCTCCTGCCCTGACCGGGTCGGAGTCTTGCCAATCGGCGCGGGCTCGGCCTCAGGGTCGCGCTCGCGCCTTTTCGTTTCTGCGGCCCGAGCGTCGCGGGCGCCGTCGAGGTCAGGCCGGCGACAAGGTCACGAGGAGCTCGGCGCCGGGCCCGGTGCTCGGGGGCGCGACGATGAGGTCCCCACCCTGGGCGCGTGCCAGGGCGCGGGTGAGGGCCAGGCCGAGGCCGAGGCCGGCGGGGCCGTCCTTGGGGGTGCCGCGTCGGAAGGCGCGGAACTGCCCCTTGCGGAGGGCGGGCGGCAGGCCCGGGCCGTGATCGCGGACGGCGAGCTCGGGGCCGCGCGGGGTCTCGCGCAAGACGATCTCGATGCGTCGGTCGGCCGAGGTGCGCGTGTACTTCTCGGCGTTGTCGACGAGGTTGCCGACGATCTGGGCCAGAGCGTCGGCGTCGAAGCGCGCCATGAGCGGGGCGTCCGGATGCGCGAGCTGCGAACGGTCCACGACCAGGGTCGCCCCATGGGCCTGCACGGCGGGCTCGAGGCGGCGGGCGAGCTCGGTGACGGCGGCGGCGAGATCGCCGGGTGCTGGCTTGACGACGAGGCTCTGGCGCTCGAGGCGCGCGAAGTCGAGGACGTTGGTGACGACGCGACCGAGACGCGCGGCCTCGGACGAGAGGCGCTCGGCGTAGGCCTTCTGCTTCTCCGGACGACCGAGCCCATCGGCCAACATCTCGGCGTACATGCGGAGCCCGGCGAGCGGCGTCCTGAGCTCGTGGGCGGCGGCGGCGGCGAACTGCTGGCGACGCTCGATGGTACGCTCGGCCGAGATCATCGACAGGATGATGGCGAGGGCCGCGAGCAGGACGACCGCCGTGATGACCGAGGCACGCAAGACGAAGTCCGAGACGACCTCGGCGGCGAGGGTCTCGGCCAGCGCGGCCTCGGGCCCCAGCGCAATGGCGACCTCCCAGGCGCGACCCTTCACGGTGAGCGGCAAGGGAGCGACGGCCTCGGTCGTGGCAGCCGTCTGCTGCGGGCGCACGCTGCCGCTGCCCGGGTCGTCGAAGAGCGTCGCGGCGACCTTGTGGGGATCGACGACGAAGGCCTGGAGCAGCGCCCCATCGGGGGTCGCGACCGAGCGCACGGCCGCCAGCATCGCAAGTTCCCCGGCGGCGTGGAGGTTCAGTGACTCCCACGCGAAGGGACCGAGGCGGACGCTGACGAGGCCGGTCGGAAGGGGCGCGGCCTTTTGCGGACGCTTGGTCTGGATCTGCTCGTAGATGCGGTTGGCGTCGACGTTCTGTTGGTAAAAGGCGTTCGAGAGGCGC
>JAEUKJ010000589.1 GCA_016792665.1 Deltaproteobacteria bacterium | reverse complement strand
AGCTCGTCGGCGGCCGCGGCGTCCTCGACACGATGCTCATGCGCGCACTCGGCGGACTCGTCGCCAAGCGCGGCGCCGACGGCGTCTACGCGATCGGTGTCCGCCCGGGCCGCCCCGGCGCCGGTCATCACTTGAATGAGGGCCCACTCGGCATCTCCATCAAGGTCGAGAGCGGCTCCACCGAGGCCCGCGCGCCCGCCGTCCTGGCGGTCCTCGACGCACTCGGCCACCTCGGCCCGGCCGCGCGCGTGGCCCTCGCCCCCCTCATCCGGCCTGCCCGCAAGAACGTTCGCGACCTCGTCGTCGGCCACTGGAGCGCCGCGCTGCACCTCCACGAGCAGCTCCGCGACAGCCTGAGAGTCCCCACCCGCTGAACCGCCTGAACCGCCAGCGCCGAGGGTGCGCTCAGCCCTGGCAAGGAGCCTCGCGATGTCGCTCGAAGAACGCCTCGTCCCCCCGCAGACCAAGGCTCATGCGTCGGTCGCCCGCGTGCCCGAAGCCTGGTACGTGGTCGCCGAGGCCAAGGCGCTCGGCAAGAAGCCCATCCCAGTCACGCTGCTCGGCGTGCCGATGGTCCTCTTCAGGACCCACTCGGGTCGCCCCGGCGCGCTCCTCGATCGCTGCCCCCATCGCAACGTGCCGCTCTCGGCTGGCCGCGTCGAAGGCGAGCACCTGGTCTGCGGCTACCACGGTTGGGAGTTCGACCCCGACGGCCAGTGCCGCGGCATTCCGGGCCTCGTCAGCACCGCCGAGAGCGAGCGCGGACGCCGCGCCATCGCGTGGCCGGCGGTCGAGTCGGACGGCTGGATCTGGGTCTGGGCCTCGAACGACGTCCCGCCCTCGGGCCCGCCCTTCCGCTTCCCCGAGCTGCCCGGCTACGCCGAGGCGCGCCGCACCGTGCTGGCACCTGGCACCATGCACGCCACGCTCGAGAACGCGCTCGATGTCCCGCACACCGCCTTCCTGCACGGCGGTCTCTTCCGCACCGCCAAGAAGCGGAACCAGGTCACGGCGGTCGTCCGTCGCTACCACGACCGCGCCGAGTGCGAGTACCTCGGCGAGCCGCGCCCCTCGGGCCTCATCGGGCGCCTGCTCTCGCCGTCCGGCGGCATAGTCGAGCACTGGGACCGCTTCTTCATGCCGTCCATCGCGCAGGTCGAATACAAGATCGGGACGGAGACGCACTTCGTCGTCACCTCGGCCTGCACCCCGGTGAGCGACTTCGAGACGCGCCTCTTCGCCCTCGTCCAGTTCCGGACGCGCATGCCCGGCGTCCTCCTGAAGCCGCTGCTCGAGCCCTTCGCGCGCACCATCTTCGCCCAGGACCAAAAGATGCTCGGCCTCCAGACCGAGACCATCCGCCGCTTCGGCGGCGAGCAGTTCGAGTCGACCGAGCTCGACCTCCTCGGTCCGCAGATCTGGCGCCTCTTGCGCGACGCCGAGCGCCGCACAGTGGTCGAGCCGTCGGCGGACGGCGCGCCGTTCTACGAGAAGCAGATCGAGCTCCTCGCCTGAACGGTCGCCTCGCTACGGAAGAGGCTTGTCGGGCCGCGGAGCCTCTTACGGCTTCC
>JAEUKJ010000576.1 GCA_016792665.1 Deltaproteobacteria bacterium | reverse complement strand
CGACCCCGAGTGCCCGCGCATACGGCACGGCACGCAGCGCTATCCACGCGCCCGCGAACGCCAGCGCCGCGCGCCCGACCGCGGCAACATCCACCAGCACCGCCGGGGTCGCCGACGGCTCGGCCACCGCGCGCACGGCCGCCGCGATGAGCTCGACGATGGCCTTCCACCACAAGAGGTGCGCGAAGCCCACGGCGAAGCGCGAGGCCAGCCTGCGCGCGTGCTCGCGCTTGTCGAGGGGCGTCGTCATCGGCTCACTTCTGCTCCAGACGACGCGCGCTCCGCCGTCCGTCCGCGGCGAGCTTCGCAAGCGCGTCGCGCCGGGCGGTGCGGGTCTGGACCTCGACCGAGGCGAAGACGGCCTTGCCCTCGACCCGCAGGATCGGGGCGTCCGATGCGTGTGCGGCGAGGTCGTTCGTGCCCTGCTCATCGAAGCTGCCGAAGATGCCCGAGCCGATCATCTCGACCCGCACGTGCGGCGGCACCAGGACCTCGACGCTGCCAAAGACCGACTTGCAGCGCAGCGTCGTGACGCCGCTCTGGAAGCTCGCCTCGCGCAGGTCGACGACCACGCTGCCAAAGACCGCGCGCACGTCCATCTCGGCGGGCTGCACGCGGCGCCCGCGCCTCACGACGCTCGAGAAGATGGCGCTGATCTTGGGCTTCGCGCGCTCGGACGCGGCCGCGCGGGGCACCTCGACGACCGCGGGCAGGTGCGAGGACGCGACCACGACCTCGGGCTTCACGACCGCGGGCAGGTCGCGCGTCAGGACGCGCAGCTCGTCGATCGAGCGCGCCTTCATCGCCAGCTCGAGGCGTTCCTCGAGCATGTCCAGGTCGAAGGCGTCATCGTCCGAGACTGCCGCGGCGTCTTGCAGCAACGCGATGGTCCGCTCGCGCTCGGCGGCGAGGCCGGCGACGATAGGGCGGGGGAGGCGCGAGGGATCGACCGGGTCCGACATGCCGCGACCATAGCAGCCTCATCGACCGCGTGCATCACCGCGATGCGGCTGCATCTTCACAGCCCGTTACGGGGCATCGAAGACCACCCAGCGAAGCCCGGTCCATGCCGCGAAGCGCGGTGACGACGGCGTGAAGTAGAACGGGCCGAGCATATCGTAGCCAGGGTCGTCGGCCCCGTCGCTCGCCCGCGTCGGCGGGACCTGGGCGACCTCGACGGGCTTCGCGTCGTCGTTGCGGATGGCCCAGAGGGCACCGCCCGGCTTGGCCAACGGCGGGCAGCGTCCTTGGTCGGTGCAGCCGAGGCCGGGCTGCCAGAGGAAGATCGTCTTCCCTCGGCCCAGCGTCCCGAGCGAGCCGCGCACCTTGTCCCACGGTCCGGGTCCGTCGGGGTCGCGAAACTCACCACTCGTGTTGTGACACGCGACGAGCTGCTCCCGTACCCGCACCTCCTCGATGCGACTGCGCGCCTCGCGAGGCCTGCCTGGAGGCAGGTCGAGGACCTTGGTCTCGAGGCCGGTCGTGAAGTCCACCCGGACCAGCTCACGTCCCGCCTCGCCGGGTCGCTTTGGGTCGGCCGCCTTCGAGCCGCGCAGGAAGTAGAGCGCGCGCCCGGGCACGATGCCGAGGCAGTGGCGCGACGGCACCAGGCCCTCGCCACGATGGCGCACGATCTCCAGTGGCTCGGCCGCGGGCTCCGTCCCAGGCGTGGGCCGCGCCGCGTCCGGCAGCTCGGGGGCGCGCGCCCGCAAGACGACGTCGACCCCGAGCCGGCGACCGGCCAGCCCCGAACCCATCACCGAGCCAGGGTCACCGACCGCAGGTGGGAGCTCACCGGCTTCGCTCGCGCAGCGCGCCTCGGTGTCGAGAACCTCCCAGACCTTGCACAGCGCGTTGCGCAGGTTCACCTCGTCGCCGACGCGCACCCCGTGGAAGAAGCCCTTGTCGAACCGCACGCTGAAGCCCGACTCCTCGGGGTCGATCTCCAACACCTGGGCGACGACCGGAGGGCGCGCTGGATCCGGTGCCTCGACGAGGATGGTGAGCGGCCTGATGTTGCCGATCGCGGCAGGATCGACGTCGACGACGCACTTCGATCGATAGGGATAGACCTCGTTCAGCTTGCAGGTCGGCCCACTCTGGAGCTTCACCAGGTCGCCGACGGCCGCGTCGTGGTTCGAGCCCCGATTGATGACCAGGACCGATCGGTCACCTTGCGGCAGCACGTTGATGATCGAGCCGATGATCTGGCGTTCGTGGCGCGTGGCCTTCGCGGGCCCGGGCGGTGCCGCGAGGGCGAGCGGCGCGAGGAGGGCCAGGCCTGCGAGTCCGAGCGAGGCCGTGACGCGACCGGGAAGCCTGGTGTTTCGTGAGGCGAGCATGCGGCGGGGGACGGGCTCGGGTCGTGGCATTGAAACACGGTACAACACTTCGATCCGCGCACGTGAGCACCGGCCGAGCAGCGCGCGCACCGGGCTCAGACCCTCACGACAGGAGGTCTCGCACCGGCGCGATGAGCTCGGGGCCATCGCTGCGCACGTTGTTGACCGCCTGCGACACGACGTGCTCGGCGACCGGCCCCCGATAGGGGACGAGCAGCTCCAGGAGGCCCTGCTTGGGCGTGTCCTTGGCGAGCCAGCGCCGCTGCCCGTCGCCGTCGAGGATGACCGGCATGCGGTCGTGCACGCCCGCGGCGACGCCGGCCGACTCGGTCGTGACGATCGAGAACGTCCGCAGGACCTCGCCTGTCTCCTTGTCGGTCCACTTCGCGCCGACCCCCGCGAGCATGAAGAGCGCGTCCTCGGGCCGTGCCTGCGCCTCGGGCGGGTGGAACCAGTGCGGGATCTTCGCGGCCTTGCCCTTGCCGACGGGCGTGCGCGTCTCCCACTCGAACCACCCGCTCACGGGCACTAGCAGCCGTCGCGACTGGAAGCCGTCGCGAAAGGCCGGCTTGTCCGCGATGCCATCGGCCCGGGCATTGATGATGCGCGCCCCGACGCGCGGGTCCTTCGGCCCGTTCGCCCAGAACGGCACGAGGCCCCAGCGGAAGAGATCCAGGGCGCGCGTGCCATCGTCTTTGGCCAGCACCACGGGTGCGGGATCGGTCGGCGCCACGTTGAAGTCCGGGCCCCACTCGTGCGGCGCCACCGGGTCCGCGCGCAAGAGCCTGGCCAGCGTCGAGAACGTCGTCTTCAGCCCGAAGCGTCCACACATCTCAGCCTCCTCCGATGCCCTCGCCCGCGCCAGAGGACGCGTCGTCGTGGGGCGACGCGCAGGCATGGACAGCCGCGCGCGCCTTCGCCATGCTGCCGGCGAGTCCGACTGGTACCACGAACGCCGAGCCGAGCCATGCCGCCAATGACCGACAGCGCCCTCTCCGAGATGTCCTTTGCACACCTGCAGTCGGTCGTCGCGATCGACAGTCAGAGCGACGAGCACTCGACCACCATCCCTTCGAGCCCCGGCCAGGTGACCATCGCCGACTTCGTCGCCGCCCACTTCGCGCGCTGCGGCGCCAGCGTCGAGCGCGACCCTCACGCCAACGTCATCGCGACCTTCCCCGGCCGTGGTCGCGGCGCCAACGCCCCGACCATCGCCATGATGGTCCACCTCGACACCGCGCGCGGCACCTCGAACCCGCCGCGCCTCAACGTGCGCCGCACCTGGGACGGCGCCGCGATCCCCTATCCGGACAACGCCGCCCTCCAGGTCGACGTCACGAACTACCCCGGCCTCGCCGAGTTCCTCGGCCACGACGTCGTCTTCGGCGGCGGCGTCACGCCGTTCGGCCTGGACGACAAGCTCGGGCTCACCCACCTCATGACGCTCGCCGCGGTCCTCGGCGCCGACCCCTCGATCGAGCACCCGCCGCTGCTCCTCATCGGTCGCCCCGACGAAGAGATCGGCCGCATGGAGGCCATCGAAGGCCTGGCCGAGCTGCTGGCCGCGCGCGGCGTCCGCTCGGGCTACACCATCGACGGCATCCTCCCCTTCGAGGTCAACGTCGCCAACTTCAACGCCGCCCACGCCGCCGCGACGTTTTCCGGCGACCCGCTCCCGCCCGCGCTGCTCGCCGCCCGCGACCACGGCCTCGTCCTGCACCTGGGCGGCGTCAACACGCATGGCGCCACCGCCTTCGACGAGGGGCATCGCACCGCCGTCCGCTTCGCCGCCGAGCTCTTCGCGGCCGCCGCAGATGTGATAGTCCCTCTCACTTTCGCGTCCGACGCGCTGCGCGACTGCGACGCGGTCTTCGTCGTCGGCGTCGCCGCGCACGACCTGGCCGCGGCGCGCGCCCAGGCCGAGGCCATCGTGGCCCCGCACATCAAGCGTGGCGCGTCGCTGCGTATCGAGTCCCTCACCGCTCCCGAGCTCGCTGCGCGGCTCGACGGCGCGCCCCACGACGGCGTCGCCAAGTTGCTCGCCGCCGTCTCTGCCTTTGCCGAGACGGCCACGCCCGAGCATCCCCTCTGGTGCGAAGACAGCCGCGGCTGGCAGGGCTACTCGCACTGCTACCGCGCCCGCACGACGCCGGACGGCGCGGCGCTGGACGTGCGCATCCGCGACTTCGTGCCCGCCTCGCTCGAGGCCCGCAAAGCCGCCATCCGCACGCACTTCGCCGCTTGCGGCGCGACCGTCAGCGACCGCGACCAGTACATCGACATGAGCCCGCGGCTGGCCGACCGTCGCGATCTGGTCGACGTCGCGGTGCTCGCAGGCCAGGACGTCGGCGTCGCCGTCCGCGAACAGCCCATCCGCGGCGGCACCGGGGTCGACCCCTTCCTCGCGCGCGGCACCGCCATCGCCAACCTCGGCACCGGCTACTTCGCCCCCGAGTCCGAGAAAGAGCTGACCTCCCTCCAGCTCATGGCCGCGCACGTGCGCTGGCTCGTGGCGCTGCTCGCGCGCCTCGCCGCGAGCTGACGACCCTTCGCCGAGTCCCTCTCCACGCTCCGCCCCACGCCCTCGAGGTCCCTCATGAAGCTCGTCCTCTCCTCGCTGTGCTCCCTCGCGCTCGCTTCGTCGCTCGGCTGCGGCAAGAAGGAGGTCCTTGCCCCCGACTCGCAGCCCGCGATCGCGGACTCGTCGCCCGCCGCGACGCACGATACCAACCCGCCCGCCGCCAAGCCCGACGCGTCCGCCGACACCAGCGCGCCCGCCGACACGACCGCGCCCGCCGCCAAGTCCGATGCGCAGGCCACCAGTGACGCGCCGTCCGCGGCGAACGACGCTGGCCCCGCCGGAGACGCCGCTGCGCCCAGCGCGGCCGACACCGAAGAGCCCGAGTTCCCGCCCGAGGCATGGACCCTCGCCGCGGCGCTGCCCGCGCCCACGCCCACGCCCGCCACCGGCGCCTGCGTCAAGGGCATCGCCGAAGAACCGGCCTTCATGTCGCCCATCGTGGTCGACCACAAGGTCGAGCTCTGCCGTTCGGCCGACTACACCGCCGCGACCCTCGAGTGCTGGACCCTCGACCTCGACACCGCCGCTCTCGCGCAGACCAAGCCGTCCAACGCGATGAAGGGGCGCTTTGGCGAGCTGCCGGCCAAGGCCACCACGCCTGGGCTGCAGATCACCAAGAAGGGCAAGGCGGCCAAGGCCTGCCTCGAAGACGCCGGCAAGAAGAAGTGCGTCGACCTCGAGCTCGGCGGCCTCCGCGTCGGCCAGGCCGCCCTCGCGGGCACGCGGGTCTTCGTCGCACCGGCCTTCGACTCGGCCGAGGTCGAGCTCCAGTCCGACTCGGCCATCACCGTCTTCGACGCGACCACCGGCAAGCGCCTCGCCTCGATCCCGCTCGCCCCCTTCGAGAGCCAGTGCCCGAACATCAGCTGGGCCGGCGAGGTCCTCTACATCGAGGCCGGCGTGTGCGCGGGCCCGGGCGCGGTCGGCTTCTTCGTCGATCCCCTCACCGGCAAGACCCTCTCGCTGCTCGGCGGCGGCAAGAACAGCGCCTCGGCCTACGGCGTCACCCCGATCGCGCTGCCCGACGGGCGCGTCGCCTTCCGCGAGCAGTACGGCCACGCCATCTTCTTCCACGACCCGAAGACCGGCGCCCACCTGAAGACGCTCAACCTCACCGCGACGCTGAAGAAGCAGGTCGAGTTCGAGGGCTTCGACAACTCGCCCGAGGAAGGCGACATGGCCCTCCTCGACGATGGCCGGTTGCTCGTCACCCAGGGCGCCGGCAGCCGCGATCGCGTCGTCCTCGTCGACCCTGTCGCCGGCAAGATCGACAAGCTCATCACGCTGCCGGCCTGCCCCTGATCAACGCCGAAGGCCTGGCGGAGCCAAGCCGCCCAACGGATTGATCACCGCACTCGCCGAGGTCACGATGACCGAGACCCGCAACGATCTCGACGCCGTCCGCGACACCTACGATCGCGTCGCCAGCCGCTACGCCGACGCGTTCCTCGACGAGCTCGCCGACAAGCCCCTCGACCGCGCGCTCCTCGACCTGTTCGCAGCGGACACGCGCCCCGGCCCCGTCGCCGACCTCGGCACGGGCTCGGGCCAGGTCGCCCGCTACCTCCACGACCGCGGCCTGGGCTCGGTCGTCGGCATCGACCTCTCACCCGAGATGGTCGCCGAGTCGCGCCTTCGCCATCCCGCCGTCGGGTTCCAGGTCGACGACTTCCTCCACCTGTCCGCGCCCGACGATCACTACGCGGGGCTCACCGCGTTCTACGCCATCGTCCACCTCACGCGCGCCGACCTCGTCCCTTTCTTCGCCGAGGCCCGCCGCGTCCTGCGCCCCGGCGCCTCGCTGCTCATCGCGTGGCACGTCGGCAGCGAGACGCTCGCACCCGAGACCTTCCTCGACGCGCCGTGCCCCATCGCCTGGAACTTCTTTCCGAGTGACGTCGTCATCAACGCCGCAACCGCTGCCGGGCTCGCCCTCGCGCTCCGCCTCGAGCGCGCCCCTTACCCCGGCGAGCACGCGAGCACGCGCGGCTACATCATGGCCCAGAAGCCCCTCTGACCTGCGTCACCGCACGAGCGGCGGCCCCAGCGCAAGAGGCCGCTTACGCGATCGCCGCGAGCGCCCGCCCGAGCCGCGCCACGAGCTCGTCGATCTCCGACTCGGTGATGATGAACGGCGGCGCCACCATGACCAGATCGCCGTTGGTGCCGTCGGCGTGCCCGACGTTCGACCACAGCACGAGCCCCTCGGCCTGGGCCGCCGCGGTGAGCCGCTCGGCGATCATCGCAGAGCGCGGGAACGGTGCCTTGGTCGCCCGGTCGGCCACCAGCTCGACGCCCGCGAGGAGGCCCTTGCCGCGTACGTCCCCGACCGACCAGCCGGCAGGGTGATCGACCAGGGTGGCGAGCTTCGCATGCAGCACCTCGCCCATCGCCCGAGCCCGCTCGACCAGACCGTGCGCCTTGATGTGCCGCACCGCCGCGAGCCCGGCCGCGCAGATCGCCGGCGTGTGGGAGAACGTCTGGGCGTGCTTGAACGCGCGGCTGCCACGCGCGATCGGCGCGATGACCCGCTCCGACGTGAGCACCGCCGACAGCGGCACGTATCCGCCGGAGAGGCCCTTGCCCATCGTCATGATGTCGGGCGTCACGCCGAAGTGCTCGACCGCGGCCCACGTCCCGGTGCGCCCGGCCCCGGTCAGCACCTCGTCGCACACCAGCAACACGTCGTGTCGATCGCAGATCTCGCGAATGCGCTGCCAGTACCCGGCGGGCGGCACCGAGCCGCCGGTCGACGACCCGCCGATCGGCTCGGCGATGAAGGCCGCGACGGTGTCTGGGCCCTCCTCGAGGATCGCGCGCTCCAACGCCTCGCCGGTCATCGCCGGGTCGCCCGGGTCGCAGCGGTAGGGGTAGGGGGCCCCGATGAGGTGCACCGGCACGAGCCACGGCCCGTACATCTTCTTGTAGTGCTCGCGCGCCGACGCCGACAGCGCGAGCAGCGTATTGCCGTGATAGCCGGGCGTGCGCGCGATGATCTTGTGCTTGTTCGGGCGGCCGGCCTCGACGTGGTGCTGGCGTGCGAGCTTCAGCGCCGCCTCGACCGCCTCCGATCCCGACGACAGGAAGTAGGCGAAGTCGAGCTCGCGCGGGCTCAGCGTCCGGAGCTCGGACGCGAGCGCCTCGACCGGTTCGTTGGTGAAGGCCGTTCCGTTGACGTAGGCGACCTTCTTGATTTGCTCCGCGACCGCCTCCGCCACCGTGCCGACCCCGTGCCCGAGGTTCGCCACGTAGGCCCCGCCACACGCGTCGAGGTAGTCCTTGCCGTGCTCGTCGTAGAGCCAGACGCCCTGGCCGCGGACGATCAGCGGCAGCTCACGGTCGAGGGTGCGATAGAAGACGGCCGATTCGGGGTAGCGGTGCGACATGCCGCTTCTTGAATCATGCCTCGCGGTCCGCCGCAACAACGCCGAAGGCCTGGCGAAGCCAGGCTGCCCTCGGCACAACACCGCCGAAGGCGGAGCCAGGCTGCCCTCAGTACACAGCGCCGCGCCCAGCGGCCTCGGCTCAGCCGAACTTCTCGGGCCTCACGCGCAGTCCGAAGACGCGCATCGCGATGAACAAGAACGCCAGGAGGCCCAGCGTCGTGGCCGCGCCGACGACCAGCGTCTCGCGCTTGTTGCCCGCGATCTGCGCCTCGACCACCTCTTGCGAGCGCGTCACCACCAGCACCGCGCGCACGCGGTTGTGCCGGTCCAGTCGCACCCCCGAGGTCTTCGTCGCGTAGAGATCGCCGCCGTCCATTGCCGCATAGGGATTGTTCGCCCGGGCCTTCTCCGCCGCGTCGGGGTCGTCGATGACCGGCCCGTGACAGAGCTGGCAGGTCGCGCCGTTCTCGATCGGCCGCATCACCGTCAAGACCGGCGCCTCCCCCTCGCGCACGACCCGCGTCACCGTCTTGCGCCCGTCGATCGCCTCGCGCAGCGCCGCCTCGTCGACCTTCGCGACCGGTGCCTCCTCGGGCGCCTTCGACCCGTCGATGTTCTTGAACGCGACCGCCTCCAGGACCTCGAGCTGGCGCTCGAAGCCCGGCTGCTGCTTGGCGATCAACGCGCGCGTCGCGGGGTCGAGGATCCTCCGGGCGACCCCCTCGCGCGTGCCGCGATCGGTGTAGGCCAGCGTCTTGTCGGTTCTCACGACCTCGACACGCGACAGATTTGGCGCCTTTCTCAGCTCGTCGACCAGCCCGCGCACGATGTCGGCTCGCCCCTCGATCATGTTGGCGACGATGGCGCGCTCCAGTGTCGCGGTCTGGTCCAGCCCCGCCTGCTCGTCCTGCCGCCGCAGCGAGTCCGAGGTCGCCGACAGGTTGAACGCCAGCACCGTCCCGAACCCCACCGCCAACACCACCAGGGTCAGCGCCGCGACCACCACCATGGCCCACGCCGCGCGGTTTCTCCGCAGCGCCTTCTTGGCCCGCTCGAACGCCCCGACCGGCCGCGCCGCCACCGGCCGATCCTCGAGGTAGGCCTCGAGGTCCTCGGCCAGCTCCCGCGCACTCGCGTACCGCTCTCCCGCCTTCTTCTCCATCGCCTTGGCGATGATGGTCTCGAGGTCCGGCGACACCTCGCGCCCCAACACGCGCCGCGCCACCGCGCGCGCCGGCTCGGGCACCTTCTGCAGGACGGCGATGATGATCTGCAGCGCGTCGCTGCCCTCGAAGGGGGCGCGCCCCGTGACCAGGTGATAGAGCGTCGCCCCGAGCGAGTAGATGTCGCTCGCCGGCCCGACGCGATCATGCAGGCTATTGGCCTGCTCCGGCGCCATGTAGGCCGGAGTCCCGATGATGGCCCCGGGCCGCGTGATCGACGCCTCGCGCTGGAGACTCTTGGCGATCCCGAAGTCGGTGAGGTGCGGCTCGCCCGCGGCGTCGATGAGGATGTTGTCCGGCTTGATGTCGCGATGCACGATGCCGCGCTGGTGCGCGTAGTCGAGCGCGCGTGCGGCCTTGGCGATGGCCCGTACGCCCCCTTCCAGGAGGGCGCGCTTCGCGTCGGGGGCGGCCGTCTTCTGCTTCTCGATGAAGGCCGCGAAGCCCTCGCCCTCGACGAAGGCCATGACGAAGAAGAGGTGCCCCTCGAACTCGCCCGAGTCGAAGACCGGCACGATGTTCGGGTGCTGCAGCCGCGCCGCCAGCATCGC
>JAEUKJ010000609.1 GCA_016792665.1 Deltaproteobacteria bacterium | reverse complement strand
GCCCGGGCGGCCAGCCGTGTCGCGCAAGATGCGCATGCCAGGGCTCGCCGCGTGCGACTCGAGGATGGGGAGAGCACGTGTGAGCGCGGCCGCGTTCAGCCACACCGCGTGCCCATCGACGCGCGTCAACACCGCCGGGCGATCCAGCGCGCCCAGATCTGCCGCCGTCGGAAAGGCCGCAGCGGCGCCCTCGGCCCAGCGCGTCTGGTCCCAGTCGCGCCCCATCAGGACCGGGATCTCGGGGTGGGCCGCGGCGAAGGCCTGGAGCATCTCGCCCGCTGCCCGCGCCGAGCGCGCGCCTGAGAGGTCGAGCTCCTCTGCGCTGCGACCGATCCACGTGACGTGCAGGTGCGCATCGACGAGGCCAGGCACGGCGCGCTCACCGTCCAGGCGCCGCACGGTCACCGCGCCCGCCGCGACGAGGGGGTCGGTCCCGAAGGGATGGACGGCCACGATGCGTCCCGCGGCATCGACCTCGAGGCCCGCGAGGTCGCCATCGGGGCCGAGGAAGCGCGGTCCTACGTAGAGGGTTCGCGCCGGGGTCGGCGTGGCGGGAGCCGAGCCGCAGCCAAGCGGCACGAGGACTGCGAATGCAATGATCGAACGGATGGCCAAGGAGCGACTCATGCCGTTCGGTTAGCAAGGACTCGCGCGGCACGCGAGGACGAACGATGAATCTTGAGCTGAGTCGGGCTGCGGTCCAGTATGTCGATGCGCGATGGCCCTCGCGCCGGGGGAGTCGAAGGGCATGAACGACGCGATGAGATCCGATCCCGCACCGCGCGCGCTTGCGCCAATCGCGCTGGCGTTGGCGCTGGTTGCGGTGGGGTTCGGGGCCTGCAGCGACTGCGGTGACGACGTGCACGACGCGGTCGACACCGCCGACACCCACGGGGCTGACAGCGTCGTCGACAGCGGTCCCGACGCGACGGACACCCGCGACGACGCCGAGACCGAGCTGCCCGATGCGCCCGATACCATCGACGAGGCGTGGCGTGTCGACGGTCGGCTCGTGCCGCCAGTGGGAGCTCCCGCGGCCGATGCGGGCTGGGTCGCGCTGAACCGCTTCGGGCGACGCGCCGTCGTCGACGGGACCTTCACCCTGGATGTCGCCAAGGACGGGCTGACCCTGACCCTGCTCCTGCCGCCGGGGACGCCGACGGACGCGACCCCCTCCCCGCTCCTGGTCGCAACCATCTCGCGCCCCGAGGACGACGCGCCCGAGGCAGTCACCGTCGACGCGAGCTCGACGGCCCTTGCGCTGCTCTTCATGGACCCGCGCGCGACCTCGCCCGACCCCGAGCGCCTCATGGCGATGCGGTCGGTCGCGACGGGCTCGCCTCGGCTGGCGATGCTGGCGACCGAGATCGGCACGGGCTGGGGCGAGCGCGCATGGACCACGGCCCCGTCCGTGCTGAGTCGCTTCGACGCTGCGCTCGATGCGGTGCTGGCCGCGGTGAGCCCGCTGGAAGATCCGTTTGCGCGGACCCCGACCGGCACCGTGGGGCTCGACCTCTTGTCGCGGGCTGGCCCCGACCTCGTGCAGGTCCAGCGGGACCCGTCGGGCGTGCTGAAGGTCTCGGCACGGCCACTGGTGCCGGGCGTGGTCAAGGTCACCGCCACGCGTGCGACCGCGATGCCCGGGGCGCGCGACACGTGGCTCGGGGTCCCTGTCGAGGTCCTCGCGGACCGCGCGCTGCTGGCGACCGCGAACCTCACGAACCGCGGTGCGAGCGAGGCGTCCGTATCCGTGCCGAACGATGCGCTGGTCGCGATCGAGGCGACCGCGGAGGCGAGCCCCGAGAACCTGCGCGCGGCGGCGGCCGAGCTCGTGACAGCCCTGGCCCCCGGGCTGAGCTGCCCCATGCCGAGCGAGCCCGCGGCCCTGCCGAGCGACCTCGTCGGCCTCGATTGCACCCTGCCCACCGGCGTCGCGACCGAGGCCGGGCGTCGGCTGGTCGGCCTGGCCCGCCCACTGGTCGCACGCGCCGCGGCCCGTGAATCCGAGGCCCCGGGCCGCACCCTCGATCCCTCAGCAGCCTGGGGCACGCTCGGCACGGCCCGCCACCAGCAGCTCCTGGTCGCCGTCGGTGACCCGTTCACGCCGCGCGTCATCGTCTCGGCGCCAGCCCTCGTCGACCCGGGCGACAGCGTCGAGGTCCGTGGCGAGGCCTTCGATCTGCCGGGCCGCGACCTCGCGCCCGACACGCGCGTGACCTTCGTCGATGCCTTCGGACATGCCCGCGCCGCGACCTCGGAGACCACGCTGGCCGCGACCGGGAGCATGCGCGCCGGGCGCAAGCTGGTCGTCCCTCCTGGCCTCGCGGGTGACCTCGAGGTGCGGGTCGAGTCACCCGCCGGACGCTTCGAGGCTGCCGGTCCGCGCGTGCGTCCGCGCATCGTCCGCTTCACGCCGAGCGTCCTGCGACCGAGCGCCGGCCCACACGCGATCCGGGTCGACGGCACCGGCCTCACCCCCGCGCTCGCGTTCACACTGGGCGGAAAAGCTTATTCCACACCAAACGCGACCCGATCGGACACGTTCACGTTCGACCTCGATCCCGCGACCCTCGGCCCGGGCTCGCACGTCGCCAGCCTCGCGAGCACGGGCGAGCCGACCTTGACCGTCGCCTCCCTCGCCGTCCTGGACGTCCCCGCGACCTCGCCCCGCGGCGCGACCCTGGTCGTCAAGCTGCGCGGCCTCGACCCGCTCGTCGACACGCTCGCCGCCAGTGCGGGCGACCTGTCCCTGCCCGTCCGCTTGCTGGCCCGCGATCCCGCGGACGCCCCCGGGGTCGCGCGCGCCCTCGTCGACACCTCGGCGCTGCCGACCGCGGGCCACGCGCTGCGGCTCTCGACCCCCGACGCCGCGGTCAACATCGACCTCGTCGTGACCGCCCCGGCCCCGCCCTGGACGCGCACGACCTCGTTCCACGCGACCGACCCGGGCTGGCGCGCGGTGGACTTCGCGCGCGCCCTGGAGATCGCCGACGGCACGCTCATCCCCTTCGGCGACTTCACCTTCCTCGACACCTCGGTGCTGGTCTCGGGCGGCTGGTACTGCCCGCTCAAGATCACGCCGGCCGACCAGGTGGTCCCGGCCACGTGCAACCACTTCACGCGCGTCTGCAACGACGCCTGGCTCTGGGACACCGTGACCGACGACGCCCGCTGGCTCCTCACCACGCGCCCACCGGGGCGGGCCTCGTCGGGCGTGCACTGCGACCCGAAGGTGGTCGCCGGCCCGAGCTCGTGGAGCGGCGTCCCCAAGCGCGACATCGCCGATCTGGTGCTGAGCTACGACACCGTCGCGCTGGGCGGCGCGACCCTGCGCGGCCCGGCGGCCAAGCTGTCCCTGCCCTTCGCGAAGGGCGGTGGCCTCGCCATCCGACCTCCGACGGGCGGCGGGCGCAGTGAGGTGAGCCTGGACCTCGACATCGCCGACGCGACCTCGAACGCGGACTACCCGGTCGTCCTGCTCTCGGGCGTGACCGGTGTCCGCATCGAACGTCTCGTCATCAACGGACGCGTCGGCGGGTGCCGCACGGCGTTGCGCATCGAGGGTTCGCACGACATCCAGATCGACGAGCTGCTCGTGCGCAACTGCGACCTCGCGCTCGACATCAGCGGCTCGAGCGACGTGCGCATCGGGACACCACGCCCCCTCGGCAGCGGCTCCCGCGGCGCGGGGGCCGTGACGGTCCTCGGCGCGAAGACGGCGGTGTCGATCGTCGGCTCCGAGGACGTCGTCGCCGTGGTGCGCATCGGCGCCTTCACCGACGTGGACTTCCCGGACGCGATCGAGGTCGGGGCGAGCGGCACCGACGGCGTGGTCATCCACGACAGTCGGCAGGTGCGCGTGAGCGGAGAGATCGGCCGCACCGTGGGCGACGCGGTCCGCGTGAGTGGCGCCTCCTCCGGGGTCCTGCTCGGCCCCCTCGAGCTCGGCTTCGTGCGACGCCCCATGACCGCGGCGCGCCCCGAGGGTCTGCCCACCTGGGCGGCTGGCGCGAGCAACCTGGCGGTCGGCACGGGCATCCGCGTCGTCGGTGCGAGCGACGTGCGCGTCGTCGACACGACCATCATGCAAGCCGGCGACGGCGTGCGCGTCGAAGGCGGCGGCCTGGTCCTGCGACGCGTTGCGCTGGGCGGCATCGATGACGGCGTCGGGGCGGGTCCGCTCGCCGCCCTGCCGCCGGCCAACGCGCGCGGATTGGTCGCGACCGGGGTCGTCCAGCTCGACGCTGAAGACCTCGTCGTCGGGCGCAACGCTGAAGTGGGGGTCGACCTCGTCGACGCGTCGGGACGATTGCGCGTCGCGCGACTTGTGACCGCGAGCCGCGGCGCAGGCCTCATCGCCGGGGGTCAGCGTTGCGGGGTGCGTGCCACGCGGACACGCGACCTCGTGCTCGAGGCGACGACCTTCACCGGCGATGTCGTCGGGCTGTGCCTGGTCGACGTGAGCGACCTCGTCGTCGATGGGCTCGACGCGATCGACGTGGCGCTCGGCATCGATGGGTCGGGCGTCGAGCGTGCTCTCTTACGTGCGCTGAGCGTCCTCGGTCGGGCGGGTGTACGCCTCGCGAACGCGTCTGCGGTCGACCTCGAAGACGCGACCCTCGTGGCTGGCAAGCCCGCGACGACCGGGCCCAGCGGGCTCGACGGGCTCGCCGGGCTCGAGGACGAGGCCCTTCGACTCGCAGGGACGGGCCCCTCCACGGATCCCATCGGGGTCGCGCGCCTCGACGCGACCGCCTCGACCGCCGTGGCGATCCGCCTGGTCGATCTCGGCACCGCGACGAGCTTCCGTGCCACGCACGCGACCGCGGACGAGACCGCCTTCGCCATCAGTGGGGCCGCGGGCGCGCCAGTCCACGCGGTCGACCTCACCCTCGACGGGCCCAGCGAAGACACCAAGGCGCCACGCCTTCGCCTGGCCGGGGCATCGAGGCTCTCGCTCGACGGGGCCGAGGTCCACGGGTCGATCTTCATCGAGGACGCGCCGGGCGGTCTCGACATGCGGCAGGGAGCCGCCGATTCGATCGGCCTCACCGGCCACACGCGCATCGTCCTCGACGGGGTGCAGGCCGCGGTCGAAGGCCTGAGCCTCAGCGCGCCGCGCGTCGCCGTGCGCGCCCACACCGGCCCGGTGCGCATCGGCGCGTGTGTCGTCGACGCGGGCGTGGAGCCGCTCGAGCCCTCGGCGATCGCGGTCGACGGCCTGGGCGGCAAGCTCACGGTGGGCGCCTGCGATGGCTGGATCCAGATCGCGAACGCCCACGACGCCGCGTCGACCGCCACGCTGCAAGGCGTGCTCGGCGCGGAGATCGCCTCGGTCGCAGGCCCCCTCGCGCTGATCGGCGGCGCGGGCCATCGCGTCGCCGGGGTGGCCTCCGTGAGCCTCGAGGCCGGCGCCTCCGGCGTGCGCCTGGTCGACGCCGAGCCGACCTCCAAGGACGGACTATCGCGTGCGCGCGGGTCGCTCGCGACGTTCGTCCCGGCGGGCGCCAGCGCGAGCATTCAGGTCATGCGGGTCACGGCCCCCGACCACGCCCTCGTCGAGGTCTTCGACGCCGCCGGGGTCGCCCTCGCGCGGGGCTTCGCCCTGGGTGGGACGGCGCGCCTGGTGCTGGCCCCGACCGAGGCTCCGAGCGTCCGTGTCACGAGCGCCGATGGGCAGAGCGGGCCGCGCGAGTCGCTCGTTGCGCCGAGCCCCGAGTGCATTCCCACGACGAATG
>JAEUKJ010000608.1 GCA_016792665.1 Deltaproteobacteria bacterium | reverse complement strand
CCATGCCCGAAGCCCTGATGCAGGTACACGACGCTTTGCTCCACCGCGCCGAGCGACCCGCCGACCGCCCAGGGCACATTGAGCCGCGCCACTTGCCGCGGCCCGCCCAGCCCGACATGCAGCTCCAATCGCCCGTCACGCTCGGTCAGCCCACCGCCGAAGTACCGCTCGACTTCGCCGCTCGCCCACGTTGTCGTCGCGCGCTCGCCATCGGCGCCGTACCGATGCGCGGTCTGCCCCGACCCGGGCTGATCGACGACCCGCTTGCGGTCGAACGCGTCCCAGGCCATGACCGTCGTGCCTGCCCCGTCGACGATGCTCGTCGTTCGTCCACCCGCGTCGTACGCGAAGCTCGTCGACGTCAACCCATCGGAAATCCCAGACGCCCGCCGCGTCCCGCTGAAAAACGAGTACGTTCCTGACTGCAGCTCGGGCGCCATGGCCCCGCCCGGCACGACCGCCGTCACGCGCTTGGTCAGGTTCTGTAGGCGGTCGTAGCCATACTCGAAGCCATAGCCCGCGACCGACGCCTTCGTCAGGCGCGTACCCTGGTCGTACTCGAAGACACTCGAGCGCAAGCCCGCGCCCTCGTCCTCGACCCACCGCACGGCGCCATATCCGTTGCGCACGATCGCGCTCAGCCCGTACCGCGTGTCACTCGGGCCCGCGCCTGCAAACCCGTCCTCCAGGTCCTCGCGCACTCCCACATCGACCGCATGCGTGTCTCGATCCCACGCCGACCCGACCCCGCTCACCTTGCGGATCGACAACGACGTCATCTGGTCGACGACATCGCGCCCGACCCCGGTCACGAGCCCATTGCCCGTGCGCTCCAACAACGACCCACCCGCGGGCGTGAGCGCGAGCACCTCCCACAACACATCCGCGGTGCTCGCCCCCTCCAGCGCATACCCAAGCCAACGCAGGCGCCCCATGGCGTCGTAGTCACTCTCCAGCCGAATGCGTTCGGTCGCGCCCTGCGACAATCTCGACGCCAACGACTTCCCGCCCCACGAGAACGTCGTGCCCCACGTCACCGAGTGCGCGCTGCCAATCGACTCGCCGTGCGCGATGATCGCTCGCGTCTGCGACACGACACGACCCAACGAATCATAGCCAAACTGGATGCGCCCGTCAGGCCCATCGGTCGCCGCCAAGCGCCCGACATACGACGGGTCACTACCACCACCGCCGTGTGCCGGCGTCCGGGTCCGAGCCTTCGACGAATCGCCCCAACGTGTCGTACGCGAACGACGCCACGATCGACGACCCCGGGCTTGGACCTTCGACCGCCCAGGTCAACCTCCGACCGGCCGCATCCAGGTCGCCGTCGAGCGCTCCAGAACTGGCGCATCCGAGTTCCACCGATCCGCCCAGGGCGCTCGTTCCGGTAGGGGCACGACGCGCGGATGAACTCATCGTCTCCTATGGCAGCGCCTGCGTCGACCCACCCGAGGTTCGTCGCCCCCGCTCGATCGCTCTCGCCGTGACGCTCGAACGTCTCGCGCGACGTTCCACTCGGAAGGCGGCTCGTCCCGACGCCATGCCCGCGCGAGTGGAGGGGCGTGAGCGCGCTCAACGCAACCGCGAGCAGCATCGCTCTCGACCATGCGCGCAACGGTGGCGGTAGAGTCATGCGGTCATGAGAAGGCCCGAGCGCCACGCGTTTTGCAGGCCGGCCGCCCGCGCCCGCGCAGTGCGAGCGTAGAGCGACGGGTCGGGTCCGCCTGCGTGTGGGAACCCCCTCGAGTACCGCCATCAGGTCCCCGAGCTCCACCGCGTCTTCGTCTTGCGCGCTCGAGGACTAGATCTGCTGGACCCCTTCTAACCCGCTCGGAAGCGCGCTACCCAAGCTCCCCCACTGCCCCCCTCGCGCCTTTCCAAGCGCGGATGTTCCGAGTACCGTTGCAAGGCGTTACCGCCCGTGGTAACACTCATCCTCGATGGCAAAGCTGCGACGTGGCGGGTATGTGTTCCTGACCTGGAAGGGTGACCACGCCCCGCGTCATGTGCACGTGTATCGCGATGGGAAGCTCGTGCTGAAGTGGAATCTGGACGACAACGAGCCGATGGCCGGTTCCCCAACGGCGCGAGTCTTGAGACTCATCGGCGAGCTGAAGCAGGAGGGATTGCTATGAAAATCCGCAAAGTCGTCGCGAATGAGCGCAAGGCACAACTCGAGCTCACCACCTTCAACGGGAAGCTCTACCCTTTCCCTTTCGCTCGCCTGGAACCTCAACCGTCCTCCCATGACAAGCTCGCTGAGGTCATCGTGGATGACGAGCTGGGGCGCGAGGCCGTCACGTACCGACTCGCCTCGGGGGCGGAGGGGACGGTGCACCTGGAGCAGGCGCTCGACTACAATCGCGATCCGGCCTACCTGGCAGATCTCCTGGTCCACAAGTTGAGCGCGCAGGCCCGACGGCGTGCGGACGAGATCGGTGTCAGTCGACGAGAGCTGGCCCGCAGACTTCGTACCTCGGTACCGCAGCTCTATCGCCTTCTGGACCCCGCCAATACCAACAAGAGCCTCGGCCAGCTGATCTCGCTCCTCCACATTCTCGACTGCGAGGTCGATCTCGTCGTCAGGCCTCGCGAGGTGGCGTAAGGCGCCCTCTCGTTCGACCACGCTTGCCTGGACCCAGGAGAGGAGCTTAGTTGCCGCAGCGCGCCTACGGCCGATCGAGAGGCGGCCTGCCGCGCGCGCTCATGCGATGTCGATCGTCGTCTCGATCCAGCCGACACGGCTCGAGCCGACTTTGATGCGCAGACGCCCCGGGCCGGTGACGGCGAGGGTACGCGTGGCCTCGTGGCTGTTGCCGGGGCTGCGTGGGCCGAGGATCGACTGGCCCGGGTTCAAGTGCCCGCGACCCCAGCCGTCGAGGTGGCCCAAGAGATGTCGCGTCGGTTGGCCGGGGGCGAGGGTGGTGCCTTCGGGGTGGAGCTCGAGCCAGAGCGGTTCGGCCACCGGGTTCTTCCTGGCCGACGGCACGAAGTGGGTGCCGAGGTAGCCGAGGTTCCGCGCCGTCATCGTGACGTGGACACCGTCCACCTTGACGTCGAGGTCGAGGCGCGGGGCCATGGTGGCGACCCGGAAGGCGAGCGCCGCCTGCTGGTCCACGAGCTCGGCGAGCTTCTCGTAGGGCGGGTTCCAGATGCCCACGAGCGGGGCGAAGCCGCCGCACTCGACGGGGCCGAGCTGTGGATGCTGGGCCGGCGTCCAGCCGCAGAAGATGCGGCTGGCGTTGTGGTCGCGATCGAACTCGGCGAGACGCGCGAGCTCGTCGTCGCCGAGACGGTCGTAGTAGTCGACGAAGCGCTTGGGGCGCGGGATGCCGAGCCGCTTGAAGAGGTCCCAGAGCTCGACGACCCAGGCGAAGGCGCCCTGATGCTCGTGGGCCCAGGCGGTGAGGTCGCCGTGCAGCGGCTCGTCGGGGGTATAGGTGAACTCCTCGAAGCCGGACACGGCCGGGTAGTCGGTGAGCGCCTCGGACCAGATGCCGAGCTGTCGATACAGCGCAAGCTCGTCCGGGTCCATCTTGGCGTCGGGGTGCGAGCCGGGCGGGCGGATGAGGACGCCGCCAAAGCAGTGGAGGTTGGCCCACGCGAAGATGTTCGGGTGCTTCGAGGCGAACGCCACGACGGCGCGCGACTCGGGCGCGGACAGCGCATAGGGTCCGGCGCCGGCCTGCTTGGTCGGGTGCTGCCAGTCGGCCGGGAAGTTGCGGTTGAGATCGGTGTCGTTGTCGGACAGGTAGTGCGGCTCGGGGACGGTGTGGCCGTCGAAGCCCTCGATGAGGCCCTCGGGATAGAGGCGGAAGTACGGCGGCGGGTCTTCGAGGCGGCGCGGGCGGAGCACGTCGGGGAAGCCCTCGAGGGGGACCCAGTC
>JAEUKJ010000603.1 GCA_016792665.1 Deltaproteobacteria bacterium | reverse complement strand
TCCCTCGCGCGCTACGGTCGCTACGCCGTCGCCCCGCTGTCGGCCGCCGGCATGAAGGACGACCTCCAGATCGACGCGGGCCACGTCGGCCTCCTCGTCCGCGCGGGCCTCGTCCACACCAGCCCCGGCCACCTCCTCATGAACGCGATCGGGCTCGTCTTGATCGGTGTCCTCGGCTGGCGCCTGACCCCGCTCGCCATGCGCACCCTCTCCCGCGCCGCCACGCTCGCCGCGCTCGGCATCGTCGCCAGCACCGTCGGCTTCCTCGCCTCCTACCTCGTCCGCGCCGGCCCGAGCTGCGGCGCCTCGGCCGCGGTCTACGGTCTCTTCGCCGCCGCCGCCGCCGAGATCTGGGCCCGCCGCAAGGACCTTCCCAGCGAGCTCCGCACCCTCGTCCCGATCATCATGACCGCGCTCTCGCTCGGCACCGCCTTCGTCTTCATCGGGCGCCCCGGCATGGATCACGCGGCCCACCTCGGTGGCTGGCTCGCCGGCTTCCTCGGCGGCTTCGCGCTCCCCTATCGCGCCGGCCGCCTGACGCTGGGCGGCCTCGCCACCGCGCTCCTCATCGCCGCCTTCCTCTAGCAGTCACGGTCCGCCGCGCACCCGCTCACACCACCCGCGCTCACGCCGGGGTCGTCACGCTCGCTCGCCGCGCCGCGTCGTCTCCGAGCACGGCCACGACCGCCTTCACCGCGGCCGCCACCACCCGCGTCGTGGTCAGCTCGTCCGCCCCTGCGATGAGCTGCCCCACCGCGGCGAGGACCCGTCCGATGACCTCGGCAGGCGCGACCCCCTCGCGCCCCACCTCGGCCCAGACCGCGAACGCCTCGACATCGAGCTCCCCCAGCTCTGGCCGCGCGCGCTCGACCGCCTCCTCGAACGGGTCCCCGCCATCCTCTGCCATGCCACCCATGGTCTTCCCACTTGTGTTCTTCATCGGCGCCCTCAACACGCTCGTCATGATCGACTCGGCCTCGGCCCCCAGGCAGTGACACGAGGCTCACACGCCCTTGCTGAGCCGGCTGCGTGAGTAACGCTGCTCAGCGCAGAGCAAAGTCAGTGCCACGCCCCCGACACCCCCTTGTGCCGGGTATCAAGCGCGCAATTCCAAAGCGGGACACCCGAGCGGCGGGGTCCACACTCCCCAAGGTCGCCCCCTGGCTGGAGACTCCCGCGCCCTTCCCCGAAATCACGCGTCCTTCCGGATCCTTAGCACAGACGCGTGCGCGCAGCTCCCTGCTCGGCAGCGCCGCCTCGACCGGAAAACCTCCCGCTGGCGAGGTCTAACGGCGTCCGATACCGCGGTACTTGAACCCCTGCGCCACGACCTCGCGCGGCTCCCAGAGGTTGCGCCCGTCGTAGACCCAGTGGTCCCGCATGAGCGCCCAGACCCGCTCCCAGTCCGGCGCCGTGAACTCCGACCACTCCGTCACGAGACACAGCACGTCCGCACCCTCGACCGCCTGATAGGGGTCGTCCGCGTACGTGATGGTGTCCCCGAGAATCTCGTGCGCGGTGTGCTTGGCCGCCGGGTCGTAGGCCACGACCTCGGCCCCTGCCGCGATGAGCCCGCGCGCCGTCGGCACCGAGGGCGCCTCGCGCATGTCGTCGGTCTGCGGCTTGAACGCCAATCCCCAGAGCGCCACCTTCTTGCCGACGAGCCCCTCGGGGAAGTCCTCGTGCGCCAGCTCGACGAGCTTCTGCTTCTGCTTCTCGTTGGCCGAGGTCGTCGCCGTCAGGATCCCGAGCGGCGTCGTGTACTCCTTGGCCGTCTGGAGCAGCGCCGCCACGTCCTTCGGGAAGCAGCTCCCACCGTAGCCCACGCCCGCCTTCAAGAAGGCCGGCCCGATGCGCTCGTCCGCGCCCATGCCGCGCCGCACGTTCTCGACGTCGGCCCCGACCTTCTCGCACAACGACGCCACCTCGTTCATGAACGAGATGCGCGTGGCCAGCATCGCGTTGCTCGCATACTTGGTCATCTCCGAGCTGCGCACATCCATCAGGATGAACTTCGCCCCGTCGGCCGTCAGCGGCCGATAGAGACGCCGCATCACCTCGACCGCGCGCTCGTCGCTCGCCCCGACGACGATGCGATCGGGCCGCATGAAGTCGGGCACCGCCACGCCCTCGCGCAGGAACTCCGGGTTCGACACGACTGCGAAGTGCTCGGTCGAGCGGCTCGCGATGATGGCGCGCACGCGGTCGCAGGTCCCGATGGGCACCGTCGACTTCATCACGACGACCTTGAACCCGTTCAACGCGTCGGCGATGGCCTCGGCCACGGCGATGACATAGCGCAGGTCCGCCGATCCGTCCTCGCCGGGCGGCGTGCCGACCGCGATGAAGACCACCTCGGAGTCGCGCACGGCCTTGGCCAGGTCATCGGTGAACGCCAGGCGACCGCGCGCGACGTTCTTCGGGACCATCTCCTCGAGACCCGGCTCGTAGATCGGCAGCTTGCCGGCGCGCAGCGTCGCGAGCTTCTCGACATTGTTGTCGACGCACACCACCCGATGCCCGAGCTCTGCGAAGCAAGTCCCCGCGACGAGCCCAACGTACCCCGTACCGACGACCGCGACATTCATCATAGCCTGGCTCCCGATCTGCGAGCCCAACGGCCCGGACGGCGGACATAGCAGTCTCGCCCACAGGCCGCAATTGCCCTCCGCGATGAGCTGTGCCAACGCTCCCCCGCCGATGCGTCCCTTCTACCGCGCGCTGCTCCGCCATCGTTGGCTCGCCCTCCTGGGCCTTGGCCTGGTCACGCTCGCGTTCCTCCGCTTCATCGCCTTTCCGAGCCGGCTCCTCGTCGACTTCTCGCTCGACGCCCTCCTCGTCCCCGATGCCGAGGCACGCGCCGATCTCGCGAGCCTCCACGACGACTTCGGCGACGACCTCGGCATCGTCGGCATCGTCATCGCGCTCCCGCGCCAAGGCCCAGACACGGTCTTTGCCCGCCCGACCCTCGCCGCCATCCAGGACCTCGGCAGCTGGCTCCGCGCCCGCCCCGAGCTCGAGCCCGACGGCGTCGTCACCATCACCGACCTGCCCGACCTCCGCGCGCCCGAGCTCCGCCCCAACGCGCTCACCGCGTCGCTCGCCTCACCCGCGTCACCCGCCTCACCCAACGACTCGGTGCAGGCCTCCCTCGACGCCGTCGGCGCCTCGCTGCTCGCGCATCGTTCCTATCGCGGCACCCTGCTCTCGGCGGATGCCAAGGCGACCCTCGTCGTCGCCCCCTTCCGCGCCACCGCTCCGGATCTCAGGAAGGTCCTCCTCGACGACCTCGCCGGCCCTCTCGCGGCCCTCCACGCCGCCCTCCCACCCGGCTCCGAGGTCCACCCCGTCGGCGTCCCCCTCGTGCAAGCGACCTACGCCTCGCTCGCGCTCCGCGACATCGTGCTCCTCGTCCCGCTCACGATCCTCGTCATCGGCTTCTTCCTCGGCCTCGCCTTCCGCCGCGTCTATGCGGTCGTCGGCCCCCTCTCGGGCGTCGGCATCGCGACCATCTGGACCCTCGGCCTCATCCAGGCCCTGGGCCTCCCCTTCGACATCGTCAACTCCGTCGCCGGCGTCGTCATCCTGGTCGTCGGGGTTGCCGAAGGGGCCCACATCGTCGCCCGCCACCGCGAAGAGACCGCACGCCTCGCCCACGCCCGGCGCGCAAGCCGCACCGACGCGACCGACTCCACCGACACCATCCACCCCGACGACGCCCTCGAGGCCATCCTGCGCACCATGGACACGATGACCCCGGCCTGCTTCGTGACCTCGGCCACGACCGCGGTCGGCTTCGCGTCGCTCGCCTCGGCCCGCCTGCCCGCCATCGTCCACTTCGGCCTCGTGCTCGCCGCTGGCGTCATGATGGCCTGGGTCATCCAGATGATCCTCATGCCGATCGTGTTGTCGATCGCGCGCCCGTCGCCCGGCACCCGTTCGTCCGAACCCTCGGACGAGCTCCTCGGCAACGGCCTCTTCGGTCGCTTCCTCGAGCGCATCGCCGACCGCGTCCTCGCGGCCCCGCGCACCTTCGCGATGATCGGCCTCGTGACCGCGGTGGTGGCCGGCCTCGGCGCCTTGCGTCTGCACGCCGACGCGCGTGCGGCGGGCGAGCTGCAGAGCGATCACCCCGTCGCACGCGGCCTCGCCACCATGGAAGACCGCCTCTCTGGCGTCCTCGTCCACGCCGTCGTCATCTCCGGCCGGACCACCGGCACCTGCGCCAGCGACGACCAATGCCCCGCGACCGGCCCGCGCTCCGCCCCGGTCTGCAAGCGCGTCGACCTCGCCTATCGCGCCACCTCGGGCCTCGCGCGCTCCGTCTCCGCGCTGACCGGCCTCGAGCCCGCAGCCCTCGAGCTCCTCAGCAGCCTCGATGCGTCCCTCCACGACCTCGACTCCCCAGCCCTCGGGCAGCCTGACTCCGCCACGCCTTCGGCGGTCATCGACGGCACCTGCACGGAAGGCGTGCTCGTCCCCGAGGTCATGGCCTTCATGAACGAGCTCGCCGCCTGGATCGACGCGCGCATGGCGGCCGACCGCGCGCGCGGGCACACGCCCCTCATCTCCCACACCTCCAGCATCCTCGACCCCCTCACCGACCTCGGCCGCGGCCAATCGCCGCAGCGCTTCGCGAGCCCCGCATCGCTCGGCGAGTCGGTCTCCATCCTCGAGAGCGGGGCCCCCGCGCTCATCGGTCGCTTCCTCACGCCGGACCACACCCGGACCCAGCTCGTCCTGCGCGCCAATGACATCGGGCTCGCAGCCTGGCGCGCCTTCCAGCCGCTCCTCCAGGCCGAGATCGATCGCCTCGTCGTCCGCCACGGCCTCACCGACCGCGTGAGCGTCTCCATCACGGGCGGCTCGACGCTCGCCGAGAAGGCCATCTCCGGCGTCGCCGCCGACCTCCTCGACTCGGTCGCCTACGACTTCCTCCTCATCCTCGCCTTCATCATCGGCCTCGTCCGCAGCTGGCGTCTCGGCCTCCTCGCCATGCTGCCAAACCTCTGGCCGCTCATCGTCACCCTCGGCATGATGGGCTTTCTCGACATCCCCATCCGCGCCTCGACCATCATCGTCTTCTCGGTGGCCCTCGGCATCGCTGTCGACGACACGACCCACTTCGTCCACCGCTACCGCGAAGAGGTCCAGCACCTCGGCGAGGGCCCCGAGGCGATCCGCCGCACCATCCTCGCGACCGGCCGCCCCATCGTCCTGACCTCGGTCATCCTCGTCGCCGGCTTCCTCCTGAACGCGCTGTCCGACTTCAAGGCCATCGTCGAGTTCGGGGTCCTCTCGGCGATCACGCTCGGCCTCGCCCTCCTCGCTGACCTACTTTTTACACCGGCATTCCTGCTACTTGCGAAGGGTCGCCTCGGAAAGCTCTGAATCGCCGCACGGGTTCCTCGTCGCGGACCCATCGCGCCAGGGTCGGCGCCGATGACGAGGACCTCATGCCGCTCGACAAGATCATCATCGCCGGCAGCCTGGCTCTCCCCGGGCTCGTGCGCGTCGCGACCTCCACCGAGCTCTTCAACGTGTGGCACCACCTCGCGCACACCATGGCACGCGACCTCGGCTTCGCCGCGCGCCTCGCCCTCGACCCGATCGCGACCCTCCGCGCGCAGGGCTACGACGTCTCCGCCGAGGCCGCCCGCGTCCTCGTCAGTGCGCTCCCCGAGTCCAGCCTCTGACCTCAGACCGGGAACTGCACCAGGTTGCAGGACGCATCGATCTCCGCAGCCAGCCCGTCCGGCAGCCGCTCCCAGGCCACCACCTCGGGCGGCCGCTCACGATGGGTCGGGTCGACCACCGCCTGAGGCTCGGCCGTCCGATCCCCGATGACCATCGCGCGCAGGTGCTCATGCCGCGGCAAGCGCCCATGACGCGCGGCCTCGCCGGCCCCACGAAAACGCGCCAACCAGATCGGCCGCCCCAGCGCGAAGACGAACAAGTGCCCCGGCACGTGCAGCGTCACCAGCAGCTTCACCTGCGCGCCCTCGTCCGCCAGCCGCCTCAGCTCGGCGCACGCGGCGCCGATCGCGCGCTGCGTGGCCCGCGTCGTGAGGTCCCGCGTGTCCCGCGCGTTGGCCCGCTCGAGCGCGCCCATCGCGACCATCATCACCGCTTCCTCCGCGGTCGGATGAAGCTTGTGGCTGAACGCGTAGGTCGGCAACGACGCCTGGACGCGCGCCGCGAAGCCCGGCCCCAGCGAGTCGGCACCGGTGGCCGCGAAGAGCCAGTCCCGATACCTGAGCGGCGAGGTGTCCTCGAGCTTGCGCGACTCGCCGCGCGCCTCGGCGCACAAGACGACATGACGTGCGCGCACGTCCCGCAGGTGCTTGACGATCGCTCCCGGCAAGATCCCGCGCAGCGGTCCCTTGCGCACGAGCATCTCACCGTGCGCGTGGAAGCCGAGGCCCCACGTGCCCGTGCGCCCGACCTCGGCCGCGCCGAGGGCGATGGACGCGGTGACGTCGACCACGCGCGGCTGCGCTTCGGCAAACGCCCGGAGCAGCGCGCTATCGCTGACCGCGAGCCCAATCAAGTGGCCGCTCGTCCCTTCGATCGTCCTGTCGACCGCCTGCATCGCCGCACCTCCCGTCTTCCACAGCATACCAGACGACCACGCTGCCCGCACCGCTTTCACCGGCGCGCCCGCTGGCGGCCGCGAGGACGACACCTCCCGACCACCCGCCTCGACCTCTCCTCGACAACTCGGGCCCACTCGGTGCAAGGTCCGCCCCGTGCAGGACGACGCCCCCCGCGGCCCCAACGGACCGACCCCGCCCCACTCGCTCGAGGCCGAGCGCGAAGTGCTCGCCGCGGTCTTCATCGACCCCAACGCGATGGACGCGCTCAGCGAGTCCCTCCGCGCCGAGGACTTCTACTACGAGCGCCACCAGATCCTCTTCCAGACCCTCATCGATCTGCACGAGCGCAGCACCGCCATCGACCTCGTCACGACCCAGCAGGCCCTGAAGGACCGCGGCGTCTACGACAAGGTCGGCGGCGCCCGGACGCTGGGCGAGCTCCTCGATCGCTCGGGCACGGTCACCAACATCGAGCACTACTGCGAGATCGTCCGCCAGAAGGCGGTCTTGCGCCGCATGGTCGACGCCGCGCGCTCGATCGAGACCGCCGGCCTGCAGGACGTCTCCGACGTCGAAGAGTTCCTCGACGAGGCCGAGCGCCAGGTCTTCGCCGTCCTCGAGAACCGCGCCAACACCAACCTGCGCCCGATCTCCGAGGTCGTCGGCACCGCACTCGACCAGATCCAGGCCGCCTTCGACAGCGAGGGCGACGTCACCGGCGTCGGCACCGGCTTTCGCGACTGGGACTCCCTCACCCACGGCCTCCAGCGCGGCGACCTCGTCATCCTCGCGGCCCGCCCCGCCATGGGCAAGACCTCGTTCGTGCTGAACGTCGCCGTGAACTCGGCCCTCAAGTACAACGCGACCGTCGCCGTCTTCTCGCTCGAAATGCCCGCCGAGCAGCTCGCCCAGCGCCTCTTGTCGTGCGAGGCGCGCATCGACCTGTCACGGCTCCGAGGCGGCTACTTGAACGAGGACGAGTGGCCGCGTCTCGTCCAGGCCTCCGACGAGCTCGCGCGCACCAAGATCTTCCTGGACGACCTCCCGGGCGCCTCGCCGGCCCAGATCCGCGCCAAGTGCCGCCGCCTGAAGCGCCAGCAGAACGGCATCGACCTGGTCATCATCGACTACCTGCAGCTCATGGGCGCGGGCATGAAGATGGGCTCGCGCGAACAGGAGATCAGCTACATCTCGCGGTCGCTGAAGGGCCTCGCCAAGGACCTCCAGTGCCCGGTCATCGCGCTCTCGCAGCTGAACCGCAGCCTCGAGTCACGCACCGACAAGCGCCCCATGATGAGCGACCTCCGCGAGTCCGGCGCCATCGAGCAGGACGCGGACATGATCTGCTTCATCTACCGCGAAGAGGTCTACTCGAAGAAGGACACACCCGAAGACCAGCTCGGCATCGCGGAGCTCATCGTCGGCAAGCACCGCAACGGCCCGACCGGCACCGTGCGCCTGAAGTTCTGGAACAGCTGGACGCGCTTCGACAACCTCGCCCAGGTGCAGCACCACGGGCCGTGAGCCGCGTCGGCTGACTCAGTCGCGACCGCGCCACCACCACGCACGACCGCGCCGCTGCGACTCGACCTGGTCGCTCCCCGACTCCGGCACCGAGGGGCAGGGACCGGCGTCGCTCGCGCCATTGGACGGATCTGCCGCGGCATCGCCATCACGGCCGTCGCCATCCGCCGCGTCCGCCCCCTGGTCCGCCGAGTCCGGACTCTCCGGAGATGCGTCCGCCCCGTTCGAGAAGTCGCTGTCCGGATCGTACTCGGCCGGATCGCCGTCGTCGCCGCGCCCCGGTTCGTGCATCCCGCCCGTGCTGTCGGGGGTGCGCGCGTCCCGCTCGGGGTGCGGCGTCGGGTTCGAGTCGCAGCCAGCCCCGACGACGAACCCGAGGACCAGGACCAACCGCCCAAGACCTGACGAAGCGGCGGCAAGCACGGTGACGAAGGGCTTCATAGAGGGTTTGCCGATTCCTGGAGAGGGCGCCTTGCGCGCGGTGTTGAAATCTTACACACTTGGGAAGATTCAGTCCACATCGACACGAGCGAGCCGCGATGACGAGCCACGACCGAAGCGAGCAGACCGGGTCCGAGCGCCGCGACCGTCACGACCGCCGCCCCGAGAAGGGAAGCGGCGATCCCGAGGCGCGCCTCTTCGGACGCTACCGCATCCAGGGCGAGCTGGGCCGCGGCAGCATGGGCCGCGTGCTCCTCCTCGCCGAGGACACCGTCCTGGGTTCAGCAGGATCCGTGCCGCTCTCCGACGCGCCCACGGCCGCCCCGATCGCACCTGAGCTTCGCCCATCTGGGGCGATCGCGCCCCTCATCGCCTGCAAGGTCCTCGAGCGTCCCGAGCTCCGCGCCGACTTCCTCCGCGAGTTCGAGCTCTTGCGGCGCCTCGCCCACCCGGCCTTCCCGACCCCGCTCCGCCTCATCGCGAGCCCCCGCCTCCCGAGCGGCCTCGCCTCCGACGCGCGCCCGCCCGACCTCCTCGCCCTCATGGAGCGCGTCGAGGGCCAGCCCCTCGCCCCGACCCTCATGCCCCCGGCGGCCCTCGCGCCGCGCCTCGCCTGGCAGCTCCTCGGCGCCCTCGACCACCTCCACCGCTCGGGCTTCGTCCACGGCGACCTCGCCCCTCCGAACGTGATCTGGGCCGCCTCCGGCGCGCTTCGCCTCCTCGACCTCGGGGCCGGCGGCGCCATCGGCAGCCGCGCCGGCAAGACCTCGGGGGTCCTCGCCTACGCCGCTCCCGAGCGCCTCGAAGGTGCCCCGCTGTCTGCCGCCAGCGACCTCTGGTCGGCCGGCGCCCTGCTCTTCGGCGCCGTCCACGGACGCCACCCCTACCCCGGCTATCCCGCCTCGCGCCACGCCACGCCCGACCACAGCAAGCTCGCCGCGAGCCCCCTCGACCCGCTGCTCGACCGCCTCCTCTCGCGCGCCCCGGCCGATCGCCACCCCAGCGCCGCCGCCGCCCTGGCCGAGCTCGAGAGCCTCTTCCCCGAGGCCGCCCTCGGACAGTGGCCCGCGACGCCGCACGCCTTCGTCGACGCTGGCGGTCGCATCGCGGACGCCGCCGTCGAGCTCGCGCGCCTCGGACGCGAAGGCCGCCCCGCGCACGTCGACCTCGCGGGGCCGGCCGGCTCGGGCAAGAGTCGCGCCCTCATCGAGCTCCTCGAGCGCCTCGCCGTGCTCGGCCTCCCCGGCCTCGAGATCCCAGTCGGCGATGGACGCGGCGAGAGCTGGGTCCGCGCCGCGCTGGCTGCTTTGAACGCCCCCGACGACCCGGGCGGCCGGCTCACCTCCCTCGCTCGCGCCGTCGCCTCGACGGGCGGACCGGTCGTGCTGGCGGTCGACGACCTCGCCACCGCCCCTGCCGTGCGCGCGCTGCTTGGCCGCCTCGCACGCGCCATGAGCGCGGTCCCCGAGCGCTTCCCGGGCCTGCTCCTCGTCACCGCGGGGCTCGAGGACGAGGGCGCCGCGGCGACCCCCCTCCCGCTCTGGACCGTCGACGACGCGCGCCAGGCCCTCGAGCTCCGCTTCCCCGGCCGTCGCATCAGCGCCCGGGACCTGGAGGCCCTGATCGAGGCCTCCCGCGGCCGCCCGGGC
>JAEUKJ010000446.1 GCA_016792665.1 Deltaproteobacteria bacterium | reverse complement strand
GACGCGTGGCGCGCCTCGAGGGTGGCGCCCATCAAGTATCGTCCGCTGCCGAAGTTCCCGTCGGTCTTCCGCGACTTCGCGGTGCTGGTGCCGAAGGGCGTCGAGGCCGGCGCGGTGAAGGCCGCGATCGGCATGGCCGATCAGCGCATCGTCGAGGTTGCCTTCCAGAGCCTCTACGTGGGCGCGGGCGTGCCCGAAGGCGAGAAATCCCTGGCCTGGTCGGTCACGCTGCGCGACCCGGCGCGGACGCTCGGCGAGAGCGACGTGCGGGAGGTCGAGGAGCGCGTGTGGTCCGCCATCACGGGCATCGGTGGGCGCCCGCGGGCGTGAGCCGCCGTCGGCGACCGGCCAACATGGCAGGCCTGCAGGCTGCTCAAGAATGGCCAGCTGCAAGGAGCGACCGAAGGGAGTGAGGAGGCGTACTCCAGTACGCCGCACGAACGGCCGAGGGAGCGACGCCGCAGATGGCCGCTTTTCAGCAGCCTGCTGCTACGGGTAGTCGGTGACCCCTTCGGTCCGCTGTAGGAACCGCGCGTACTTGCCCTTGAGCTGAGGGGCGAGGGCGATCTTCAGGCCCGCGCAGAGCTGCTCGATGTGCTTCTTGGCGGCGTCGGGCCAGAGGGTCTCGCACTCGATCTCGACGTCGATCGAGTCGTCGGGGAAGACGGTCCGATCGATCTCGAGCACGAAGGCGTCGCTCTGGACCTTGGTCCGCTGGTTGATGGTCTTGCCGAGGATCTGGAGGCGGCCGAACTTGCACTGGTCGCCGACCCAACGGAAGACGTGTCCCGCGGTGTCGAGCTGGGTGCGCCCCCACTCGAACTCGCGCCAGTCGTCGAAGGCCATGACCTGCTCGCGCTCCTCCGAGATGAAGATGCCACCGGCGCGCGAGATCGAGCGCTTCGCGGTGATGGTCACGGGCGGCTTGCCGAGCCCCTTGGCGGCCCCGACGGGGAACTGGATCTCGCGCGCACGCAACATGATCCGAGCCTGGCGGAGGCTCCGCTGCGTGTCGTCGAGGTAGGAGTTGTGCTGGGTGAAGGACGCCTCGGGGGTGTCGAGCGCCTTCAAGAGGACCTCGTGCTGGCGCCAATCCTTGAGCGCCATCTTCACTTCGACTTCGGTGTTCGGGGTGCTCGTGCTCATGACTGAAGTCCTTGGCGGGCCTCGGGCACCCGCGCGCGCGTGGTGGGTCTCAGGTGCGGAGGGCGCGGGCCTGCTCGACCCACTGCTCGCGCTTGATCTTGTCGACGGTGACCTTCAGCAGATCGGCGACCTGGTTCAGGTCGTCGTCGGAGAGGCTCGCCATCTGTGCCCAGGTCAGGATCCCGGCGCCATTCAGGCGCTTCTCTGTCGTGGGGCCGACGCCGCGGATGCGCTTGAGGTCATCGATGCGACCCTCGGGGGCTGGCGCGACGTTGATCTTGATGTCGCTGACGGCGTCGATGTGGTCGACGAGGTCCGCCAACGAGATGGCCATCGTCGACTCGTTCTCCTCGGCCGCGGGCGCGAGCACCGAGACCGGCGGAGCCGAGAGCTTCGGCGCCTGCGAGTCGATCTGGGCGACCAGCGCGTCCAACGAGATGGCCATCGTCGACTCGCTCTCCGGGAGCTCCTCGACGGTCGCTGACGCGGGAACGACCGGCGGGGGAACGACCGCCGCAGGAGCGACAGGCGCGGGAACGACCGCCGCGGGAACGACAGGCGCGGGGGCGACAGGGGGCTCTGCGGCGGCCGGCACCTCGGGTGTTGCGGCCGGGAGCGCCGCGCTGACCGGGGCCGGCTTGCTCTCGGCCGGCGCCGGCTTGCTGTCGATTTGAGCGACCAACGCGTCGAGCGAGATGGCCATCGTCGACTCGTTGTCGGGCTCGGCGACGGGCTTGGGATCTACGGGCGCGACGGGCTTGGGATCCACGGGCGCGACGAGCGGCTTGACCTCGATCGGCCTGCTGTCGATCTGGGCGACGAGCGCGTCGAGCGAGATCGCCATCGTCGACTCGTTCTCCTCCTCGGCAACGATCGGTCGCGCGGCGGGCACGACCTGATTCGACGGGGTCGGCGGCGCGACGGCCGGACGCGCGAACGAGCCGGTCGCCGGCTTGGGCTCGGGCGGCTTGGGCTCGGCCGGCTTGCTGTCGATTTGGGCGACGAGCGCGTCGAGCGAGATGGCGACCGTCGACTCGTTCTCCTCTTTCGGGGGCGCCACCGGCTTCGGCGTGGGCACGGCGGTCAGCGTCACGGCCGGCACCAGCGGGACCACCGGCGCAGACGCGACCGGCTGAGGACGCGGGGCGGAACCTGTCGGCGAAGGCCGCGGCGACGTGCCGGTCGGCGTCGGCTTCGGGTCCTGCGCGAGCAGCTTCTGCTGGGTCTGCTGCAGGTCGCGCGTCAGCTTGTCGATGGCGGCGTCCTGCTCCTCGAGGGCCTGCTCGGCCGCTTCGTAGGCGGCGCGCAAGCCAGTGACCTCTTCGTTCAGGCGCGCGATGACCTGGTCCTTCTCGGTGTTGGTCGTGGGTGCGGCGTTGGCCGTCGCGACCAGCGTCTCGCGCAGCTCGGCGTTCTCGCGCTCGACCTCTTTCACGCGCGCCTGAGCCGGAGCGATGGCCGCCTGCGCCGCCTCGATGTCGAGCGTGAGCTTGGCGACGAGCTGCTCGTGCGATGCAAGGCGCGCTTCGAGCTCGGCCTTCTGGGCCTCGTCCGCGGCATTGGGCGCCGGGGCGGCGGCGAGGGTCGCGAGCTCGGCCTCGCGCGTGCGGAGCTGCGCCTCGAGGTTGGCGACTTTGTGGTCGCGGGCCTCGATCTCGGAGGCCGACTGCACGCGATACTTGGCCTGGTCATCGAGCTGGTGCGAGAGCTCGGCGACCTTCTGGTCGCGCTCCTGCAGCTTCTCGGTGAAGTTGGTCTCCTTGGCCTCGAGCTCGACGATGCGCATCTCGGCCTTCTTGCGCTGATCGCGCTCGGCCTTCAGCTCGGTCTCGAGGCGCGGATTGGCCTGCGCCACCGCGGCGCCGCGCTTGCCGAACCCGAACAACGCCCACCCGATGATGAAGCCGAAGACCGCAGCCACGGCCAGGAGGACGATGATCTCAGTCGCCACATACCCCATGATCAATCCACCTTGATGTTGAACTCGACGCGCTGGTTCAGCACGCGAGTGTCGGCCTTGCCGCCGTAGCGCATGTTCCGATAGCCGAGGCCTGCGATCTTGAAGCGGGCCTTCTCCATGCCGAGCTCGACGAGGCGGCGCTGGACTCCGAGCGCGCGGCCGTAGGTGAGGAGCTTGAGCTTGTCGGGATCGCCGTAGTCGTCGTGGTAGCCCTCGATGACGCCCTTGGCGGTCGGGCAGCGCTGGAGGACGCCCCAGATCGCGACCACCTTGACGTCGCCCTCGGGCGTGAGGCGCCCGGTGTTCGGCAGGAAGGTGATGCGGTTCGGCCCCTCGACCATGGCCTGGATGCGGTCCTTGCACTCCTTGGCGGTGAGCGGGCTCGCGTCACCGGGGGTCGGGTTGGTCGGGGCGACCTCGGCGGGAGCAGCGTCGACGGGCTTCACGTCGCTCGCGGCGTCGGGGGTCGGGCCGGCATCGCCCGGCTCTTCGAGGGACATGTCGAGGACGGACACATCGCCCGTGACCTCGCCAGCGTCGCTCGGGGTGGCGTCGCCCACGACATCGGCGTCCGGGACGGGCGCGCGGATGGTCACCGTGATGGTGCCACCGACCTGTGCGACGAGTGACTTCACGCGCGCCGCGAGGGTCTCGTTCTCGACCGTGGCCGACGCGGTGATCGTCTTTCCGACGATGCGCACCTTGCCGTCCAGGCTGGCGGACAGCGCATCGAGCGCCGCCTGCAGAGCCGCCGATCCGCCCTCGGGCGGCGTGCCCTCGGTCTCGGTGAGCTGGCGGCCGACGGTGAGGGTCTCGGTGTCGAAGTTGGTGACGAGGCGCTGGTCGAGCTCACCGCGGAACCCCTTGGGGAGCTTGCCCGCGAACATGAGCGAGGTGCCGGTCCAGGTGATGTCGAGCTCGAGGAGGGCCGCAGGCTCGGGCTCGGGGCGAGGACCGGGGGCCGCGACCTCGGGCTCGGGGCTGGCCACGACCGCGACCTGCGAGCGCACCGACTTGATGCCCGAGAGGTCGGCGATCTCGCGCTCGATGGCGACCTTGTCGACTCCCGCGGGGAGGACGAGCTCGGCGTCGCGATCGGTGACCTTCGCCGTCGCACCCGGGGCGCGCTGGTCGATGACCTTCTGCACGCGTGCCTGCAGGTCGCGCTCGATCTGCTTCGGGTACTTGCGCACCGCGTACCAGCCGAGCAGCCCGAGGCAGATCAGCGCGAGCGCCACGATGATGGTCCGCCACATAGTCGGTCCGTGAGGTCGAAGGTCTGCGACGCGGGTCGCGTGCTGTCCGCGCCGACCCGAGCGTGTGGCATATTAGTGGGGGAGAGCGCTCCGCTTGTCCAGCGGACCCGGGGCGTGGGCTTTCGCGCGGGTCGGCGGCGGCCTGGGCGCAGGGGGCGGTTTCCTCCAGAGGGACACGACGACCCCGGGTCGCGCATCGCGGGCCAGCTCGACCGCGCCTGCGAGGCGACGCGAGAGGTCTTCTGAGAGCGGGCTGCCGGTCGGGCTCGTGACCAGGAGCAGGCTCGCCTCCTCGAAGGACCCAGGCCAGAGGTCGAGGTCGCCCTCGGCACGCGCGACCTCGAGGGCGGGCGTGACGTCCTCGGCGCTCGGCAATCCGTGGATGACCGCGTGCAGCGGCGCGCGCCCATCGACCGCGACGGCCTCGCGCAAGAGGGCGAGAGGTACGGGGATGCGGGCCTCGGACCCGGTCTGGCGGGCGAGCCCGAGGGTGGTGCCGCGGGCGGCCTGGAGGACCGGCGCGATCAAGAGGACGGTCCCGAAGAGGGCGGCGCGGACCATCGGGGCCTGCGTCGCGACCCGGCGGGGACGCGTG
>JAEUKJ010000422.1 GCA_016792665.1 Deltaproteobacteria bacterium | reverse complement strand
CTGGCACCTCGACCGTGGTCGCGAGCGCGCCTGGCGCGCCCGGCTCGGTGGTGTCGCGGACCCACTGGCCGAGGCTGCCGCGGAGGTAGTCGAAGGGATGCTCGGCCATCTTGGCGAGCTTGCCGCTCACCGCCGCCGGGTCGCGCAAGAGCATCTGCCGGTGATCGGCGACCAGGGTCGACAAGAGCCACCCGCCGCGCGCATCGCGCGTTGCGATGTCGCATGCCGGTAAGGCGAGCCAGGCGAAGAGCGCGATGGCGGCAGCGAGCGTGGGTCGGGAGGTGCGCGCGGGCGAAGGCATCGGCGCTGGCACTAGCCGGCAGCGGACCCGTCGCCAAGCGCGTGCGTGCATCGTCACCGAGATGTCACGCATGCGCCCCGCGGCGCGTGCTCGGGCCGCGAAACGTTGCTCACGCGGCACACGGTGGGTGCGCGAGGTCGGCTAGACGGGGGCCATGAAGTCCCCGTCAGAGCGACGCCCATCCCTCGCAACTCTATCCCTCGCGGCGGTCCTGGCGTCTGTCGGGGCGCTGGTGGGCGGGTGCGACGATACCGCCCGGGACCCGTTTGCGCTCGCGAGAGATGCCGAGGACGCCAGCCCGGGTGACACGCACCAGACCGACGCTTCGCACGTCGGCGCGGACGGGGTCGGGGCAGGCGGGCTGAGGACGGCCGCGGACTTCGCCGGCCTGGTCGTGAACGAGGTCGACCCTGCGGGCGCCCCCGCGGACTGGTTCGAGCTCTACAATGGCTCGGAGACCACGCTCGATCTCGGTGGTGTCACGTTCACGGACGACCGCACCGTCCCGGCCAAGGCGACCTTCCCGCTCGGCACGCTTGTCCCGCCGCACGGCTTTCTCGTGCGCGAGGTCAGTGATGCAGACCCCGGCTTCAGGCTCGCGGGCGACGAAGAACTCGGACTCTTCGCGCCCGATGGCACGCTCATCGACCTCGTCGATTGGGCCGAAGGTGACGTGCTCGTCGGTCAGGCGATCGGCCGTCTGCCCGATGGTGCCGGCCCCCGCGGCCCGGTCGCGCCGACCCCCGGCACCCCCAACGCGGCGGCCACCGGGACACCGCCGCCCGTGGTCGACGTCGCGCTGAACGAGGTGAGCTCCGACGGCGACGACACCATCGAGATCGTCAACCGTGGCGCTCTCGATGCGGCCCTCGACGGCTGGTGGCTCAGCGACGGGGGCTATGTCGTGGGCGACGCCACGACCGCGGCGCACCGCTACGACCTCCCGCCCGGGACGACCGTTCGGGGTGGCGGCTACCTCGTGTTGGTCAAGGGGACGGACCATTCGTTCGGACTCGGCGACGTCGATGAGGTGGCGCTCCACGACCCGACCGGTGCGGTCGTCGACCTCATCGCGTGGGCTTCGGGTGAAGCCGTGCCCTCACGCTGTCGCCTGCCTGACGCGACCGGACCGCTCACGACCTGCGCCGCGACGCCTGGGGCAGTAAACGCCAGGCTGCAGCCGCCTGTGATCGATGTCGTCATCAACGAAGTCTGTGCGTCGGGCGACGACGAGATCGAGATCATCAACCGTGGCGAGGGCCGGGCGGAGCTCGCCGGTTGGGCCATCAGCGATGATGGCTGGATCGCCGCCGACCCGAGCACGGCCAACCACCGCTGGGTCTTCCTGGCCGGCACCTCGCTCGCTGCCGGAGCGCGCCTGGTCCTCGTCAAGGGCGTGCACCACGGCTTCGGCCTGGGGGCGGAGGACACCGTGACGCTCTGGGACGCCGACGGCACCCTGCGCGACAGCGTCAACTGGACCGAGGGCGAGGCCGAGGTCGCATGGTGCCGCGAGCCCGACGCCACGGGCGCGTTCGCGAGCTGCGCCGCGGCGACCTTCGGGGCCACGAACGACTAAACAGGAACGCATTGGCGAGGAGACAAATGACGATGCAAGGAACGAGGGAGGGAGCGCGGAGGCGGGCTGGTGGCCCGCCGCACAAGCGACCGAACGAGTGACGCCGCAGCGTCGTTTGGATCCGAAGCCAGGCGTTTCTGTTTAAACCCAGTGATCACCTCTGTTGAGCCTGATATCCGGCATGAGCGAACCACTGCTGGCAATGTTGCGGCGTAACACGGAATCGGGCACGCCGTGCGACACGCAGAAGGG
>JAEUKJ010000411.1 GCA_016792665.1 Deltaproteobacteria bacterium | reverse complement strand
TCGACCCGCGCGATGGGCGCATCCTGGCCCGAGCGACCTGGGTCGAGGTCATCGCCAAGGCCGCCGTCCTCGACGCCGAGGGCCGCGTCCAGGTCGCCATCGCGGGCCGTCAGGGTGGAGAACCCCTGCGCGCGGTGGTCGCCGAAGGCATGGCAGATCCAGGTCGCGCGTCGCTGGGCTTCGCCGAGGTCCCCGCCCATCGCCGCCTCTACGCGCTCCCCGGGGGCCGCATGATCGGCGCGCGCACCGGCCCCGGGGCCTCGGTCTGGACCCCGGACCGCGCCGAGCGCCTCGAGTTCATGAAGGACCAGCTCACCGACCTCGCCGCCCTCGACACCTTCGCGGTCTTCCTGACCGAGCGCCCCGTCGCCGCCGGCCTCGTCGACCTGGCCGCCGATCCGGTCGAGCTCGGACGCTGTCCCGCGCCGGCCGCCATCGCGACCGCACTCGCCCCGCCGAGCCCAGGCTCGCCACACGAGCCCGACGCGCTCATCGTCACCCCGAGCCTCATCGAGCGGGTGCACCTCTCCGACTGCGCCCTCGTCGGCCTCTATGCGGCGCCCGGCCACGAGCTCACCAAGGCCATCGCGAGCCACGATGGCCGCTTCGTCTTCGCCGGCACGCGCGCGGGCTCGGTCCTCGTGTGGCGCGACGACGGCGCGCTGGTCGGGCTGGTCGACCTGCATCGCGCCGCCGTGACCTCGCTGGCGTTGGATCCTGCGGGCACGACCCTCTACACCGGGGCCTGGGACGGACACCTCTCGACCCTCGACCTCGCGACCTTCGACACCCCGCGCGCCGCCCTGGTCGACGCCATCCGCAACGCATGGGAGCCGGGCCCGACCGCCGACGGAACCGAGTCCCTTGCGGCGCCTCGGCGTTCGCCCTGAGACGTATCGCGCACGCGGTCACCGCCCCGACGTCGCGGCGAGCACGGTCAGACGGTCGCGGGTGCGACCCCGTGATTCGTGAGGAAGCTCGTCAGTGCCGCCTCGAGCCCGACGTCGCGCTGGGCCGCCTCGGACAGGTACCACTTGTGCTCGAGGAGCTGGCAATAGAGCTCGGCCGGCTCGACCTCGGTCTGGATGGCGGCCAGCGCCTTCACGGTCGGCTTGTAGCGCTCCTCGAGCCACGCGTACGCCGCCGCGCTCAGGCTGACGCTGCGGTGCTTCTCGCGGCCGAGATCGGCGCGCAGCTCGTTGACCTCGTTCACCATCTGCAGGGCCTGTTGCTCCTGCACCTCGAGCCCGGTCAGCGAGTGCAGGAGGCGTCGATGGAAGCTACGGTCGGTCACCGCCACGCGCAGCTCCAGCCGATCGAGCTCGCCATCGGAACGCGTGAGCGACACCTCGCCGACGCTGAAGCCGAGCGCGTTCAACGCGCGCACGCGCTCGGTGATCTTGAAGCGCTCGTCGGCGCGCAGGTGGTCGACGCGGCTCACCTCGCTCCAGAGTCCGTCGTAGCGACGCCGGATATCGGCCGCGAGGTCGAAGGCCGGAAAGTCCGCGGGCAGGGCCCCCATCGCGACGAGGTCCAGCAACCCACCCGCGACATTCTCCTCCATCAGATCGAGATCGGCCTGCCTCAAGCCCGGCCCGAGGCTGCTCAGGACCTGCGAGGTCTCGGCGTCGACGAGGTAGGCCTGCAGCGTCCCGGCGTCGCGCAGGAAGAGCGTGTTGAAGAGCGAGCAGTCGCCCCAATAGACGTGACTCAGGTGGAGCTGCACGAGGAGCCCGGCCAGCGCGTCGAGGAGGTGCTCGCGATAGCGACTCAGGCTGCTCTGCAGGAACAGCGAGTGATACGGCAGGGAGTGCTCGAGGTAGCGGGTGATGAGCACACTCGCCTCGCCTTCGTCCGTCTCGACGACCGCATGACCGACCGCCGTCACGACCGGCAGCCCGCGCTCGGCCATGGCCTTCAAGAGCAGGTACTCGTGCTCGGCCTGGCCGGGCGCCATCGCCTTCAGCGCGAAGGTCACAGGGCCGTACGCGACGAACACCACCGGGTGCCGCGACTCACCGCGCGGCAACGCCTCGAGCCGCGCGCAGTGTCCCTCCCACTGCAAGAGCGGCAGGTGCCACGGCAGATCCAGAAAGTCCGGAAAGCCCGGCCGGAGCTGCGAGGTCGAGAGCCCCTTGAAGGCAGGCTTCGACTCAGGCTTCGAGTCAGGGCTCAAGGCAGGCACACCCCGGGCGCGACCCCGGCCCCGATGTCCGCACTCGGCTGCGGGACGCAGGTGAGGCCTTCGCCGCAGGCCCGACTGGCATCGCAGTACGCGACGCAGATCGCCTCGGTCGGGACATCGCGCTTTGGCGCGCAGGCCCCGCTCTGGCAGTCCCCGCTGCTGCTGCAGGGCTGGCCGAGCGCAGTCGTTCCCTTCGGCGTGCAGACCGGCCGCGTGATGGCACCCGCGACCGAGCGCCGCAACGCACACACCTGGCCCGCACCGCAGGTGTCCCCGAAGAGGTCGCAGGTCGGCCGACACACGCCGGTCAGGTTTGGACCGCCAGTGCTGGTGATGGCAATGCACGCCCCGTCCTCGCAGCCGCCGCGCGGGTCGCAATACCGAGAGCAGACACGGTCATAGGTCGGCGCCGCGTTGGTCCCGCCGGTGCGCACGCCCCCATACAAGGTGCAGTCGTAGCCCACCGCGCAGGTGTCCTCGCCCAGGACGCCGTTGGGTCGGACGCAGACCTCGCCCGCACCGACCGGGCTCGCCGCGGCCGCAATGCACGCGCGCGTATCGGCATCGCCGGCCAGCGTCGCCACGCAGCGCTTGCCCTCGCCGCAGTCCTGGGCAACCACGTCGCAAGCCGCGACGCGCGGCTTGGGGTCCACGCCGGCGTCGTCGACCGTCAAGACGTGGGCGATGGCCACCGCGCTCATGGCGGTGACCGCGTGCATGAAGGCGAAGTCCAGGGTGTCGACCGCGTCGGCGCCGTCGCCGCAGTGGTAGTGTGGGTTCCGGAAGTTGGCGGTGTCGGTGAGCTGAATCGCCGGATAGCCGAAGTCCCAGAACGAGGCGTGGTCCGAGCGCCTCAGATCCGCGAAGAAGGGCGAGCTGCGCATGACCTCGGTGAGCTCGACCTCGATGGTCGGGAGACCGATGGCGTTGGCGGCCTCGGCGAGCGCGGCCCTCGGCCCTGCGGCGTCATCACCACCGATGAGGGTGATGAAGACCCCACGGCCGCCGAGCGCGTCGAGCGCGCGCTGCGCGTCCGGGAACAAGGCGCCGAACCCGAGCGGCAACGACTGCGAACCAGGCCGCGCATCGGTGAAGCCGATCATCTCGAACGAGACCGCGAGCACGACGTTCGCACTCTGGCCGTACAAGGCCTCGGCCTGGACACGCGACCCGATGAGCCCGAGCTCTTCCTCGTCCCAGCAAGTGACGACCAGGGTGCGGCGCGCGTCGAGACCCGCGAGCACGCGCGCGACCTCGAGCACGCCGGCCACGCCGCTGCCGTTGTCGTCGGCCGCATCGCAGCCAGGCACCCCATCGTAATGCGCGCCGACGACCACCAGCTCGCTGGCCTTGTCGGTCCCGAGCCGCGTCCCGATGACGTTGGTCCCGTTCGGCGTCGGCTGCAGGGTGACGGTGAAGCCCAGATCGCTCAGCGTGTCGTGGCAGAGGTCTCGAGCGACCTGCCACTTGGCATCGCCCACGGCGCGCGGTCCGACGATGGTGCGCACGGTGGCCTCGAGGTGGGCGACCTCGACGCAGCCGGCATAGTCGGCGGGCGTGGTACTCCCGCAGGTCCCGAACGCATAGGTCGGCGCGGTCCAGGTCTCGGCGCCGTCCGCGGTTGTGTCGCCGCCGTCGCGCGTGTCGCCCTCGGCATCGGTCGCGGTGTCCGCGGTCGTGTCGGTGGCGTCGCTCGAGGTGTCGATCGCGTCGGCCGTGTCGGCGACCGAGTCCGAGCCGCCGCACGCGACCCAGCCCGCGCCCGCCCAGGCGAACAGTGCCAGGCACCTCCAATGTACTGCGCCATTCCTGCCCACCATCGCGGCCTCCTGCGTGCGCCAGCGTCTTGCCACCGCGCAAGCGAGGTTCCTCCGACCTGGTCGCGCACGCAAGCTCCGACCCCAGCGCGATCCGAAGAACCGTCTCATGCGTCGTGCCGGCGCCCCGCAGGGCCGACACGGACCGCAGCGGTATCACACGCGTGGGATCCCGCACGGGCCCATTTCGCGCGCCGCGACGAAATCGCAACGCGCGAGCAACGACCTCCGCACTTGGCGATTTGACCGCGGTTCTGAGACGGTCGCCCAGCGCGTAACGCACCTGCGGGTTGCGTCGACCGTCACCGACATCGTACGCCTCCCGAGGGCTGTGGCAAGCCTGCGCCGGGGTGCGCGGTGCACCGAATCCAATCCGGCTCCGCGAAGCGCGAAAGTGCCAACTCGCGAATCAGCCGCGCCTCTTCTTGCCATTTGCCATTTGTCATTTTCGACAGCGCGCTTCGGGCCGCGCCTCCTCGAGCGCTCGATCGATGACCGATTGGTGGCGCGCGTTGATCGAGGACGAGGTCGCGCGCCTCGTGCGAGAGCGCGGGGCCATCGCTTCGCCGAGCCTGCGCGGCGACGTGGCGGATCATCTCTTGCGGCTGGCGCTGGTGCGGCGAGAGGTCGTCGCCCCGACCCAGGCCGAGGTCGAGGCCGCCCATGCCGCGCGACCCGAGGTCTGGGCCGCGGTCGACGACGACGGCGCACGCGCCATCCTTCCCCTCGCGATCGTTGCGCCCGACGTGCGACGTGCGCTCACGCTCGAGCGCGAGCGCGCCGTCGAGGAGGCGCTGCTCGTGCGCCTGCGGGGTCGCGCTGCGATCCACGTGCAGATCAGGATGGACGGCGGCGTTACGCGCTGATCGTGCCCGGACGGCGAGGTCCGTGCGCCGCCCGGAGAAAGCCCGGAATCGATCGCAGCGGTATCACACGCCCGAGCTCGATCTCCCCCGCTGATTGCACGACCCGACGAATTTGCCACTTTCCTCGACCCACGACATCCCTTGTGGAGTTGACC
>JAEUKJ010000390.1 GCA_016792665.1 Deltaproteobacteria bacterium | reverse complement strand
GGCCGTCGCGCGCGCTCCACAGGTGGACCTCCGTTCCTTCGATGACCATCGAAGGAGCCTCGGCCAGCGCGTCCACGCCGGAGGACGCGACGCCGCTGAACGTCCTGGCGTCGCTGGAGCGCGCGAAGGCGAGGCCGTCGTCGCCTTCGTAGGCGAGCCAGAAGGTGCCGTCGCTCGCACGCCCGAGGCTCGGCTCGCGCCCGGAGATCGGCGGCACGAGCGCCTCCGGGGCGCCGAAGGACGTGCCGTCGAGCCCGCCCTCGACGCGCAGCAGCGTGGCCGTCTCGCCGCTCTCGCGCTGGAGGATCATCACGACGCGTGCGTCGACGACCAGCGCGCTCGGCCCTGCCATGCGCGGCGCCGTGAGGTCGCCGATGACCCCCGGGCTCTCCGGGTCGACGACCCGCACCCAGCCGCCGATGCCGCGGTCGGGCAGGTTGGCGCTACCACCATCGTCGCCGCCCAGCGCCGCGCAGCCCGCCGAAAATGCCACGACGCCGAGCGCGCCGCCCACCACGAGTCGCCTCATTCGGCCTCCCCGAGCTCGAGCCGCAGCGAGGCCGCCAGCCCGAAAAAGGTCCCGCTGGAGATGTAGTCGCCGGTCGGGTCGGCCGGGTCCAGCTTCTCGTGGCGTCGCTCGGGCATGACGATGAAGGACGCGCCGAGGTCCAGCCAGAGCGGCCTGGCGAGCGCCTCGCCGAGGTCCTTCAGCCCGAACGAGAGCCCGAGCCCAAAGCCGATCTTGTCGCCGTCGGCGAAGTTGGTGACGCCCGTCTGGGGCGGCGCGGGGCTCGCCTCGAAGTAGGCACCGGCGCGCGCGTAGAGCTCGACGTGCTCCGAGTCGAAGAGCCAGAGCTCGCCGCCCAGCCGCGGCACGAGGATGTCGTGGAAGCCCGGGGCCAGCGGCGGGGCGTTGGGCGGGATCGAGATGGGCAGGGTGCCCGCATCCAAGGACGTCGACAGGAAGGCCGTCGGCGACTTGAAGCGCGACCACTGATACCACCCGAGCTCGGCTGTCACCGTCCAGCAGGGTCGCGGGGAAGCCGCATCCCGAAAGCCCGACCAAGCAATCCCCAGGACCACCTGACGCGGCGAGAACAGGTTCGAGTTCTGGCTCACGACCTCGAGGCGCGCGCCCTCGACCAGCGGCACCGGGGTCTCCGAGGCGCCGTCCAGCACGATGTCGCCGTTGACGATGACGCCGATGTCGAGGGTCAGATCGAACTCGTCGCGGAAGGCGAGGCCGATGCGCAGCTCACGCGTGGGGCGCACGAGGAGGCCCGCCGACAGGTAGCGGACGGCCTTGAAGTCCACGTCCACAGCGGTCTGCAGCGTGGTGCCGCCGGCGTCCTGGAAGTCGACCAGGCCGTTCAGGGTCAGGCGACCCTGGGTGTCGGACAGGTAGGTGAGGCCGAAGCCGAGCGACACGATCTCCGGCACGATCTCGTAGGCCAAAGAAGTCGTCAGCACCAGGCGCTGCGGATGGTTGTCATAGAGGACGAAGCGCGGCTGGGCCTCGGGCAGGGCGCGGAGCCGCGTGATGCGCTCGTCCGGCAAGTGCAGGCCCAGAGCCACCGCGAGGCGCCTGCCAAAGACCTGGCCGGGCACCACGAGGCCGCCCTGGAAGCCGCGCACGCCGTTGACGTCGAGGTCCTCGCCGTCGAGCTCGAGCGACGGCGACACCATGAGGTAGCCGAGCTCGAGCTGCAGCGCGTCCTTCACCGCGAGGCCGGCCGGGTTGTAGTAGGTCGCCGAGAAGTCGTCGGCGAGCGCGCTCATGGCGTTGCCAAGCCCGATGCCGCGCGCGCCGAAGCCGAAGTAGTCGATGGGGTTGGCGTACGCACGGTGCACCGCGAAGACGTCCGCGAACAGCGCGACGAGGATCGCCACGGCTGCGGTCGCGCCACGCATCGCCACGTGTGGGGGCGGGGCTCGCCTCGCCCGCCGGAGCATCGCGACGCTCACAGCTCCACCCCCAGCTCGATCGACCCGAAGAGGATGTGCCCGGTGCTGGTGATGGACGGCGCCCCGAGGTTGGTCGTCGGCGTTCCTTCGACCTTCGTCGAAGTATGCTCGGCGACGTCGTGGACCTGTCCTGCCAGATCGAGGCGGAACTGACCCCAGCGCAGCCCGAGGCCGACGCCGAGGATCATCCGATCGCCATCCAGGTGGTTGTGGAAGCCGACCTGCTCGGGCGTCGGGCTCGGCTCGAACGCGAAGCCGGCGCGCGGGCGCAGGGTGAGGTCGCCGATGGCGAGGGTGCCCTCGACCCCGAGCTTCATGGCCCAGGTGTCGTTGAAGTCGGGCAGGGGCTGCGGCGGCGTGCCGGCCGGGACCGCCGCGTAGGCGATCGGCAGCGGATAGGTCGACCACTGCTCCCACGTGATCCCGGCCGAGATTGCCACCGCCTCGACCGGCGTCACCGCGACCTCGAAGCTCAGCTCGGCCGGGTCGTACTGCGCGATGCCGTGCACGGTGAGGTTCGGGATGGGGATGTTGAAGCTCTCGCCCAGGTCCGCCGTGATCGGCAGGTCGAACTCGGCCCGCGACTCCGACCGGTAGGTCAGCGCCAGCGACAGTCCATGGCGCGTGCCGCGCCCGGTCGCGAAGGGCAGGAAGCGTCCGACCACGCCCGCTACCAGCGCGTAGTCCGCCACCAGCTCGTCCTTCACGCGCGACCCGATGCGGCCGGATTCATTGGGCAATACGGCGATCTCTCCGGCGAGCTCGGCCAGCGCGATGGTGCCGATGCCGACCGCGAAGGCGTCCGAGATACGGATCCCGAGCGAGGCCTGGATGCTCACGGTCTGGGCCCGGTTCTCGAGCACGACGAAGCTCGGCTCGCCCGGGCGCGCGATGTCGGCGATGAGGATCGAGGTCTGCGGGATCGTGAAGCCGAGGCCGATCGCGAGGCGGTCCTTCAGTGCCCCGCCGAAGGCGAGAGGCACCCCGAAGCCGATGCTCAGGGCCGGCGCATCACGCGTCGGCGAGGCCGCGAGCGCCGCGTCACCGACCCCATAGCGGCGGTCGAAGGAGGCGCTCTGGTAGCCCAGCGAGAAGCTCGGGCGGCGCGCGAAGGCGAGCCCTGCCTGGTTGTAGTAGACGCCCTCGAATCCCTCGGCGTCCGCGCCCAGAGCGCCTGCCAGGGCCTGCCCGCGCGCGCCGAAGCCGAAGAGATCGACCGGGCTCGCAGACACGCCTGGAGCGACGAGCGCGCATGAGAGCAAGGTGGTGACGGCCAGTGTGCGGTGCGAC
>JAEUKJ010000586.1 GCA_016792665.1 Deltaproteobacteria bacterium | reverse complement strand
CGTGCACGGCGGTATCGTCGGACATGGTGCCCGTCCCTGAGGCGAGCGGCTCGGCCCTGGTCGACGCGCCTGGCGATGGGCGCGTGCGGATCTTGCTCGCGGCCGACTCTGGCAATGCCGGGCTTGCCCTTGTGATCGATCAGAGCGGCGCGCAGAGTGTCGGGTTGACGCTCCCCCTCGGCAGTGGGGCGGGCGATGACATCGAAGGTCTCGAGCGCGGCCCCGACGGAAAGATCTACGGCCTCACGTCGGCCGGGCAGCTGCGGTCCTGGCGCCTGAGCGACGTCGAAGGCGGCGTGATGGCGACCTTGGAAGACGGGCCGTATGCAGTGAGCGACGACCCGGCCTGGGCGTGTGACCCTGTCGGCGTCAACTGTGGTCCGAACTACGAGGGGCTCTGCCTCCACCCCGCCCCAGGACCAGGTAAGTGCGCGGGCTGGGCGGCCTCCAAGGCGCTCGGCGAGCTGGTCTGCCTCGTCACGGCCGACGGGCGTCTCGTCATCGACGCGGCACGCCGCATCCCGATCACTGTGCCCGATCAGCTCTCGGGCTGCGCCTTCGAGCCGGTCCCTCCGTATCGTCTGCTGGTCGGCGCGAACCTGTACTCCGGGTCGGCGCTCTGGGAGGTGATCGGCCCCGAGGAGGCGCCGGTGGTCGAGCCTCTGGCCCTGGTCGGGGCCGCCAACCAGGAGACGGTCATCGTCCTGCCGGATGGGTCGTTCCAGTCTTTTGGCGACACCCAGGGTGCCTTTGGCGAGGAGTCGCCGCGCATCGTCTTCGCGTGCGCCCCGTGAGCGAGCGCGTCACGCGCGGCAGAAGCGGTCAGGGCTCGGCAGGGCGCCCGAAATGTGTAGGATGGGGCCATGCTGCTCACGATGCGATGTGCGACGCGACGTGTCCTCGCCTGGACGGGATCGCTCTTCATGGTTGGCGGACTCCTCTCGGCGTCAGCCTGCACCGAGGTCGGCGACCCTCGGCTCATGGCCGAGCCGATCGAGGTCGACCCCGAGGACCTGGTCCCCGACGGGCCGCTCTCGTTCGCCGAGCACATCCTGCCCATCCTCCAGGAGGCTGGGTGTGCCGGGTGTCATGGCGCGGGGGGCGGGACGGCTGGCCTCGACACGACGAGCGCGGAGGGGCTGCAGACCGGCGGCGGGCAGGGGCCGGGCATCGTGCCTTGCGACCACGAGGCGAGTCTCGTGTGGCGGCGCGTGGACCGTGCCGAGATGCCGGCCGTCGGGCCCGCCCTGGACGACGTCGAGGTCTTGACGATCGCCCGGTGGATCGATCAGGGGGGACAGGCGACCTACCAGCCGGGGCTCTGCCCCGATGCGCCGCTGGATTGAGGTGCGAGGCCCTCGTGGTGCGGTCCACAGCGATCGTGCAGGCGATTACGAGTGGCGTGGCCGCGCGCACAGGAAAGGGCCGGGATCGCGGTGGTATCAGGGCGCGGGGCGGTTCGGCTGAATAGTTCGGGGCGTGGCCCGTCCGCGGCCCGTTCGGAATGCCACTGACCTGGTGGCGCCTTCGCATGAGCCGAGAGGCCAAGAGAGACCGGGCCAGGCGAACCGAGCTGACGAAAGCAATGACGCGGGAGGGCGCGATGTCGATGCGATGGATGTTGAAGGGCGCAACCTGGTTGACGGCCGCGACGCTCGGACTGACGAGCTTCGGGGCTGGGTCGCTCGGCGGCTCGTCGGCTCGCGCCCAGGAGAGCGGGGACTACGAAGAGTATGACCCGCAGTATGACGACGGCTCGAACGCCGCGGCCAACGACGACAATGACGACTTCGTCTGGGTCGAGGGTCACTACGGCGTCGACGGTGAGTGGATCGAAGGCTATTGGCGCGACCGAGCGAAGGACGGCTTCGTGTGGGTCGAGGCCTACGTCGACGAGAATGGCTACGACGTCCCGGCCCACTGGGAGCCGGTCGCCGAGCGCACGGGCTACGTTTACGAGTGGGGCTGGCGCGACGACGACGGGCGCTACAATCCCGGCTTCTGGCGCGACAACGCGGTCGATGGGTACACCTGGCAGGAAGGGTACTACGACGCTGGCGCGTGGGTGCAGGGCTACTGGCGCCCGGTGGCGAGCCGCCCGAACTACGTGTGGACCCCGGGCTACGTGACGCCCGAGGGCTACTTCACGCTGGGCCATTGGCGCAACTCGGTGCGCGACGGCTACACCTGGGTCGATGGCTACTGGGGAGACGGCTACTACTACGCGGGCTACTGGTCGCCGACGGTGACGCGCGCGGGCTACGTCTTCGTCCCGGGCTACTCGGTGGCCGGGGCCTGGTACGACGGCTACTGGCGCGAGGCGTATCGCCCCGGCTATTCGTGGGTGCCGGGCTGCTGGACCGGTTGGCGCTGGACGCCGGGCTACTGGTACACGGGCACCTGGGTGGCGCCGGTGGGCTTCCGCCCCGCCTACTACGCGGGCTACCACTGGACCTACGGTCCCGGCTATCGCTACAACTATCGTCATGTGCACTCGGTCCGCTACGTGTCGGAGCGTCGCTACGCCCCGGCCCGGGCCGTGCCTGTGCACACTGCACGTCCGCGCCCGATCTACTCGGGTCGGCCGGTCGGGGCGCGTCCGCAGCCGGCGCGTCGCGGTGGAGAGGGAGCACGCCCGCGTCCGAACGGAGCGGGTGAGCGACCGGGTCAGGGCAATCGTCCGAATCGCCCGGGGCGTGAGGACCGCGGCAACCGCTTCGACAACAACGGCAGGAGCGACCGGTTCCAGGGGCGTCCCTCGCGTCAGAACGGCGCGGATGGCGCGCGTCCGAACGCCGAGCGTCCGGGCCGAAGTGACTGGTCGGGACGCGATGGGGCGCCGACGCGGATGAACCGAGAGGAAGGGCGTCGCGGGATCGAAGAGCCGGGACGTCGCAACGACTTCAACCGTCCGAGTCGCGAGCCGGGCAGCCAGCCGCAGCCGTTCCAGCCGAGCCGCCCGAGCCGTGAGAACGAGCCGGCGCGGCCTTCGCAGCCGGGCTTCGAGCGTCCTTCGCGTCAGCCCGAGGCTCAGCCGGAGTCGCGTCCTTCGTTCGAGCGTCCTTCGCGCCAGCCGGAGTCGCGTCCTTCGTTCGAGCGTCCTTCGCGTCAGCCGGAGTCGCGTCCTTCGCAGCCGAGCTTCGAGCGTCCTTCGCGTCAGCCGGAGTCGCGCCCTTCGCAGCCGAGCTTCGAGCGTCCTTCGCGTCAGCCGGAGTCGCGTCCCTCGCAGCCGAGCTT
>JAEUKJ010000343.1 GCA_016792665.1 Deltaproteobacteria bacterium | reverse complement strand
CGCGCAAGACCCGACGGCCGGCGCTCGTGCGCTCGGTTCAACGTCTGGTCCTGCCGCCCGGGCGCGACGCGGCCTGGGTCGCCGAGGAGTACATCCGCTGGCTGCCGACCTGGCTCATCGCGCGCGTCCTGCGGGTCGAGGTCGACGCGGCCCGGCACTGCCGGTTCTATGCGCCGCTGTCGAAGAAGCCGCTCCTCGAGCTCACCCTGTCACCCGATCGGTCTCGCCCCGACCGCGTCCTCTTCTACATCACGGGCGGCCTGCTCGCGCGCCTCGGCGGGCGTCCGCGCCTCGAGTTCCGCGAGGTCCTCGGCCGCCGCTTCGTCATCGCGGCGATCCACGACTACGCGCCGCGCCTGCCCTGGTTCATCTACGCGTCGACCCAGGCCGTCGTGCACCTCTGGGTGATGCGCGCTTTCGGCCGACACCTCGCGCGCCTCGCGCGGAGCTGAGCTCACGCCCCCGGCGTCGACCGTGGCTCGGTCGCGCTCACCGCCCCAGATGGGCGCAGCTCAGGTGCGGTCACTTCCCTTCGAACTTCGGCTTCGACTTCAGGAAGAAGGCCTGCACACCGATCAAGGCGTCCTTCGAGAGGGCGCACACGACCTGGCCCTCCTGCTCGCGCACCAGCGCGTCGTCGAAGGTCCCGCCCGCGGCCGCGTGCAGGTTCGCCTTGGCGGTGCGGTAAGCCACTGGCGGACCGTCGGCCAGGCGCGCGGCCCAGTCGGTCGCGAGCGCGTCGAGCTCGGCGCCCGGCACCGCCCGGTTCACGAGCCCCAGCCGCGCCGCCTCGCGCCCGTCGAAGCGCTCGCCGAACATCATGAGCTCCATCGCCTTGCCCATGCCGACGAGGCGCGGCAGCGAGTAGCTCGACCCGCCGTCGGGCACGAGGCCGATCTTCGTAAAGACCTGGCCGAAGGTCGCGTCCTCGGCCGCCAGCCGCAGGTCGGCCGAGATGGCGAAGTCGAAGCCGAAGCCGACGCACGCCCCGCGAATCACCGCGAGGGTCGGCTTGGGGCACGCGAAGAGCGCGCGTGAGGCGATGTGGAATCCGTCCTTCAGGCGCTTTCGAACCGAGTCCGGCCCGTCCTTCAAGAAGCCGCCGCTCGAGCGCAGGTCGGCCCCCGAGCAGAAGTGGTCGCCCGCGCCGCGCAGCACGATGACCCGCACGCTCGGGTCCTCGCTGGCCTTCGCGATGAGGCCCCCCAGCTCCGCCGCACTCTCCGCCGTGAGGCCGTTGCGCGCCGTCGGGTTGTCGATGACGAGGTGGAGCTGGCGCGGATCGTGGTCGGGGATCTCGGCGCGGATCTGAGGCTGCGGCACGGACATGATGGACTCCCAGGCGATACTCTCCCCCGAGATCGCCCTCGGCCCCGCCGTCGTCAAGAATCCTCGCACCGAACGCAAGAGGCCCGGCGCCCCCTATCGAGAGGTCACCGGGCCCCGGGCGAGAGGCATCGTCAGCTGGTCACGGCGTCCAGCCGCAGCGGTTCCCGGTCCGATTGCGCGCGTCCTGCTTGTACATCTCGAACGTGAACATCGTGAGGAGCTGCGGCAGCGCGCCGTTCTCGATGATGAGCGGGCAGAGCATGCCGACGACCTCGGCCTTGTGCGGCTCGAACGAGAAGCGCGAGATGATCTCCTTGGCCTGCCCGACGGTGAAGAAGGCGCCGGTCTGGATGACGTCGTTCAGCGCGTTCTTCTGGCTGTCGGGGAAGGTCGCCTTCTCGAGGGCGTCGAGGAGGGCGGCCTGCTCACCCTGCGAGAGCGGGCGCGGGGTCGGGACGGTGCCGGCGATGACGACGATTTGCGGCTTCACGACGCGCGGGCGCGGCGGCGTCACGGGGATGGGCGGCGGGCGCTGGGTCTTGTTCGCCTCGCGATCGACGACGTCCTCGATGACCACCTTGAGGTCGGCCTGCAGGTTCATGAGCTCGCCGGTCAGGGCGCGGGCGCGGATGGTGAGGTCCTTCATCTGCTTGGTGCGCCCGTTGTTGGCGGGCTTGGTAGCCAGCGCGAGGATCTGCTGCTGGGTCTGGTCGAGGGTCACGAGGTTGTCGTCGATGAGGCGCTGGAGCTCGCGCATCTCGCGACGCGGTCGGTTGCCACCGCCGGGACGTCCACCCGGGGGATTGCCGGAGCGCGGGTCGAGCACGACCGGCACGGCCTCGGGATCGCCGTAGACCACCACGACCCCGATGGTCGCGTCCGCGCCCGGTCCGCCGGGCCGGCCCTGCCGCCACTGACCCAGCGCCTCCTGGCACGAGCGCGCCTGCGTGTTGCGCGCGCGCACCTCGTAGATGCCCGGCACGTCGGGGATATCCAGCGAGAACTTGGCCTGGGTCCAGCCGCTCTGCCGCACCCCGCCCGACCAGAGGCACGCCTGCGCGGCGCCCTCGCCCGCGAGCCCGACCACGACCTGGTTCTGGGCGTTGGCGTTGCAGTCGCGGCAGTCGGGCTGGAGCTCGAGCGAGGCCGCGAAGCGACCGCCGCGGGCGACCTCGAGGAGGAGGCCCTTGCCGTCGAGGTTCAGGCCCTTGGTCGAGAAGCGGCCACCATCATAGAAGGGCTCGTAGACCTCGATGCGCATCGGCTGGGCCGAGGCACTCATCGAGCCCGCGATGGGACCCACGAGGGCGGCGAGAAAGGCAGTGGATGCGACGAGGCGCGGCAAGGGATTCATGAGTCACTCCTGAGGGTGGCCTGGGTCGAGGCCGAATGAGTCGTGGGCGGGGGCGCCGTCACGGAGGCGGCCCCGGTGGCTGTCGAGGGCGCTCGACGGCCGCCGCGTAGTGCGATTCACACCCGTGCCGGTGGTGACAACCGTCTTACAACTCCCCGGGAGATCGCGCGACCCGCCGCACGTTCTGGGCCATTTGCCTCGGGGTGGGCACTGTCCCAGTGCGCAATGACCCGCGAAAACAATTGGAGAAATGCCTCAACAGCGCGGGGCCGGGGGCCGACGGAAGAGGTGCCGCCACCTCGACGGCCACAAGAGACACTGGAGGCTTCGTCATGAACCGCGTCACCCTCATCGTCACCGGAACGGCCCTCGCCGCCATCCTGGGACTGGGTGCACTTGCCCTCTCCCCCAACGACCCGACCCCGAGCCCGACCGCCCCGGCCCCGACGCTCAGCGCCAAGCCCGCCGCAGAAGACGACGGCTGCACCGCCTACCGCGCTCGCGGCATCGCCTGCGAGGCCATCGCCTTCGAGGCGATGGAGATCACCGCCGACCCGAACCCGGGTCACGAGCTGGCCAAGAACGACCTCTGAGTCGTCCGCGCGGTGCCTTGACGCGAACGGCTCAGGCCGTCGCGAGCCTCTCGAACACCTCGAGACACCCATAGAGGGTCTCGGGGTGCGAGACGGCGTAGAGCACCCGCTGCATCTCGTCGATGCGATACTCGCGGTCGCGGATCTCCAGGAGGTCGAAGCGCCGCACCTCGGGCTCCCCCGAGAGCGCGTAGCTCGACTCGCCAAAGGACGACAAGATCCCGCCGCCCATGATCCTGAGCTCGCGGAGCTCGCCGTGCGGCACCTCGACCAGCGGGAACTCGACCCCGAACCAGAAGAGTCGCTCGAAGCGACGCAGCTTCACGGCGTCGTCCGCGTGCCGTGAGGCGACCACTCCGAAGCGATGGCAGAAGTCCGCGTAGGCCGGGTCCGCGAACAGCGGCAGGTGCCCGTACATGTCGTGGAAGATGTCGGGCGCGGGCGTGTAGCTGAGGTCGCGCGCGTCGCGGATGAAGGCGCCGATCGGGAAGCGCCGCTCCGCCAGGAGCGCGAAGAAGGACCGACCATCCTCGAGGCCACTGACCGGCACGCCGCGCCACCCGGTCAGCGCATCGAGGCGCGCGTTGACGTCGTCGAGCGTGGGGATCCCGTCGCCCGCGATGCCGAGACGCGCGAGGCCCGCCGCGAACATCGGGTGGGCCTGGGCCTTGCGACAGTGCTCGAGCCGCTCGTAGAGGCGGCGCCAGGTCTCGTGCTCGGTCGCGTCGAACGCGCGCATCGTCGCGCTCATCGCGTCGCGCCACCCGCGAGGACACCGCGCCGCTCCTGGTCGCGTTCGATCGATCGGAACAGCGCGCCGAAGTTCCCCTCGCCGAAGGAGTGGTGGTTCCGGCGTTGGATGATCTCGATGAAGATGGGGCCGAGCAGGTTCTTCGTAAAGATCTGGAGGAGGTAGCCATCGGCGTCGCCATCGACCAGGACGTCGTGCGCGCGGATGCGGGCCCTGTCCTCGACCACGCCGGGAACGCGGTCGAAGACCGTCGCGTAGTAGTCGTCGTCGATGTCGAGGGTCGCGATGGTCGAGCCCTGCATCGCGTCGAGCGAGGCGAGGATGTCCTCGGTCAGGAACGCCAGGTGCTGGACGCCGGGGCCGCGATACTCGCGCAGGTACTCGTCGATCTGCGAGGCGTCCTCGCGCCCCTCGTTGATCGGGATGCAGAAGCGGCCGCACGGCGAGCGCAGGGCATACGAGGTCAGGCCGGTCTGGACGCCGCTGATGTCGAAGTAGCGGACCTCGGTGAACCCGAAGACGTCTTTGTAGAAGTCGGCCAGCGGCTTCATGGTGCCGCGCGCGACGTTGTTGGTGAGGTGGTCGATGAGCAGGAAGCCCTTGTCGGGGCGGTACTCGGCATCCGGCGCGGTCACGAAGCCGAGGCGGGCGTAGCGCTCGGTGAGCGGCGTCCGGTCGTCGACGAGGTAGATGAGGCTCCCGCCGATGCCGCTCAGCGCCGGCAGGGTCTCGCCGTTCCGCTGGTAGTCACCGCGCTCTGCCTTGGCGCCGCGGCGCACCGCCTCGGCGAGGCCGGCGTTGGCGTTGTCGACGCGCCACCCGAGCGACGCGATGCACGGACCGTGGGCGTCCTGGAACGCGGCCGCAAAGCTGCCCGGCTCGGTGTTGAGGAGGAACTGGATGTCGTGCTGGTGCCAGAGCTCGACGTTCCGGGTCGCATGCCGCATGCGATACGAGAACCCGAAGTCGCGGAGGATCTGTCGGATCTGCGCGGGGTTCGGCCCGCTCAGCTCCACCCACTCGAGACCGTCCAGGCCGACGGGATTGCGCGTCGTCATCATTGCCCCCTCCCTTTGTTCGCATCGGCCGTCGCGGCGCGGGCACCCCAGCTCTGCCAGTAGTCGGCGCGCTCGTGACGCTCGGCCCCGGCGAGGACGGCCAGAGGCCGGCGCGTGTCGATCATGACCGCGACCTCGTTGGTGCGCTGCGCGTCTTTGGCGCGCTCGGCGGCACCGGGCTGCGGCCCGTGGTGGATGCCCTGGGGGTGGAAGGTCAGCATGCCGGGGTGGACTCCAGTGCGGCTGAAGAACTCGCCGTCGTGGTAGAAGAGGACCTCGTCGAAGTCGATATTCGAGTGATAGAACGGCACCTTGAGGGCGCCGGGATCGCCGTTCTCGAGCGACCGCGGCAAGAAGGTGCAGACGATGACGCCGTCGGCCGCGAAGGTCGAATGGGCGGACGGCGGCAGGTGGTAGCGCTCGCTCATCACCGGGCGGATGTCGCTTACCGCCAGCCGCTTCACCGTCAGCGTCCCTTTCCAGCCGAGCACGTCGAGCGGACAGAAGGGATAGAAGACCGAGGTCAGCTCGCCCTGGCGCTGGATGCGGACCTCCCACTCGCGCACGCCGGGGGCGCTGCCCGCGAAACTCTGGCCGGCGAGCCGCGAGCCGACGCCGTCTGCCGACGGGCTCGGGACCTCGAGGACGGCCGGGTCGTACAAGGCGTGCTGGCCCAGGAGACCGCGCTCGGGCTCGGCCAGCTCGCCGCGCGTGGCGATGACCAGGAAGGTCGACACGTCGGCCGGGTCGAGGCGCTGGGTCGTGCCGCGCGGGATGACGAGGTAGTCGCCGCGGCGGTACGGCAGGACGCCGAACTCGGTCTCGAGGGTGCCGTGTCCAGCGTGCACGAAGACGAGCTCGTCGGCGTCCGCGTTCCGGAAGAAGTAGGCCATCGGCTTCGTGAGCCGCGCCATCGACACGACCACGTCGTCGTTGCCGAGCAGCGGCTGACGTCCCGCGAGGTAGTCGTCGAAGTCCGCCGCGGGCTGGCCGGCGAGCTCACCCAGGTCGAAGCAGCGCGGGCGCAGCGGGCCTTCGATACGCGACCAGGCGACCGGCGCGTGCTGGCGGTAGAAGTGCGCGTACGCGCCGGAGAAGCCGCCGCGCGCGTACTCTTCCTCTGACGACCCCGGCGGGAGATCGACGTGGGCCTGACGGGTGACCTTGCCTCGGACGTACGGAATCATGTCCACCTCGGGTTCGAGGCAGACAGCTTGCCGACTGGCGCCCCCAACGGATAGCACAATGATCCGCCAGAGATGGTGCATGGCGTGCACCATCTTTGGTGCCCGCCTTCGTGCCCGGCCGAGGTCCGCTAGCCCAGCGCGCCGAAGACCGCCGCCAGCGTCTTGTGTTGCGCCGCGAGCTCGCGCATGCGCGCCTCCAGGATCTCCAGCCCTGGCGTTCCGTCGGCCCGCGCCGCCAGGGTCCGCCCGAGCACGTAGGCCGCCACGGCGCTCACCGGGAAGCGCTCGAGGACCGCCAAGCCACACGCGATGGCGTTGGTCGCCGACAGCGTGGCGAGCCTCTCGATCAACTCGGCCGAGCGCGTCTCCGCGGGGCCCGCCTCGAACGATGCGACCGCCGCCTCCGGGCCCATCGCCACCGCTCCCTTCTTCTTCGTCGCCATCGCTCGCCTCCTCGGCCGCGCCCCCGCGGGGACCACCGCCTCGCGCCCAATGCACCAGCGTTCAACCGACATGGTGCATCAGATTGACAATCTCGTCGCCCCCGGAGACGTTTGGGCCGATGGACATCACGCTCGACCAGGCCCGCGCCCTCGACGCCGTCGCCCGCCACGGCACTTTCGCCAAGGCGGCGACCGAGCTCCACAAAGTCCACACCGCCGTGCTCTACGCGCTGCGCCAGCTCGAGGGCGCGGTCGGCCTGCCCCTCTTCGATCGCTCCGGCTATCGCGCGACCCTGACCGAGGTCGGCCTGCGCGTGCTCGAGCACTGTCGCCGCTTGCTGGCCGCCCAGGACGAGCTCGCACGCTTCTGTGAGATCGCCCGCCTCGGCTACGAGCCCACCCTGACGGTCGTCTTCGACGGGCTCCTGCCGGTCTCGCCGATCCTCGAAGCCGTGCGCGCCGTCACCGCCGCCTCGCCCGAGACGCGGGTCGCCGTCTACTCGGAGTTCCTGGGCGACGTCGAGACCCGCGCCCAGCAGAGCAAGGCCTCCATCGTCATCGCCGTCGTCCCGCTCGAGACCCCGATGGGCGAGGTCCACCCCCTGCCGAGCCTGACCTCGATCCTGGTCGTGGCCAAAGATCACCCGCTGGCCGCACAGCGCCCCGACCCGCGGCGCCTCGCCTCCCACCCCTTCCTCACCGTGCGCGCCTCGGACCAGCGCCTCCAGATGAGCACCAGCGCCCTCGAGAAGCCGCAGGAGTTCCGCCTCTCCGACTTCCACGCGAAGAAGGTCGCCCTCCTGGCCGGCATGGGCTGGGGCTGGATGCCCGAGCACCTCATCACCGACGAGCTCGCGCGCGGCGACCTCGTCGCCCTCCGCTGGGGCGACCGCGCGCGCCACGTCTTCCGACCGATGCTCCACCGCACGGCCCCGCCCAACGGCACCGACGGCATCGCCTCCAAGGTCTTCCTCGCCAGCCTCACCGCGGCGCTGAGCCCGACGCGCACGACCCGCGCCGCCCCCCAACCCCTTCGCCGAGGTCGTACCCCGTGATCCGATCGACCCGAACGACCCCATCGACCCCATCGCCAGACTCGCCAGACTCCCCAGACTCGCCAGACTCGCCAGACTCGAAGGTCCGCTCCCACGGCCTGCTCCTCGCCGTCCCCTCGACCGTCACGCTGCTCGGCGTCCTCGGCGGCTTCCTCGCCATCCTCTGGGCCCCGACCGCGCCCTACGCGGCCGGCTGCGCCATCATCGGCGCGAGCCTCTGCGACATGATCGACGGCCGCCTCGCGCGCCTCACCGGCACCTCCTCGGCGTTCGGCATGCAGCTCGACAGCCTGGCCGACATCGTGTCCTTCGGCGTCGCCCCGGCCCACCTCGCCGTGTCGTGGTCCCTCAGCCCGATCCTGTCGGCGACCCTGCCCTTCTCGGTGACCTGGCTCGTCGCCTTCCTCTATGTGGCGGCCTGCGCCGTGCGCCTGGCGCGCTTCAACGTGCAGTCGTCCGCGCCCAGTGAGTCCCCGGGCTTCCACATGATCGGCCTGCCGAGCCCGGTCGCCGCGCTCACGGTCACGACCCTCGTCATGACCACCTACGAGCTCCCCTGGCCCTTCCTCGCGCACCTCCACCACCCGGCCATCGTGCTCGGCCTCTTGCTGGTCCTGGGCCTCCTCATGGTGAGCCGCCTCCCCTTCCCGTCCTACAAGCGCTTCAAGAGCCGCCCGCGCCAGCTCGCCTTCTTCGCCGCGATTGCCGCCGGCCTCACCCTCTTGTGCGTCGGTGGTCCAGGCGGGGCGGTGCTCTGCGGCCTCCTCCTCCTCTATGTCGTGGTCGGCACTGTCCGCGCCCTCCTGCCCCGCTGACCTTGCGCTCCCAGGCGACGTCGTTCGAACGGCGATTGCCTCGCGAACATCGGCGCTTACGCCTCTCGCTTCCTACCGCGGAGGGCGTTCGCCTCCGCCTCGCGAGGTCTCGTGCCCACGCTCCGTCGCCGCATCGTCACCATCCCCGTGGTCGTCCTCCTCGCCGCGCTGGTCCTCGGCACCCTGCCGGCGACCCTGACCGTCGCGGTGCTCGTCGACCTCTTCCGGTACCTGCGCCGCAAGACTCCCTTCGCCGTGACGCGCCTCCTCCTCTTCGGCGCCGTCTACCTCCTGGCCGAGGTCGTCGGCCTCCTGGCGCTGTGCGGCGCCTGGGTCGGCTCCGGCTTCGGCGCCTCGCGCTCACGCCTCATCGCGTGGACCTACGCCATCCAGAGCGCCTGGGTCGCGACCCTCTTCAACACCGTGCGGAACCTCTATCGCGTGCGCTTCGAGGTCGACGACGACGCCCTCGGCCCGGCACCCGGCGGCCCCGTGCTGGTCCTGATGCAACACACGAGCCTCGTCGACACGCTCTTGCCGACGACCTTCCTCACCCGCCGCCGCGGCCTCGCCCTGCGCTGGGTCCTGAAGTCCGAGCTGCTCGTCGACCCCTGTCTCGACGTTGCGGGCCTCCGCCTGCCCAACGCCTTCGTGCGCCGCGACGGCACCGACACCGCCCAGTCCTTGGCCCGCGTCGCCGCGCTGGCCCGCGACCTCGGCCCCCGCGACGGCGTCCTCATCTACCCCGAGGGCACGCGCTTCACCCCGTCCAAGCGACGTCGCGCCCTCGACCGCCTGGCCACCTCGCAGCCCGCGTTGCTGCCACGGGCCGAGCGCCTCCAGCGCGTCCTGCCGCCTCGCCTCGGCGGTCCGCTTGCCCTCATGGAAGCCGCTCCCGAGGCCGATCTCGTCTTCTTCGCGCACCACGGCTTCGAGGGCCTGGCGACGGTCGCCGCGGTGCTCTCGGGCGAGCTCGTCGGCAAGACCGTGCGTCTCCGCTTCTGGCGACATGCGCGCGCCGAGGTCCCGGTCGATCGACAGGAGCGCATCGCGTGGCTCTGGTCCCGCTGGGAGGAGGTCGACGCGTGGGTCACCGACGCGTCGCAGCCCAACAACGACGCGTGACTCACCGGGGCGTCGCCACCTCGCGGACCCCATAGGGTCGATAGAGCGGGTCACCGACCCACACCATCATCCACGCGCCGAGCTGCGTCGCCTCGGCCGCGGCCTCGCCGAACGACGCCCCTTGCAAGAGGTACGCGAAGAACTGGTCGTACGCCGGCATGCCCGCGACGTAGGGCTCGTTGACCGCGCCGAAGGTCGCCGTGATGCCGCGCCTCAAGGCCATCGCGGACCAGTCGCGCTCGCCGCGGAGATCACAGGCCGAGCACGAGTCGAGGTGCCCGCCGATGGCCCCGGGCTGCCAGGTGAAGACATCGTTGTAGTTCCCAAAGCTGTACCAGCCCGCGTAGTACAGCGCCTCGGGCGCGGTGAGCGGGGCCGGCGCGGTCCCGAGCTCCTCGGCGTCGAAGTCCTCGACGACCGCGTAGCGCCCGTCGTTCGCGAAGACCTGGCCGACCCCGACGATGTTCCACTCGCCGGCCTCGTAGCTCCCGAACACGTCGGTCGCTGGATGCGGCAGCCCACGGTTGCCGTCGACGTAGACCGTGCCGGCCAGGGCACCCGCCTGCGCCAACACCTCGGCTGCGCGCGTGCGCTCGACGAGCGCGAGGGCCGCCGCGGCGTCGGCTCCATCGATGCGTCCAACGAGGAAGTACTCGCCGCGCGTCGTGCGCAGCTGACCAAAGGGCACGTACGGTCGGTAG
>JAEUKJ010000332.1 GCA_016792665.1 Deltaproteobacteria bacterium | reverse complement strand
GCAGCTCGGAGCACCCCAAGTCCTTCGGGTGGCGTCCTCGGGAGCGGCGTGCTAGCGGCGACCCTCGGAGGTCCCATGCGTCGCACAGTCCTGGTCGTCTCGTCGTTGTTCCTCTTCGCGTGCAAGTCGGAGACGGACGTGCCGCGCGCCGAGGATGGTGCGTCCGCGACAGATCTGAAGGCGGCCGATGCCGCAGCGACCCCGGCCGACGCGACCACCCCGACCCCGGCCGACGCGACCACCACGAGCTCGACCGACGCGACCCCGACCGGCGTGGCCGAGCGTATCCCGGGCCTCGCGCTGACGACCCCGGAGGAGGCGCTGATGGTCTTTGCCGATGGCACGCGCACGAGCGACATCGACAAGCTCTGGGCCGTCATGCCGAAGGCCGCGCGGGCCGCACTGCCCGAGGTCATCCAGCGGGCGGGACGCGCCACCGACGACGAGCTCGCCAAGGTCGGGCTCACGCGTGGGGAGCTCGCGACGATCGCTCCGCGCGACTTCTTCGCGCGCGTCGTGAAGGCGACCCCGGTCGATCCGACCCGCTTTCCGAGCGCGCCGACCGAGGTCAAGGCCTCGTACGAGGAGCCGGGGCGCACCCGCGCGAGTGTGCGCTACAAGATCGGAGAAAAGGTCTGCACCGCCTCGACCCTCCTCGAGGACGGCCTCTGGCGCGTCGAGCAGGCGGGCTGCGACGACCCCTGAGCTGGGTCAGCGCACCGCGTCGAGCGCGTCGACCGAGAGCCCCCAGAGGCGCTCGAGATCGGCGCTCGAGGGTGCGCGCTCGAGGACCTCCGGGTTCCACACGCGCAGGCTTCCGTCCCAGGCCCCGGAGACCAGGCGGCGCGTCCCCCAGCTCAGCGCGGCGGCCCGCTCGCGGTGCGCCTCGAGGCCTGCCACCAGCGCGAGGTCCGAGGTCTGACGCACCTCGACCCGGCCGCGCGTGTCGCTGCTCGCGAGGTGGCGCCCATCGGGGGACGCGACCAGCTCGACGGTCGTCGACGTGAGCGGCACCTCGCGCACGACCTGCCCTGCGGTGTCCAAGATTGCCAGGCGCGCCCCCTCGGCGAGCGCGACGAGGTCCTTGCCGAGGGCGGCCAATGCCAGGGCCCGCGAGCGGATCGGGGTCGGCTCGAGGCCGGCCTCGCTGAGGGTCCAGACCCAGCCGAAGCCGTCCAGCAACAGCGCGCGATCCTCGGCCGGGACGTTGCTCGTGTCGATCCAGCCGAAGGTCTCGGGCGGGGCGATCAACGGCCTCGGCACGAACTCCCGTGGGCTCGCTGTCGACGACGCCCAGAAGCGCACGTCGGGCCCGAACGCCAACGCGTAGAGCGCGCCGCTCGGCAACCACCCGAGGCGCCGGATACTGCCGATGGTCTCGAGCCCGCGTGCCGCACCCGTCGCGCGGTCGATGATCCAGAGGTCGTCGCTCCCCATGCCGCCCACTGCGAGCTGTGACCCATCCGGCGAGAAGGCCACCTGCTTGATGACCCGCGCGATCGGGCTCCGGTACGCCGTGCGTTGGCCGGTCTCGAGGTCGAAGACGGCGATGCTGCCCTCGGCGCCGGCGGCAGCGACCAGGCGACCGTCGGGCGAGCTGGCGAGCGATCCGATCCCCGCGACGGCGTTGAGTCGGTGGGGCGAGGCGGGGCTCGGGACGCGCCACGCGGCCGGGCGCATTCCGACCGTCGCGAGCACGTCGTCGTCCCGCCACGCGGCGGCCCCGCGGTCGGACTTCGGCAGGGTGAGCGCCACCACGCGCGCGGTGAGGTCCACGATGCGCGGGCCGTCGCGCTGGGCCTGCACCATGGCGTAGCGGGGCGGGTCTCCCGGCGAGAGCAGGATCGACTCGATGCGGCCGAGCTCGGCCCGGCGCGAGATGAGGTCGACCCGGGGGGCAGTGCCGAGCCGCACGACCGCGAGCTCGCCTTCGAGGGTCCCTACCACGAGGAGCTCGCCGCGCAGCGCCAGGGTCGAGGTGCGCGACAGGAGCTTGGTCGGGTCGACGACCTCGACCGTACTGCCGCCGAACTCGCCCACGAGCTGGAGGGTCGAGTCATGGCACACGGCCAGCACTTCGGCCGCCCCGGAGGTGTGCCCGGTGGCGCGCGGGTCGAGGAGGGCCGTGCCGAGCATGTCGACCGGGCCACACGCGGGGACTTCGAAGAGGAGGGGGCGCTGCCCCGGAAAGCCCAGGCGCGAGCGGTCGAGCCCGATGTCCCACAGGTTGATGATCCCGCGATTGCCGTCGAGGGCGAGGTCGCGCGTCGCGTCGATCTCGAACGATGCGCCGTAGCGCATCTGCGGCCCGACGGGCCATCGATGCCCCGAGTCGAGCTCCAGGACCTCGATGCGATCGACGAGCTGGAGGAGCGCGTACCGCCCCTCTCCGGCGCCGCCTTCCGAGGCACGAGCGCCGTCGGGCGCCTCGCTCTGATCGAGGGCCGTGGCCAGCACCGCCTGACCGGGCGACTCCCACCGCACCGAGCCGTCGGGCGCGATGCGCCTCACGCGGTGGTCCTCGAGGTGGAGGAGGTCGCGCGAGCCGTGGATGGGGCGCATCCCCTCTGCGTAGGTCGCGGTGCGCGCGTCGGCCTCGCGCGTCGGGGTCCCACTCGCACCGAGCGCCATCAACAGCGCGCGTGCCTCGGGGCTCGGCTTCAGCTCGAAGCTGCGTGCCGCCATGAGCCCGGCCTCGGCGAACGCGCCGCGCGCCTCGGCCTCGACCGCCTGGGTCCTCAAGAGCGCCGCCAGCCGCAGCGCATCCTGTGCGCGCGCACGCTCGGCATCGACCTCGGCGGCGACGGCGCGGTCGCGCTCGTCGGTCGTCGCCTGCCACGCCATCAGCACCGCCACGGCGGTCACGACCAGCGCGACCCCGGCCACCGCCAGCGGCACGCGCCACATGCGGATGAGGCGCCGCGCGAGAGCCCAGGCCGAGTAGGCATGTGCGTGGACGCGCTCTCCCGACAGATAGCGCTCGAGGTCGGCCGCGAGCTCCCCGGCACTCGCATAGCGCGCCTCGGGTCGTGCGGCGCCAGCGCGTCGCACGATGGCGAGCAGCTCGTCGGGCGGCGCCAGGGGAGGGCGCGACAGGGGCGTTGCCGAGGCCCTCGCATCCAGCCCGAGCCCGCACGCAAGGATGCGACCGAGCGACCACACATCCGACCGCGTCGTCGCCCGACCGCCGGCCTCGACCTCGGGCGCCATGAAGCCGGGCGTCCCCGCGCGAAGGCCCGCGTCGGGATCGTCGACGCGACACGCGAGCCCCCAGTCGGCCACCTGGGTGTCGCCGAGCTCGGCCACCATGATGTTGTCGGGCTTGAGATCGCGGTGCAGGATCCCACGCGCGTGCGCAAACGCCACGGCGCGCGCCGCCTCGAGCACGATGCGGATGAGGCGCTCGCGCCCGGCTCGTCGTCGTGCGTCGCTGGCCGAGGCGTCCCCTGCGAGGTCGCCGGTTGCCCCGACCTCCGCGGCCGCGGGTGCTCGGTCCTTGGGCTCGATCTCGGGTCCGGCCTCGCCGCGCGCGTGCCTCGCGTCGCTGGACGGTCTCTGCGCTGGCGCGCTGCTCGGGCGGTTCACCTCGGCGATGACCTCGCTCAGCGGGCGCCCGCGCACGAGCCGCATCGTGTAGTAGAGGCGCCCGTCATCGCGTCGGCCCGCGTCGTAGATCGGGGTGATCCCCGGGTGGTCCAGGGCCGCGGTGAGGCGCGCCTCGCGTCGCAGGCGCTCGGCCAGCCCCGGCTCGGGGCGCAGGACCTCTTTCAGCGCGACGTCCCGGTCGAGCCGCAGATCGTGCGCCACGAAGACGCGCCCCATCCCGCCCTGACCGAGGCGGGCCCCGATCCGGTAGCGCTCGTGCTCGAAGCGCTCGAACGGCTCGTCGCCCCCCGACCCGCCCTCGTGGCCTCCTTCGAGGAGTGACAGAGCGGCTTCCGACGCGGGTGTGGAGGTTTTGTGAACGTCTTTCACGTTTCGTCGACGGCGCGGTCCAGCGGCCCGAGCACGAGCTCGACATGGCCCTGCCGGTCCGACCTCACCAGGTCGGGGCGCACCCCGGCCCCGCGCAGACGCGCCCGGAGTCGCGACAGCGTCGCGTCCCAGCGACCGCGCAAGAGGGTCTCGGGCGGCTCGGCTCCCCACACCTCACGCGCCACGACCTCCCACGAGGTCGGCCCATTCAGCGCCACGAGCTCGCTCACGACGCGCCCCATCGCCCCATCCAGCACCAGCACTTCGTCCTTGGCCCGCAAGACGTGCGTCGTCTGGAAGCGCGCGATGATCGTCAGCGGCGCCGTGATACTGCCCTCGACCACGGTCGGCGTCGCCGCGGCCGAGTTCAGCGGCACCGCTACCGCCGCGATGCGCGTCGACCCGCCCGCGTGCAGCAGCTCGAAGTGCTGGCCGACGCTCACCGGCTCGGCGTCCTTGTGGCCCGCGCGGCGCAAGCGCCAACCCGCATCGCCGCCCTCGGCATCGCCCGCCTCCGAGCCCGACCAGACCCACGCGTCCGCGCGCCCGTCCCAGCCGCCGCGCAGCGTGACCGGGGGCCCGAGCAGGATCGATGTCGTCCCCAACAAGACCTGGGCCTGCTGCCCATCGAACGACAGGGCCAGCACCTCGTCGGGCAAGACGACCTCGACGACCTCGATGCGCAGCTCGTCGGCCAGGGTCACGACCAGCCCCGGCTCGAGGGGGACCTGCGACACGGCCCGCCCATCGACCGCGAAGCGCCCGCGCAGCGCCAGCAACTGCAGCGCATCCCCGCGCAGCGACACGAGCGCGTGCGCCTCCGAGATGCGGCCGTCATCGATCGCTAGCGCGCACCAGCCCAGCCGACCGATCACATCGCCGTGGCCGAGCTCGACATGGCGACCATCGGGACCGAGCACGATCGCACGAGCACGCATGCGGCGAACCTAACAGAAGGCGTGCGGCCGTGCCAACCGCGAACGCCCCCAGCAGCTCTTGCGTGGCCACGCTGCCCACGGCCGACTCGCCGACCGACCTTAAGTCCGTGCGGCGAGGCTTTGGCAGATGGATGCCGGCGGGCCCCTCAGAGGCGGCGTCGCGGGGCGTTGCCGATGCGCCGAATCGTCGAGATCACCAACAGGATGATGGTCGCGCCGAGGGTCGCGGCGAGGATGGCGGCCAGGAGGCCACCTCCCAGCGAGATGCCCAGCTTCGGGAAGAGCCATGAGGCCAGGATCCCGCCGAAGATGCCGACGATGATGTTGTAGACCAGGCCGAGGCTCCACTGGCCGACCAGGAGGGTCGCCAGCCAGCCCGCGATGGCGCCGATGAGGAGAGCGATGAGGATGGCTT